>JAMJFU010000011.1 GCA_023544525.1 Anaerolineae bacterium | reverse complement strand
ACGATGCTTATGACGGCGTCTCAAACCCACGGCAGGGCGACCTTGCTCAACAGAGTGCCGCGGGCCAGGCTCCACAGGACGTTGAGGACCATGCCCAGGATGAACAACTGGCCGGCACGCCGGTTCAGGAGCATGGCCCAGCCAACGTACCACAGCGGCCACACGGTCCAGCCTGCCGGGGCGGCTTCCGGTTTCGGCCGGCGGTACTGCTGCAAGACCGTCCACAGCCGGCCCATCGCCAGCAGCGTGAGCAAGATCCAGAAGCCCATCGCTCCGCTGACGACGAGGGCGATAACGAGGACAAAGAAGGAGACCATGAGAACCATGTTCAAGCGCCGGGACGCCTCATCGCCCAAGAGCACGGGGATGGAGTGGACGCCGATGGCTGCATCCTGCCTCCGCTTGTCGATGTGCTTCCCGACCAAGACCGTCGCCACGAGCAGGCCGTAGGGCAACGTCGCCAGCCAGACCGCTGGTGTGATGGTCCCGGCCACGATGTAATACGTGCCGCCGGTCATCAGCGGCCCCCAGACTACCAACGCCGTCAACTCACCCAGTCCGCGATGTTTGAGCTTGACTGGCCAGGCCACGTAAAAGACGCTGAGAAGCAGTCCACCCGCGGCAAAGGCAAAGGCCCAGGGCCGCCCGGCGACCAGGCCCAGGAACAGCATGATGGCGGCATCGAGCAGGTTGAGGAGGAGCACGGCCTGCAGGAGCCTCCCTGGCGTGGTCAGGCCACCGAGGAGCGGGTGGGGCGAGTACTGCGCGCGGGGATAGTCTTCTGTGTCTACGCCGTTCTTGACGTCGAGGTAATCGTTGAGCAGGTTATTCGCCGCGTGGGCTGCTACCAGGCCCACGAGCGACAGAAACGCCAGCCCCCAACTGTAGTACCCGTCGGCGGCGGCGAGCAGTACGCCGATCAGCACAGAGATGACCGTCATCGAGAACACGCACGCCCGGCTGATGACCAGCCACCGCGTCAGCGGATCAGCCTGCGCCGGGTCATCGACGTTGCAGCCATTGAGTGCTTCCCTCCATTGTGCCAGAGCCATCTATCCCTCCCTACGCCCCACGCTGCGAAAAAGCGGTCGGCATCTATCCCTGTTGTCACCCCCTATTATCGATGCTAAGAGCGTATTTGTCAAATATGAATCATCATAATAGTCGAACTGGATGGCCCCCACGGTCATTGCCAACGTACCGGATCCCGTGATATAATGGGCCACATGGGGGCAGGGCTGTGGTCCCTCGCCCAAAGAACATGCGCAGGAGGTGCCGGATGGACGTTGAGCAGGTGGCAGCACGCATGGCCGAGAGCGCTGCTGCGATTCGAGCGGTCCTGGCCGGAATCACGGATGCGCAGGCGCGCTGGAAGCCGGACCCTGATTCCTGGTCGATGCTCGAAGTGGTGAACCACCTCTGGGACGAAGAGCGCGAGGACTTTCGGCAGCGGATCGACTATACCCTTCACCGGCCGGGGGAGACGTGGCCTCCGATCGATCCTGCCGGCTGGGTGACAGCGCGGCGTTACAACGAGCGGGACCCGGCGGAATCGATGGCAGGCTTCTTGACGCTACGCGAGGACTCGCTGGCCTGGCTGCGCACGCTCCAGGCTCCTGGTTGGCAGGCGGCCTACCAGGCGCCCTGGGGAGAGATCACGGCGGCTGATCTGTTGGCATCGTGGGCTGCTCACGATCTCCTGCACCTGCGCCAGTTGGTAGAACTGCGGTGGGCCCTGACGACGAGAGAGCTCGAGCCGTACCGTGTGGCGTATGCGGGGGAATGGTAGTGACCTACAGAGCGGGGAACTAGGCGTGGAATGTCGTGCAGGCTGTGCTGCCTGTTGTGTCGTCCTGTCCATCTCTTCGCCCATACCCGGTATGCCGCAAGGCAAGCCGGCAGGCGTGCGCTGTGTGCAGCTAACCGCAGACAACCGCTGCCGGCTGTACGGCCATCCCGACCGGCCTGCTGTCTGTGTCCGGCTCCGTCCCAGCCCAGACATGTGCGGCGAGAGCACTGCAGAAGCCTATGTGCTGTTGCTCGAACTGGATCGGGCCACCCGTCCCTCGGAGGATTTGGGCCGGGCGCGGGAGTGAGCAGAGTTCGCGAACGGGGGGAATCGCAGGAGCACCGATACTATGAACACTCACGAACGCTAAATCGGTGCTCCTGTTGCCAAGGGCTTCTGCTTTTAATCGCCCTAGCTGGTGGTTACAATGGGCAGATCCCGCATGGTGACCAGGCCGGGCGGGGCTGCCTTCACCCGGCGGACGGCATTGACCGCAATGGCCACGGTGGCCAGGTCGCCATTCGTGCCTGCCAGGGTGACCTCCAGGTCTGGCTTCCCACTGATCTTGATCGTATCGCCGTCCTGTCCCGCTTCCAGGGCGGCGATGAAGGTCAGGGCGACGAACTCTCCCTCTTCTCCATAGGCGCGTGCGACCTGCTTGAGGCCACGCACTTGGCCGGGCTGGACCTCAAAATGCTCCGTCTTGACGGTCCCTGCGGCCAGCACCGGCTCGACGTTGGACTCGTAGCGCACCAGCTTTTTGCCGAGGGTGTCAAAGACCATAGCCACCGACTCGGGCAGCCCCACGTGGCCCATGCGGCCGGCAGCCATCCTGGCCTCGAAGTCTTCTACGGTCAGGCCAGAGCCGATCTTGGCCTGGAAGGGCCCCCGCCGCGTGGAGGCGTTGATGACCCGCGTCACTTCGATGTGGTCCACGCGCTGGCAGATGGCAGTCAGGAAAAGGGGCAGGGAGTCCATGATAAAGCCGGGGTTCACCCCCGTGCCAAGGATCGTCTTGCCGGCTCGCCGGGCGACGGCATCGACGGCGGCGGCCGCTTCCGGGTGGTCCAGCCAGGGAAAAGACAGCTCCTCGGCAGTCGAGACGATGTCCAGGCCTGCCTCGAGGATCTCGATCACCTGGCTCTGGAAGAGGTCAAAGTAGGAGCTGGTAGTGTGGAGTGCTACCTCGGCCTCAGTCCGCTCCAGGGCCTCAGACAGGGTTCCTGTCACCGGAAAGCCCAGGGGGCGGCCCAGCCCGATGATCTCCCCGGCATCTTTGCCCTTTTTGGCGGGGTCGATGTCTACTGCGCCGACCAACTCCAGGCCCTCGCGCTCGACCACGTGGCGGGCAACCGCCGCTCCGATGGGGCCGAGTCCATACTGTACGATCCGGATTGTCTCTGGCATGGTTCTTCTCCTGTCGAATGGTAAGGATGGTAATGCCGTCCAGGCCCAAGCCGGACGCCTAGCGGTATTTTCTGATGCGGCGTGCGGCGCTGCGGAACGCATCGCCCAGCCGATCCAGGTCAGCTTCCGTGTGGGCCACTGTCAGCGCACCATGGCTCCGGCTCAGGAACACGTCTTCCAGCAGCAGGGCCAGGTCGAGCACCTTGTGGCTCAAGATGACGTCACAGTTGGTGGGGTCTGACCAATCCTCTGGCCGCTCCAGTTCCGTGTCCTTGTCGTAGGGGAAGTGAATCATAAACAGGGAGCTGCCCGGTAGGACGTCCCCACCGTCCCCTGTGCACCTGGCCCAGATGCCCTCCTCCTCAAAGATGGCCGTCGCCATCTCTCGTGCCCGCTGCCCGGTCTTGGCCAGGTAGGGATAGATCTCTGCTTCGTGCTCTACCAGGTAAGTCATGAGTGTCTTGGCTGCCAACAGTGAACCCGGATGTCCCGAATAGGTGCCGCCTGAGAACCTGACCTTGCTCCCGCTCTGGCGGCCGGCCAGGTTCATGATGTCTGCTCGCCCGGCGACGGCCGCCTGGGGCATGCCGCCCCCGACGATCTTGCCGAACGTGGCCAGATCGGGCTGGACACCGTAAAGGCTCCCGGCACTTCCGGCGCAGAACCGGAAGCCCGAGATGACCTCGTCAAAGATCAGGACGGCGCCGTACTGGTGGCAGAGCTCCCGCGCCGTCTGGAGGTATTCGAGGCTGGCCGCCTTAAAGCCCCCGGCGCCGAGAAAAGGCTCGACAATGAAACAGGCCAAGCGGTCGCCATGCTCCCGGAAGTGCTCGCGCAGCCGCTCGGGATCGTTGAAACCGCTCACGATGACCTTGTCGACCACGGCGAGAGGCACGCCTCCCGATTCGATCCTTTGGAACCCGTTCTCAGAGTTGGTATGATAGTCTACGCCTTTCAGCGCCCACGGCTGTGCACCATGCCATCCGCCACCGACCTTCATGACCAGGTCACGTCCGGTAAAGGCTCGCGAGAGGATGATCGTGTACATGGTGGCCAGGGTGCCGCTGGTCGTAAAGCGCACCCGCTCGGCCCCAGTCTGCTTGCACAGGATTTCCGCCGTCTCGGCCTGGAGCCGGTCGGAAAAGCCTGTCTGCAAGCCCACGCCCTCCTCCAGCGCCCGGGCCAACATGGCTGTGACAACGCTTGGATTGTGGCCCAGGATGTTCGCCAGGTGCCCCTGCCAGAAATCCAGAATGGAGTGACCATCCTCATCGGTGATATAGGCCCCCCGCGCGGAAACGACACGCGGCGGAAACGGCTCGATAAGCCGCAGTGAGTGGCTGCCGCCGTCGACCAAGACCTCCTCGGCCCTTTCGTGGATTGCCCTGGATTTCGGCGAGTGCCGGGCGTACGCTTCGGCCAGGTCAGCCAGCAGTGGCGTATAGTCCCTCTTTTTCATTCATCACTCCTTGCCTATGCCTGCTCGAGGCGGGCGTATTGTGTGGGCGTGCAGGCTCTGCGGCCGGCGTCCCGTCCCCCGGATGCCGACGGGGTATGGCCCAGCTCCCGCAGCGTGATCTCAGACGACCAATGACTTGTTCGCCAGCTCTTTCTCTACCTGGTCGAAGCGATCTTCCGCCGATTGCTCGCGGACCCAGGCCAGCAGATCGTCCAGGCCCTCGGCCAGCGAGATGCGCGGCTCAAAGCCCAGTAGGCGCCGGGCTGCCGTCAGGTCGGCGTAGCAGTGCCGGATGTCACCCGCGCGGAACTGGTTCCGGATCTCCGGCTTGATCTCCCCACCGGTCAGTTGTTGGCTCAGCATCTCGGCGATCTCGAGCACCGAGGTAGACGCACCTGTGCCCAGGTTGCAGACCTGGTAATCGGCCTCCGGCCGCTCCATGGCCAACAGCAGCCCTCGAACAATGTCCCGTACGTGGACAAAATCGCGGCTCTGCTTCCCATCCTCGTAGATAACCGGTGGTTGTTCATTCAGCAAACGCCCGGAGAAGATGGCCATGACGCCGGTGTAGGGGTTGGACAGCGCCTGGCGTGGCCCGTAGGTGTTAAAGAACCGGAGTGCCACGGCCGGAATACCGTAGGCAAAGCCGGTGCTCAGGAACATCTCCTCGTGATCTCGCTTGGTGATGGCATAGATCGAGGTGGGGTAGAGTGGCTTGTCTTCGTCTGTGGGCAGTGGGCGCACCTCGCGCCGGCAGTGGGGACAGCGCATCTCCCACTGGCGCGCTTTGAGCTGGTCTTCGGTCCGCAGCCGGGGATAGACGGTGCCGTGCTCGTCGCAGTGGTACTTGCCCTCGCCATAAATGGACATGGACGAGGCAACCACGATCTTGCGCACGTTGTGCTTGACGTTGGCCAGCAGGTCCAGCAGGACGGCGCCACCCAGGCTATTCACGTCGGTGTAGTATTGGATCTGGTACATCGATTGCCCTACGCCGACGGCTGCCGCCAGGTGAAAGACGACGTCGATGCCTGCCAATGCCTGGGCGAGCGCCTCTCTATCGCGGATGTCTCCCTTGATCAACTCGGTCGCGGGATTCAGATACGCCGGCGCTGCCTGGTCGGGACCGTGAACCTGTGGCACCAGTGCGTCATACACCCGTACCTCGTTGCCTCCTTCGACCAAGGCATCGACCAGGAAAGACCCGATAAAGCCCGCTCCACCTGTAACGAGGATCTTCTCACCCATAATGGCCCTCTCTTACCTCCGAAATCTGGCGGATAGAGTATAGAGTACCCGCTCTGCTCTGTAGGGGGATGGTAAACGAGATCACTTGATCAGGATCCATCGGTCGCACAAGCCGCTCTGCTCCTGCCACGCGCGCCAGACTGTGCCAAACTTTGGCCGGGACGCCAACGCGGGCCATTATACCACGAAAGCAGGGGGCTGTCTATCTCTGATCCGGAGTTGGACCGTCCTGCCGATGGTGCTATAATATCGGTGGAGGAAGACGATGCGCGCTGAAGAGGAACTCGGCGACCTGCTCGGGGAGAAGGGCCTGACCTTGGCCGTGGCTGAGTCGTGCACCGGGGGATTGTTGGGACACCGCATCACGAATGTTCCCGGCAGCTCGGCCTACTTCCTCGGTGGTTTCGTCGTCTACTCGGTGGAGG
Source organism: Anaerolineae bacterium (assembly GCA_023544525.1). Lineage (GTDB taxonomy): Bacteria > Chloroflexota > Anaerolineae > JAAYZQ01 > JAAYZQ01 > JAMJFU01. The sequence continues at coordinate 32,755 of JAMJFU010000011.1, read as the reverse complement.
CCAAGGAACAAGTGCTTGGCGTGCGCCACGAAACGCTGATGACGCATGGCGCGGTCAGCGAAGAGACGGCGCTCCAGATGGCCCGCGGGGCCCGGGAGAGGTTCGGAGCCGATCTGGCCGTCTCGGTGACGGGGATCGCCGGCCCCACGGGCGGGACACCGCAGAAGCCTGTCGGTCTGGTCTACATTGCACTGGTGGCACCAGACGATGAACGCTGCCGGCGCAGTGTCTGGCAGGGGGATCGCTTGCACAACAAAGAGCAATCGGTAGATGCTGCCCTGAACCTGGTTCTCTCCTACCTGCGAGAGCAGATTGGGGATCCGCCGCAGGGGTAGGAGGGATGATGGAATTCATCAACGAGACAGTGAACGTCGAGGTGTACGCCCGGCCTGAGGGTACGGTCCGGCCGCTGGCCTTCCGCTGGCAGGAGCGCCGCTTCGAGATCGAGTCCTGGGGCAGGGAGGGCACCAGGACGCAGGATGGACGCGACTTGCGCTGTTACCTGGTACAGACTGCCGGTCCTCAGACCTGGGAACTATGCCGTAACCTCGAAACGGGCCAATGGACCCTGGTGCGGCGTTGGCCGAGCCACTACCAGGTCGTGTGAGACTCGGCCTACTCGGCCTACAGAACCCAGGCCTCGACCACTTCCTCCAGCTCCACGAGCTTTTCCCCACGATTGGCGCGGTTCTCGACAGGCACCCCGGCGAGCCGCTGGCGCTTGCCTGCAGCGCCGATCAGGTCCACGTCACCAGCCATGGGCCCCACAGCCACCGCCACGACCGGGCCGGTGGCCCTGGTCTGGTTGAGCAGGAGCACACCCTGGCCTCCACGGCCCTGGACGGGGAACTCACCTAGCGGGACCCGCTTGATAAAGCCAGCTTTGGTGACGACGACGATCCCGATTTTGGCATTGGGGTCGGGGATCAAGGCACCGCCCAGCAGTACATCCCCCTTCCGAGGCTTGATGCCGGCCACCCCCCGCGCCGAGGATGTGGCTTGCGGATTCACGTCTTCACCGGCAATGCGGATGGCTCGCGAGCTGGTGAAGAACATGGCTTCTGCTTTGTCATCCCCAACACCGGCGAACAGCACTGCGTCTCCCTCGCCAGAAAGCCCGACGGCTATAGACCAGGACGCTTCGGCGCCGGACCTGACATCCTCGACCCGGGCTCGTTTGATCTGGCCCTTTCGGGTGCCGATCAGCAGGGACGAGCCCTCGCTCAAGACGCCCATGCCGGCAACCTCTTCGCCTTTGTCCAGGCCCAACTCGCTGAAACCGGCCAACCTTGGCAGCCGGCCGACCGGACCCCACCAGGCTCGGCCCAGGCTGGAGACGAGCACCACGACGTCATCCTGCTCGCAGCGCAGGTGCATGCGGTGGGCTTCGACCGCCCGGCTGGTGGCCCCTTCTCGCACGCGGTAGCCAAAGCCCTTGGCGTCACTGCGCTGCAGGCCCTGGGTGGTGATGACGACCACTTGCGGGCCATCGGGCATGGCCAGCTCGGCCTCGGTGACGATGGTAGCGCCGGTTTTTTCGCTGGTGAGGATGATGGTCTTGCGTGGGGTGGCGAATTTGGCCTTGATGTCCTTGGTCTCTTCTACCACCACCTCCAGGCGACGCTTCTCTGATCGCAGGAGCCCTTTGAGATACTTGATGCGGGCCTCGAGCTCTTTTTCTTCGTCGGCCAGCTTGCGCCGCTCCAGGCCGGCGAGCCGTCGCAGTTGCATGGACAGGATGGCATCGGCCTGGATGTCGGTGAAGCTGAACTTGCGAACCAGGTTCGTATGGGCCGTCTCGGTGGTCCGGCTGCGCCGGATGGTGTCGATGACCTCGTCGATGATGTCCAGCGCCTTGAGCAAACCCTGGACGATGTGCAGCCGGGCCTGGCGCTTCTCCAGCTCGTAGCGACTCCGCCGGGTAATGACGTCCAACCGGTGGCTGACAAAGTAGACGAGCATATCCTTCAGCGGCAGGCGCTGGGGACGGACGATCACGTCGCCATTGATCTTTTCAGGGACCAGGGCCAGGGCGTTGACGCCAAAGGTCTCGCGCAACTGGCTTCGCGTCAGGACGGCGTCCAACACCTCTCGGGCGTCGGCCACGCGGCTGACCTCGATGATGGCCCTCATGCCTTCGTGATCTGATTCGTCCCGCAGGTCGGTGACACCGGTGATGCGTCCATCGCGCACCTCTCGGGCGATGCGCTCCAGGACCGTGGATTTCTGCACGGCGTAGGGCAGTTCCGTCACCACAATGTTGACCTTGCCCCCGCCAATGTCCTCCATAGCCAGCCGCGCCTGGGTTATGATGCGTGCCCGTCCCGACTCGTACGCAGCGCGGATCGTGTCGAGCCTCTCGCCCGAACCATCGTCGCGGTAGCGATAGATGACGCCGCCAGTAGGAAAGTCAGGGCCGGGGACAATCTCCATCAGGTCGTCGACGGTGATCTTGTCCAGAGTCTTCCAGCGCTCGGCAACATAGATCAGAGCGTCACACACCTCGCCCAGGTTGTGGGGTGGGATGTTGGTGGCCATGCCCACAGCGATGCCCGTGGCGCCATTGACCAGGAGATTGGGCAATGCCGCTGGCAGGATGATGGGCTCTTGAAGGCTGCCGTCAAAGTTGTCCACAAAATCGACGGTGTCCTGGTCGATATCCTGCAGCATGTGCTGGGCGATTTCGGCCAGCCGGGCCTCGGTGTAGCGCATGGCTGCTGGGCTATCGCCATCGATGCTGCCAAAGTTGCCCTGGCCGTCGACCAGGGGATGGCGCATGGCAAAGTGCTGGGCCATGCGCACCATGGCCATATAGACTGATTGATCGCCATGGGGGTGGTACTTGCCCATCGCTTCGCCGACGATACGGGCTGACTTGCGATGGGGCCGATCGTGGCGCAGGCCCATGTCGTGCATGGCGTACAAGATACGCCGCTGCACAGGCTTGAGGCCGTCCTCGACCCGGGGCAGGGCCCGGTCGGTGATGGTCTCGACCGCGTATTCAAAATACGCCTGCTCTAGGTCGGTCGTCAGTGCTACCGTCTCAACGCTCAATGTGTCCGTCAGCATCATGGTCTCCAATAAGAGCTCGTCCTGCAGAGGCGGCGCCGGCTGCCTTGCAGGATGCTCCTAGTTGACAGCATCCTGCCTATTCTGTGTCGCCGTTTTCGTCGTCTTCGTCCCCGTTCTCGGTGTGATCTTCCTGGCTCCAGCGCTCTAACAACCAGCCTCGCCGGCTACGGGCGGAGCGACCCATGAGGGTGCCGATGAGCTGGTTGGCGTGGTGCACATCTTCCACCGTCACCCGCCGGAGGCTGTCGTTCCAGGGGCCAGCTTCATTCACACTGAAAACGGTCTCGCGGAGTTGTTCGGGGTTCATCTCGCCCAGACCCTTGTAGCGCTGGATCGTCACCCCGTTGCGCCCCCATTCCTCCAGGATCACATCGCGCTCCCGCTCAGAATAGGCATAGTGGGCCTGCTTTCCTTTGCGAAGCAGGTAGAGGGGGGCCACGGCGACGTAAAGCCGCCCAGCCTCGATCATCGGCCGCATGTAGCGCCAGAAAAGGGTGTAGAGCAGGGTGCGGATGTGGTCACCGTCGACGTCGGCGTCCACGAGGATGGCAATCCCTCCGTAGCGCATGTCGTCGACGCGAAAGTCTGCGCCGATCCCGCCGCCTATGGCCGCAATGATGGCCTTGATCTCGTTGTTGTTCAGGAGACGTGTGACCTTGACCCCCTCTACGTTCAGGGGCTTGCCGCGCAGTGGCAGAATGGCGTGGTATCTGCGGTCGCGGGCCATCTTGCAGGAGCCGCCTGCGCTGTCGCCCTCGACGACATACAGGATGGTCTGGTCCGTTGACGTTCCTTTGCTGACGTCGGCCAGCTTGCCCGGCAGGCCAGAATCAGCCGCGTCCAATACACTGCGGCGGATCACCAGGGAGCGCGCCTTGGTCGCTGCCACGCGGGCCTGGGCTGCCGCCTGGGCCTGCTGGACGATCGTCCGGCCCAGCGAAATCTTCTTGCGCAGTTGCTCCAGGAGCCCCTCGTACACGATGCTGTGGACGATCCCCTGGACCTGGTCGCTGGCCAGCTGGGTCTTGGTCTGGCTGGTGAAGTGTGGATCCTGCATCGAAATCTTGAGCACCGCTGTCAGGCCGGCCAATGTGTCACCACCGCGGATGCTGGCTTCGCCCTTGTCCTTGGTCAGCTTTTTCTCGGCGGCGAACTGGTTGATGGCTTTGGTGATGGCGCTCTTGAAGCCAGCCACATGTTTGCCCCCATCCGGGGTAGGGATGGTGTTGACAAAACTGACAATCTCGCTGTCGTCGACGCTGCTGTGCCACTGGAAAACCACCTCGATACTGACCCCGTTTTGGCGACCGCTCACCTCCAGGGGCTGGCGGTGGATGGGCCGGCGGCCGTCGTTGAGCCAATCTACATACTCGACCAGGCCGCCATCGTAACGAAAGCTCTTGGACCGCGATTTCTTCTTGCGGTTGTCCGTGATCTCGACTTCCACGCCGGGCAGGAGGAAGGCGATCACCTGCAGGCGCCGGGCGATCATGTCAAAATCAAAGTCCACGGTGTCCAGGAAACGGCCGTTGGGCTTGAAGACGATCTCTGTGGCAGTGCCAAGCTTCTTTTGGGCATGCTTCTTGATCGCGGTGGCCTCGCCCCTCTGGCCGACCTCGGCGATGGTTTCCCCGCTAACCGGATCCAGGATCTGGACGGGGATGACCGGCAGGCCATTCTCGTGCCGCTGGAAGTAGACGACGCCGTTGCGGCGCACCCTCACCTCCAGCCACTCGGATAGGGCGTTGGTGGCCTTGATGCCGACGCCGTGGAGGCCTCCGCTGGTCGTGTAGCTTCCTTCCTTGAACTTGCCTCCAGCATGCAGCTCGGTAAAGACCAGCTCCAGCGTGGGCCGCCCTTTCTCGGCGTGCATGCCGGTGGGGATGCCACGACCGTTGTCGACCACTTTGAGAGAGCCATCCGGGAGGAGCTCGACAGAGATCTGCGTGCAGGCGCCCGCAAGCGCCTCGTCTACCGCGTTGTCGACGAGCTCGTACGCCAGGTGGTGCAGTGCGTCGAGGCCCGTGCCCCCGACGTACATGCCCGGCCGGCGCTGGATGTTTTCTGGGTAGTCAAGGACTTGGATGTCCTCAGATTCGTAGGTTTTCGGCATACCTGTCTCCCACACGAAAATCGGCCCGTATCATTATAGCACAAATGTTCTGGTTTGTCAAGACCCTTTTCGCCGATTGGGCCACAAGGACTAGTTCGATCGGGTCGATGATACGGCACATCTAGTGGGCCTCGGCTCGGTGACCGGGGACAAACAATTCTATTCTACCAGCAAATGGTCGTATCTGCAACCTTTTGAGCGGGGCAAGCAGGAGCACTGACTTTGGTCAGAGCGCTTCGATAGGGCGAGTGCCAGGATTCGTTGTAGGCGCTGCAGCGTTCTTTGGCTGCGCGGGTGACTACGAACGCGAAGCCGGTGCTCCTGAGGGAGCCTCTCTGGCGCTGCCCAGGTGCACGAGCAACCTCCGCAGCCAACGGCGGGCTGCCTGCGGTGACTGCAGGCGATAGTCGGCCTGTGTCTCGCGCGGCGCAGGCGTGACCACGATGGCCAACCCATGATGGGCCTGGATCACATCGAACGCCTCTTCATCCTTGTCGTCGTCCCCCAGGTAGAGAGGGATAGCACCGGGCCAGGGGCGGCTTTCGAGCAGATAGTCCACGGTACGGCCTTTGTGGGCCAACTGCGGGCCAATCTCCAGGAACCTGTCGCCACCCAGCAGCCTGAAGACGTCGGGCGGGCCCGAGCGGATAGCATCCCTCGCCAACTGGCGGGCCGCGCCCAGCACGCAATCGGATTCGGCGGGATCGGCAAAACGTGCGTGCAGGGCCAGGGCCCAGTTCTTGTCCTCCAGATAGAAGCCGTCACGCCCTTCGACCAGGTCTGCCCATAGGGGTTTGAGCTTTTCCAGCGTGGGGCGGACCGTGTGGTAATCCAGGCGGTCCAGGCGCTCGCCCTGGGGTGTTTGGATCTCCACCCCGTAGGTTCCGGCCAGCAGGATGCCTTCGACGGGGACCAGCCGCTGGATGTGACCCAGGCGCCGGCCGCTGATGATGGCCGCCTGGATGCGTGGATGGTCCACGACCTGGGACAAGAGATCCACCAGCTCTTGATCAGGACTGACATGGTCCGGCGTCGGCGCAAAGTCGGCCAGGGTCCCGTCATAGTCCAGGAATAGGCGGACACCCTCTGCCCGGTCGAGCCGCTCCAGGAGCGCCGTATCTGGCTCAGGCGGGATCACGTTTCCGACCTGCGCTGGAGCATGGGCTCGATCTCCCGTCGAAAGATGGTCTGCCAGGTGTAGTGCTGGCGCACACGTTGGCGCAAACGGTGAACAGGGCTGTTCTGGGCCCAGTCCAGGAAGCGGCCGGCCAATTCCCGTGGCTCGTCGGATGGGTCAAAGAGCATCACATCCTCGTCACCGATCTCTTCTGCGGCCGGGACAGAGGTGGCAATCACGGGCATGCCTACCAGCCCTGCTTCCAGGATGGGCATGCCAAAGCCCTCGCTGTGACTGGGCATGAAAAGCAGATCGCTGGCCCGGTAGAGATCGGCCACGACGGGATAGTCGACGAAATATCCCTCGCCCGGGTCCGGGCCGGATTCGAATACAAAGCGCATCTGCTGCTCGACACCCAGTTCGCGACGCAGCTCTTGCAGCGAGCGGAAATAGTCCATGCTGCGCTCATCGTGGGGATCGGGCGGGCCGGTGAGTACCAGCTTGACCCGGCAGTCCCGCTCCTTCAGCGCCGCCACGACCCGCAGCGCGTACTCTATGTTCTTGGCCTTGGTGACCCGCACCGGCATCAATATGACCAGCTCAGCGTTGAGAAGCCCGAGCCGCTCGACCAGGCCTTTGCCGGGCTCCGTAAGGCCCAGCAGGGTCGGGGCGCTGACCCCGTTGTAGACCACGCGGATCTCCTCCTGCGGGCATCCAAGGAGCCCGGCCAGGGTTTGCTGCCGGTCTTTTGAGACAACCACGTAGGTCAGGTCCTCGCGATAGGTGCGCAGAAGGTCCCAGGGATGGCCCTCATGGACCTTGGACCGGGACCGGGGGCTCGTCCAGTCAAAATCGTGGCACCAGGCGATACAGTGTCTCGCTACGTTGGCATCCAGCAGGCGGAACAGGGCCGCTGTCAGCGGCAAATTGAAGCGCTTGGTCAACACATTGTGCACGATGATGTTGTCGAACCGGTCTACGACCGGCACCAGTTTCTCTACCAGGAGACCCGTGAACTCCTCGAACCCGGCTGGCACGAGCCCTTGCTCGAGCTCTGGGCCAAACTCGAGCACCTGCTCGTGCTGAGAATCGAGCTCAGGGATGAGGACCAGGTCCACACCACCGGGCAGGGCGTCGGCCTCGCCGCGCCCGGCGACGATCGTGACCGGGTAGCCGCAGGCCACGAAAGTCTCGGCATGGGCCAGCATCACGGCCTCTACACCGCCGATCACGGGTGGGGCACTATAGTGCAGGATAGCGGTCGTGGGCACATGCTCGCTCATTCGGCGTTCCTTTCTGCCAACACAGCCGTCACAGGTTGAGCTCGGAGATGGTCTCCAGTTGGCGGGAAAGCCAGTCCGAGATGTCTTCCCGCTCGATGAGCCATTGCAGCCGCGTGGCGCTCTCCTCGCGTTCTTCAGCCGGCATCTCCAGAGCTTGGTGCAGGGCTTCCGCCGTGGCATAGACATCGCAGGGCGACACCACCAACGCACCTGGCTCCAACTGCTGCCGGGCCCCGGCTCGTTCCGAGAGGATGAGCACGCCGTGCCGCTGGTTGACCGTTGGCCCTTCTTTGGCGACCAGGTTCATGCCGTCGACGATGGCGTTCACCAGCAGGACGTCATAGAGCTGCATGGCCGCAACGGCCCGCGGGTAGCTGTCGCCCACCAACACCCGGACCGGCTCCCATTCACTGCTCCCATGCCTGGCGTTCACCCGGCCAGCCGTGGCCATCAAGGCATCCAGATAGTCCCGGTACTCTTTCAGATCCATCCTGGAGGGCACCAGCAGGGCCAGAAACGTCACGTTGCCACAGTGTTCCGGATAGCGCTCCAGCACCTCGTCAAAGGCCAAAAAACCCCGCACGATATTCTTGCTGGGCTCGATGCGGTCGATGCGCAGGATCAGCCTGCGATCCCCGACAATATCTCGGACCTCGGCCCGGTGTTCGGAAACCTCTGGCGACGCTGCCAAATGGTTGAGCGCATCGATGTCGATGGAGATGGGAAAGTCGCGGACATGGGTGGCATGGTTCCTGTACCACACCCTGCTGCGACCGTAATTCACCGCTGTCTCGGGCAGCAGCGACTCGCAGGTGCGCAAGAAGTTGAGCCCGTCCTCCTTGGTCTGGAAGCCCAGGACATCCACCGCGCAGAGGCTGTCCAGGATGGCCTGGCGCATGCCTGGGGGCAAGATGCGCCAGTATTCCGCACCCGGCCAGGGGATATGGACAAAGTGCAAGACCGTAGCTCGGTGTTTTCGGCGGAGGAGGGTGCGGAGCTCGCGGGCGACCAGGTAGAGGTGGTAGTCCTGGAGCATGACCAGCGTGGGACGGCTAACGGCGCGCACCTGCTGGGCGATGGCCTCCGCGAAGAGCTTGTTGACTGCCACGTATCCCTCTTCCCAAGCCTGCCAGGTGTCCTGGTCGATCAGGGGCGCCCGAGGTACATCCCACATCGAGTGCTGTAGGAACCACAGCAAGGGATTCGAAATGATGTTGTAGTATGCCTCGTAGGCCTCCTCACTTGGAGAGAGAAACCTGGCCTGGATATGCGAGCCATCCTCGAGGTCGACCGGCCCCTGTCCCCATTCGACGTCAGTGTCCGTCCGTGCACAGGCGATCCAGGTCATGTCTGTCGTATGGCGACATAGCCCCGTAAGGGCCGTGACCAGGCCGCCGCCACCCCGCTGCGTTTCGAGATTGCCATCTTCGTCACGGGTGAAGGTGACGGGGCCGCGGTTTGCGGCAATGATCACCGCCCGGTTGGCAAAGAACTCGGACTGGAGCAGCTCACAATCCTTCGGTCTGGCATCTGAATCCATGGGTGACCTCCTAAGGCTATCTACCCTATGTCTCGATGCTGGCCTGGATGGCCAGGTCAATAAAGACCGCCGCAGTCCAGCCAAAGGCGTGGGCGGCGATCGTGGGCGGCTCACCGGTTTCAGAGTTGTAGTATTCGTACATGCCTGGCTGGTCCATGATCAGCCTTAGTGTCTTGTCCCGGAGCTCCCGGGCCAGTTCCAGTTCGCCTATCTGCCGCAATGCCTCGACAAAGATGTAGTTGATGTTGGCCCAGACAGGACCTCGCCACATGGTTTCGGGATCGTGATGCGGGTCGTCGCGCGCCACGGTCGGGATGGTCACGCCCCCCCAGAACTTTTGGGGATCGGTAAGGTGGTTGAGCAGCCGCTGGCAGATGGTATCCGGCAGCTGGCCCGTCCACAGAGGATAGAGATTAAAGGGCGTGCACACCGGGATCGGTTGCTCGTCACGCAGGGCGCGAAAGAATCCCGCCTCCTCATCCCAGAAATCCTCGATCATCCGCCGCACGATAGCGGCTGCCCGCCGGCGCCACATATCGGCCTCGTTCTGCATGCCCAGGGCTTCGGCCATCATGGCCAGGGATCCCATCTGCACACACAAGTAGGTGTTCAGATCGGGTGATTCAACCGGCATGCCATAGTCCCACAAGGGGCTATCGTCCAATCCCGAGGAATAGGGATGGTTGTACTGCACGAGCCCATCGGCATCGTCGTCATTCATGCTGAACCACCAGGCGTTCCAGCGGACGAGTGGGACATAGATCTCTTGCAGAAACTCTGGGTCCGGATCTGTCTCGTCCAATTTAAGTGCAGCCCAGGCCATGATGGGCGGCTTGGTGACCTCTGCCCGCATGGGGAATTCGATGTTGGCAATAACCTCTTCGTCGTGCACTGCGTCAGGGATCATGCCGTCGGGCAATTGGCAATCCAACATCGTCCTCAACTGGTTGCGTGCCAGTTCGGGGTCGGCGTGGCGAAAGGCGAGGGCGTGGAAACAGGCATCCCAATTCCAAATGCCGACGTACTGCACCTTGGAGGGCATCATGGCCTCGTGGGCAACCCTACCAGCGGGCTCGACAAGGTTGTTGCTCATAACCCACCAGGCATAGTAGTAGTGATCGCGGTACGGTTCCGCCACAATAGGCACCCGGGAGAACCAGCTGTGCCAACGCCGCTCCGCTGTGGCCTCCGTCTCCGAAAAGGGCACCGGATCGCCGGCCAGTCGCAGGTCATCGCGTACACTCAGGTGAATCGCCAGGTCCTCCCCAGGGGCGGCGATGAATTCGATCATATAGGCCTTGTGTTCGTAGCTGAGCTCGTTCCTGACCACCTCGCCGTTGGTGCGGTAAGCCAGGTTGCGCACTGCCATCAGCTTTCCGCCTCGCTCCTCCTCTTGCCACATCTGGGTGCTGGCCCGGAAACGGATGCCTGCCGCTACCCCGGCGGGCAGACCGATGGCTAGCGTGTCCCGCCGGTGGAAAGCCAATCTGAACGAGCCGAGACGCGTCTCAAAGACGAGGAGGTGGGGATAGGTAGTCAGGCGGTAGGAGAGCGCCATGCCTTCCTCATCGATAAAACAAAAGTCGGGGATGTACGGCGGGCGAAACCGGTAGGTATCGAGGCCGGGCTCCAGCTCCGTCAGTCGCTCGGCGAGCTTGATGTAGAGCCGCTCCCGGTCGGGGTAGCGAAACACCAGGAGCCGGGATCCCCGGTCGCTGAACGGCACGTGGGCGATGTCTATCCGGTTCTCGAGCTGCTGCAGGTAGGGTGATTCTGGCATAGACTTGCATCCTCCACGAATATGGTACCAGATCTGACCCAAAAAGGCAAAGGCATCCAGCAGCTACCCGCTCGAAGCTGGGGCAGACCGCTGGCTTCCTGCCTTTCTCAGGTCATCGATGGCTATCTAGTGTGCTCTGGGTGTGATCACCGACGGCTGCCGGGGGTTGTCGTGTTCGCGTGCAGTCTGCAGCCACAGCTCTTCGTACTGGTCGAAGGTCCGGTCCTCGGCATGTTCTTGCGCGATGGCCCGGCTGGCTGTGCCCATCCGGGCAGCCAGGGCCTGGTCGCGCAGTAGCTCTTCCATCGCCAGGGCAAATGCCTCTGGTTTTCCGGGCGGTACCAGAAAACCGTTCACGCCGTGGTGCACCAGTTCTGGCAAAGCGACGGCATCCGCGGCGACCACCGGCAGCCCGGTTGCCGCGGCCTGCAACGTGGGCAGGCTCTGGACTTCGCAGATGGAGGCGATGGCAAAGAGACTCGATGCCCGGTACAAGGCCGGCAGGTCTTCCTCAGGCACAAAACCCAGGAAGCGAACACGATCCCTCAGATCGAGCTCGTCTGTGATCTCCTGAAGACGGGGTTCGTCGTCGCCGCGGCCTACCAGCAGCAGTTGTGCCCCGAGAGCTGGATCCAGGGACCGCATACTGCTGAGCAGTACGTCGATCTCTTTGTCCTTGGCCAGCCGGCTGACAAAGAGGATGCGCGGGCCAGCCGGAAGGTCGTATTTTGCCTCAACGCCCTCGTCGCACCCGCCGGCGGGTGAATAGCGGCGCACGTCCACGCCGTTGGAGATGACCGTCGTGGGCACCACCAGCTCGTCCCCGGCAAAGAACTGCCTGTGAGCGGCGGTGGAAAAGACGACGCATCGGAAGTGGTTGAACAGCCATATGGAGTAGCTACGCACGATGCTCTCGACGATCTCCGAGGGTTCCCCGTTCCAGGCCAGGTAACGAGCGGCAAAGCGGGGCACATAATAACAACTGATAACGCGAGGCACATCCGGCTCGGTCTCCAGTCGCGCAAGTTGCAGGCCCAGGGGGCCCGACTCGTGCGCGTGGAGTATATCGGGCTGGACGTCCTCTACGATGTCCTGCAGGTCGCCGTGGCTGATGAAGGGGATGGGCGCTTCCTTCCAGAAGGGATTCAGCCCACCGTGCACTCGGATGAGCCGGACCCCTTCGTCCTCGGCCTCATAGGTCTCTCCAGCATCGCTCGAGGTGACCACCGTCACATGATGGCCCCGTCTGACCATGGCTCGAGCGAGTTTCTGGACGACCAGGGTTACGCCGCTCAGGGTGGGCGGATAGCCATGGCTGACCATCAGAATGCGCATCACGGACTCCTGGTCCCTGAATGGGTGATCGGCTCTGGTCAATAGCGCAGGATCGCAGCCAGGGGTCCCTCGCCTGGAATGCGGTCCGACTCGACAGCGTAGACGGTGCCGCCATTGATCAGAGTCTGGACCGCTGCCAGGTCCAGGAGGTCTATGTCACCTGGTTGCATGTCATCGTGGGCGTCGATCTGGTTGGTGTTGGCATCAAAAGTCCCCCAGCGCTGCAGGTCGACGGGCACAAATAACGTAGCGACACGCCCATAGTGGGCCGCGGGCACGGCTTGGTCCAACTCTGCCACTGCCCGGTCGCCTCCCGCCAGTTGCTGGTAGAGGCGGGTGGCCTCCTCTTGTTCCTCGAGGAACCGGGGCTGCACGAGCGTCCAGGCGCGTTGGTGGAGTTCCTTGGTGCTCAACTGCTCCGGGTTGCCCACGATGCCCTCCTCCAGGATGTGGTCATAGCTGCTCGCTTCTCGGTATAGCGGCAGAAGATAGTCCACACCTGCCAACACCAAAGGGATCTGTTGCCCCGCCAGTAATTCTTGCATGCCTTTATCGACGAGCTGGAAATAGCGCAGGATCCCGTCCTTCTCGTCGTCGGCCGGCGCGCCGGTACCGTGAAAGGTTGCCTGGCGCCCGGCTCCGGTGCCTGCCGTGGGAGCACCGCCCTTGCCGTGTCCGGGACCGGTTGTGGTATGGAACTGCAGCCGCGCTTCTGGGTCGTCCAACCGCAGGGCCTCGGCAAGGCTGTCAGGGACGTCCTCCAGATCGACCTCACCCACGGTGTAACGCGTCCCCTGCACCAGGCGTATCTGGCCCTGGCTGAGTGCCAGCACATAGAACAGGCCGCCGTGGCTGACGATAGGCAGGAGTGGCTTGGTGTAGAAGCTGGGACCGATGATCACCTCCTCCTCAAAGCTGGAAGGCAGGCGGTAGGTGTGGAATGCGTCCCGGGCAGCCAGGATCGCCAGCCCGTCGCTCTGCCGTCGCCAGAAGATGTGGTCATCCAGGAGAGCGAACCCCGGCTCCAGGATCGACGCAATCTCGGGTGGCCGGAGGTCCCACTCACGCAGTTTCTCCTCGGCTTTCGTCAGAAGGTTCTTCAGCCTGATCGGATCCTGCTGTACCTCGCCGCCTGCTCGATGCGTGGGCATATAGATCGAAACGTGCCAACCGTCCTTCCTTGTGCCCAGTTGTTCCAGTTCTTTCCGGTCAAGAATATCCATAAACAAACCTCCAGTTTCTCGGTGATGAGTGGTCGCTCTTGAGATGGTCAGGCTCTCCTACGGGCGTTGTGCGATGGCTGCGCTCAGGTGTGCTCCGAAGACGATGAGCCAATTACTCAGATAGATCCAGAAGATGAGGGCGATGATTGTGCCCAGAGAGCCGTACACAACCCGATAGGGCGCGAGACCGCTACCGACGTACCAGGCAAAGACACCGGCTCCGATCTGCCACACTGCGGACACGACGACCGCGGGCCAAAGAGCCGCCCACCCGGGCACTTGCGTGTTTGGTACCCAGCGGTATAACGCCGTAAACAGGACGAGGGTGAGCAGCCAGGGAACCAGTGTAGACGCAACCAGCCACAGAGGCGTATCAGAGATCGATCCGCTGTCCCCCAGGGGAATCTGCAGCTGGGAGAGGAGATTCAGTGCGGTCCTGGACAGCAGGGACACAAGCAGCAGCCCGAACAAGATGCCGATCATGGTCAGGGCGATCAGCCGTCTGGCCCAGAAACCACGCGCCGTCGCAGAGGGCCAGGCCCGGTTCACGTTTCGCGTCAGAATGGTAAAGAATCCAGAGGCCGACCAGAGTGTACCGACCAAGCCGATGAGCCCCACCGTGCCACGCAATTCCAGGACCTGTTGGATGTTTTCGACGATCAGGGACTGTGAAACGGGGAAAGCTTGCCTGATGAGCAGGATGGTCTGCTGCACAGCCTGTTGTCTCTCCAGGAAAAAGCCGCCAATAGCGACCAGCGCCAGGGTCAATGGGAACAGCGAAAAGAGTGCATAGTAGGCCATGCCGGCAGCCGCCTCAGAACCCCGCGCCTCGCCAAAGCTCCCGAACGTCGTGCCCAGGATCCGCGGCACGCCGCCTGTAACCCTGTTCAGCCATTGGTATAGGCCCTTCAGGGTCTCCTTGATCCGGCCGGCAAACTGCTCGTACCAGTTCTGGAGTTTCCTCTCCCAGGATCCGAACTCGCTCATGTCTTCTTGCGCCCTTTGCTGTTTGCAGCCCTGTGCAGCCGCCTCAGGGTCGCTTCCACGTCTCGCGCAGTTGCTCTCGCTGCTCGCGCACCTGCCTCTCTACGGCCGTCAGCGCACCCTTAAGCGCGCCGCGTGCTGTCTCGTCCTTTTCTACGGCGGCAATGTTGTTGGGCCGGACAAAGGCGACCACCCGAACCTGGTAGTGGTGGGGCGTGGTCGTGCCCGTAAGCTCTTCAACGGCGACCGAAGCGCCGATGATGTCGTCATGCCCTTCGGCGAGCTCCAGGAGCCGGTTCAGAGCCTCAGCCCTGAGCACGTCGTCTGGATCGGGTATCTCACTCATGAACTCGAAATCGAAATCGGGTAGATTCACGCGTACCTCCCTTAGTGTTTATACGTCGAACTCGTGCCATGGTTACAGGAACCGACTTGGCGGGATCAGCAGTTGGACTACTGCCCCTTGTACGTCATCACGCGGCCCCACAGGCTGGCCGTCCCCCAGATGCCGCTGCGCAGGCACTCGACCTGCACAATCTGGCTGTGGTCTACAAAAAGATTCACTTCGGGGCCATAGTTCTTGATGTACCAGGCAAAGACCTGGGGATCGGCCGCCTCGAACATCACTTTCTCCAGCCCGAGGGCGTTGACGAACTTGGCCGGCACGTCGGTCCGCCAGGCCTTTACGCTCTCTGTGATCCCCTCCGACTCGACCATGATCATATAGGCACCCGCGTCCAGGAAGCGCCTGGCCTGGAGGATGGCCCAGCCAGGATCCAGGGTTCCCTCGGTCTCTAGGGCCTCGGCGGTGCTGGCGCCGCCTGCACCGAACTGGATCCCCACCTCTGGCTTGGCCTTCAGGCCTGCCTCTTGGACCTGCTCGATGAGGCGCAGCCAATCATCGGTCGAGATGGTGATGAACCCACTGGAGATCTCGATGATGTCAAACCCCAGGTCTCGGCATTCGTGGATATACTTCGAGACGGCGCCAGAACCCTGGGTCAGGACATACTCGATGTAGCCACCGGTCGAGACCATGACGTCGTACTGGTGGCACAGGTCCAACAGCTCCTGTACCGCGGGTCGCGGCATGAGGCTGAAAGATCCGCCCGCGAACTTGAGGGCGTCGACGTAGGTGCTCATGGTCTCCAAGATGTCCTGGAGATAGCGCTTGCCCATCGGGGTATAGTATGGGCCCCGGATCTCGGTCACGCCCCGCTTCCGCGGCTTGGACGGCCGGTCGTTCACCTTCAAGAAATCAAAGGCCCTATCTGCTGGATGTCCTTGTACGGCACTCATGCTTGAACCAACCTCCTCTTGCCAGACTTGCTCACCTGGCCCACTCGCAGGATCCCCACGCTATCCGTGCGTCGGAAGCTGTACACGGGCGAGCAACTCCATCAGCTCGCCCACGGAGATGGCCTCCAAGCCAGCGACAGCGCTGACAATCTCACCTCGCAGCGGAGCGCTGGCGTAGGGTGAGCTCAGTCGCTCGAACTTGTCCACCACGGTATCCCAGGCCATCGGCCGGGAGTGAAAGCCCTCGTAATCGCGCTTTTCGATGGTCAGCTCACGGCCGTCCTTGAGCGTCAGGCCAAGGCGGCAGGGCATTTCGCCGGGAAAGCGAGCGCTGTATTCGCGTGTGGGCCGGACCTCCACCTGCCGCAGCAGATTCTGGACGTCCGTGCGGGTGATCCGCTCCGGCTGGTACTGCTCTGGCCTGAGCTGGCCATCCAATAGCGCAACGGCCACCATGTAGGGCAGGCTGTGATCCGCCTCTTCCTTGGACTGCACCTGGGTCTTGTCCCCCTCCTCACCACCGCCGATGATGTGATAAGCCACGTCAAAGGTCTCGATCTGGATCCGCTGCACCTCTCTGCCAGTCAGCTGATGTCTCTCTCGAAGCTCGAGCACCCCCTCGACGGCAGGCTGGGAATGGATCTCGGCGTTGTACTTTTTGACGATGGTCCGCGTGACCCGCTCTGTGTCCTCCTGCGACCAGTCGATCTCGAATGGGCCGGCGATGGAATCCATGAACCCCTTGTTGCCCTCAAAGACTTCAGGGGGGCCGGTCACGCCCCGCATGGCCAAAAAGCTCGCATGGGTGCTGCCGAAAGCGGTGTTCGGATAGGCCAGGCCCTTCCAATGCGATAGCGCACCCGTGCGCGTCACGCGCAAGGCGTTGAATGCCGTGCCGCTGATGGCGATGGCATTGGCTGTCTTGACCGGGTCGAGCCCCAGCGCTTTGGCCACGCCCGCTGCCACAGCGTACGAGCCCTGGGTGGTGTGGTCAAAGCCCTCGGCCCGCACCGGCGCCACGTCACTCAAGCGGCAGTGCACCTGGTAGGCCACGGCAAGGGCGGTCATCAGATCCGTGCCGCTCCGCCCGGCGTACTCTGCGGCGGCCAGCACGGGGCCCAGATTGTCGCTGGGATGGCACGTCTCTCCCTCGGCCAGGTAGCTGTCGTTATAGTCGAGGTAGCGCACCAGGGCTCCATTGTAGAGGGCTGCACGGTCGGGTGCTGTCCAGCCACCGCCGATGAGCGTGCAGTGCCCGGTGCCGCCAAAATCGTCAAGATGCTGCCGGATCATCTGCACCGGCTCTCCCTCCAGGGCACCGATGGCGCAGCCGAGTGAATCCAAGACGCGGATCCTGAGCTGCTCTCGGGCCTGGCCCGAGAGATCGTCATAGGAAACTCGCTCGACGAAGGCTGCCAATTCCTGAGCTTGGGTCATGCCTCCCCTCCCGGTTTGCGGGTCACGCTGGTTTGGGCAAAGAGATCGCTCAGATCGGCCAGGGAGCGGCCCTCTGCGTCGGCGATGGGCCGCAACGCCGGCGCATGCTTGTGGTAGCTGGGGCTGCGGCTGCCCAACCTCTCCTCAAAGGTAGATACATTCCGGTTCTCCAGGAATACGCCGGTGGCGATGCGGTCTCCCCACTCCATCGCTTTGCCGATCACCTGGCCCATCTTGGCTACGACCGTCTCTTCATCGGCGCCCTCGGCTATGACCGGATCATAATCCTCATCGTCAAGCGCATAGACACGGGGCCGGTCACCGCGGTCCTTGCCGGCATACCAATCTTTGTTGTGCAGGTTGTTGTAGGTAGGGCAGGGCTGCAGGACGTCCAGGTAGGCCAACCCCGGATGCTCGATGGCTTTTTGCATCAACCCTACCAGCTGCCGCACGTTGAAGGCATAGCCGCGGCCAATCCACGTGAAACCAGCCGACAGGGCCAGCATCAACGAGTTCACCCGTCCCTGGGCGTTGGGCTCGGGCAGGCTCTTGGTCTGCAGGCCGAGGGGCAGGGTGGGCGATGCCTGGCCTTTGGTCAGGCCATAGACCTCGTTGTTGAAAAGGATGTAGGTCATGTTCACGTTGCGCCGCCCTGCGTTTACGAAATGCCCGGCGCCGATGGCCATGCCGTCGCCGTCGCCACCCACCGCGACCACGGTCAGCTCCGGATTGGCCAACTTGATCCCGGTGGCGTAGGGCAACAGTCGCCCGTGGAGCGTATGCACGCCATAGGCACCGATATGGTACTGGCTCTTGCCCGAGCAGCCGATGCCGCCTACGATAGCTACCCGGTGGGGTTCCAGACCAAGCCTGGCCAATGCCTGTTGCAAGGCGCTCAAGATTCCGAAATCCCCACACCCGGGGCACCAATCGATCGGCTGGTCTACGCGGTAATCCTTGGCCGTGATCCTTCGTGTTTCGCTCTTAACAGCCATAAGCTCTAACCTAAGCCTCTCATTCGTATGGATTGCGCAGGACGATCCGTTCTTCCGCCGTCCCGCGATGAATATCCAGCAGTGCCCTGGTCAACTCCCCACAGGTCATGGGCCGGCCGTTGTACTTGACGACCAGGTGGTCACATTGCCTGGCAGTCTGCCCGCAGAGCAGTTGTGCAAACTGCCCGCTGTGGTTGGACTCGACGACGACCAGTGGTCTGGCCGCCTCCAGGATCGGCGCCAGTTCCTCCCGAGGGAAGGGCCACAACAGGCGGACCTGGATGAGCCGGGCGTCGATGCCAGCCGCGCTCATGCGTTCCAGGGCTTCCAGGATAGCGCCCTTGTTCGATCCCCAACTGACGATGGTAAAGGCCGCCTGGGGCTCACCATAGACCGCCAGCTTGTGCTCTGCCGGGATCTCACGGGCCGCCAGAGCCAGCTTGCGCGCCCGCTTTTCCAACTGCTGTTCGCGGATCACAGGGTCCTCTGTCACCTGGCCGGCTTCGGTGTGCTCGGCGCCGGTCAGCCAGTGGGTCCCGCCTCGCTGGCCCAGCAAGGGGCGCGTCGATACACCCGACTCGGTCACGGCAAAGCGTGGGTAGGGACCCCGCACGTCGTCTCCCTCTGGCGGCACATAGACGTCACCCCGCTCGATGCGGATCGACCCTACATCAAAGGGGGGCACGGTCTGGGTGGTGCGGGCGATGGTCTGGTCGAGAAGGTGGATTACCGGCGTCTGGTATCGTTCGGCATAATTGAAAGCCTGCGCTGCGTCAAGGAAGGCTTCGGTCACGTCGCCTGATGCCAGGACCAGCCGGGGGAACTCGCCGTGCCCGGCGTGGATGGCAAACAGCAGGTCGCCCTGCTCGGTGCGGGTGGGCACCCCGGTGGAGGGGCTGCCCCGCTGGTAGGCGGTGACCACCAGCGGCACCTCGTTCATGCCGGCCCAGCCCAGGCCTTCCACCATCAGGGACAGGCCAGGCCCTGCCGTTGCCGTCGCGCTTCGAGCCCCGGTGAGGGCTGCGCCGGTGGCCATGGTCACCGCGGCCAGTTCATCTTCGGTCTGGACGACGACGATCGCCCCTTCACCTCCGTTTTTCAACGGCACGGTGGCATGCGCTTCGAGGTAGACGCTCTCGTCCGTAGCCGGGCTGATGGGGTAGTAGGTCTGGAACGTCAGGCCCGCGGCCATCTTGCCCATCGCGACCGCTTCATTGCCACCGACGAGGATCATCGGCTCGGTCCCATGGACCGGGCGCATACGGTGCAAGAGACGTCCGTGGTCGAACTCGTCCTTGACGTAGCCATAGGCCAGCTCTACGGCCTTGACGTTGAGATCGATGATCTCCTGGCGTCCGCCAAAGATCCACTTGAGCGCGTCGGCGAGGTATTCGGGTTCGTAGCCCAGCAGCGCGCAGGAGACGGCCACGGCGATGGTATTCAGCGCCCGGTCGGCACGGGGCTTAAAGAGGATGTCTCCGGCCAGCGTCTCGGTAATTTGGTCGTATGCTACGGGGAACACCTCCACACCCCGGCGCCGAGCGTCCTCCAGCACACCCGCCGTCGTTGGGGGCAGGTCGCGCTCGCCCAGGTAGGCGGTCAGGTCTTTCACGACCCGCTCGTCCAGAAACGTGATCCTATCCAGGCGCACATCTGAGCTTTCCACGTCGTGGATGATGGCCCCGCCCTCGCCGGTGCTTATGGCGTGGCGGACCAGCGTCTCTTCTTCGAATGTGGTCAAGACATGGACGACGCTGCTGTGGCAGGTCATCGGGCGGCCGGCGACGCGAACATCATAATAGCTATGCCGGCCCATGATGTTCGAATAGTACTCTCGCCTGCCGAAAATGTGCAGCCCGCCCGCTGCGGCAGCACCGGCAAAGATGCGTGCTGCCGTGTCCACACCGCTGCCCTGCGGTCCGCCTACGCGCCAGGCCAGGCTATCGGTCTGTTCGCTACTCATGAACCCTCCCGGTTTCTGTGGTAGATCGGCCTACCAGGTCGAGGAGATCTTGCCGGGTCACACGGGTATGGTCCAACAAGATCTCCTGCTTTTTTCCCGTGGCCTACAGCAGGTTGACCTCGTGCTCGATCTCGAGGCCGCACCGCAGCAGGTTGGACACCGGACATCCCTCGTCTGCCTCATGGGCGATCTGCTTGAACGTCTTCTCGTCGATGCCCGGGACCTGGCCGCGGACATGAAGCCGCATCTTGCTGATCTTGAACCCGCCCCCTTTGGCCGACTCGAGCGTGCAGACGGCGAGGGTCTCGATGCTCTCAGGCTCGTAGCCCTTCTGGGCCAGGGTATTGGCCAGGGCCATGCTATAACAGCCAGCGTGCGCTGCGGCGATGAGTTCCTCCGGGTTTGTGCCCGGCTTGTCTTCAAATCGCGTCCTAAAGCTGTACGACTCTTTAGCCAGGGCCCCGCTCTCGGTGCTGATGATGCCTGTGCCGTCGCGCAGCTTGCCTTTCCATACTGCTCCACCTTCACGAAGGAGTTCTGCCATCGGTCTCTATCCTTTCATTTCACCGTTCAATACTATTGGTTGACGTGATACATATTGTACTATTTTTCCTGCTCTTGGTCAACATGGTGCTGTGCCTGCTTTGTGCATGCCCGGCGTTCCTATCTGGGCAGGATGTGCGTGGCATGGCCCAGAAAGGCGCCGGCGGCCTCCTCCTCTGTCTCTGAGAGGGTGGGGTGGGCGTGGATGGACAGGTCCAGGTCGGCCGCCACGGCCCCCATCTCGATGGCCAGTACGCCCTCGGCGATCATCTCGCCTGCATCGCGGCCGACGATGCCCACGCCCAGGATGTGCTCCGTATCTGGATCAAAGATCATCTTGGTCAGGCCTTCGGGCGCGCCCATGGTCAGGGCCCGGCCCGAGGCGCCCCAGGGGAAGCGTGCCACTGCGATCTCACGGCCCTCTTTTTCCGCCTGGGGCTCCATCAGGCCTGCCCAGGCGATAGAGGGGTCGGTATAGACGACGGCCGGGATGGCGCGCACGTCAAAGGCAGCCGGCTCGCCGGCGATGACCTCTGCTGCCACCTTTCCTTCATACATGGCCTTGTGGGCCAGCATCATGCCGCCGACCACGTCGCCGATGGCAAAGATCTTCTGATCAGCCGTCCGCTGCTGTTCGTCCACGCGCACAAAACCCCGGTCGTCCAGCTCGACCCCCGTCTTTTCCAGGCCAATGTCGTCCGAATTGGGCCCGCGGCCGATGGCCACCAGCACCCGATCGAAGGTCTGCTCTGGCTCGTCGACATCTCCTTCCAGGACGACCCGGACGTGTTCCTCCTTCTCCTCGATCTCGGCCACCTTGGTGCGCACTTGGATGGCTTCAAAGATCTGCTCGGCCTTGCGTTCAAAGGGCCGCACCAGGTCACGATCGGTGCCTGGCAGGATCTCATCCCTCAGCTCGACCACGGTCACCCGGCTGCCCATAGCGGCGTACACCGAGCCCAGCTCCATGCCTACGTAGCCAGCGCCTATCACCAACAGCCTTTCGGGGATGTCGGCCAACTGCAGGGCGCCGGTGGAACTCATGATCCGTGCGCCCTCCTTGAACTCGGTTCCGGGCAGCGCTCTTGCACGGCTGCCGGTGGCCAGGATGGCATGCTCGAAGGTGATGTGCGTGGTCTGGGGGCCGGTGACGCGCAGCTTGCTGGAGGATTCGAACACGGCCCGGCCCTGCACCAGCTGGACGTCGCGCCTCTTGCTCAGGGTGTCCAAGCCCTTTGTCAGGCGGTCGACAACGCTGTCCTTCCAGGCCCGGACTCCATCTACGTCGATCTCGGGCTGGCAGAAGTCGATGCCCATGTCCTTGGCCTGCCGGGCGTCGTGCACGAGCTCGGTCAGATACAGCAATGCCTTGGAAGGAATGCAACCCCGCAGCAGGCACACACCGCCCAGGCGCTCATCCAGGTGGACCATCGTCACGTCGAGACCAAGGTCGGCAGCCCGAAAGGCAGCTGCGTAACCCCCGGGCCCGGCGCCGATGACAGCCACCTTTGTATCGATTGTTGCTTCGCCCATTACCATGGAATGCTGTCCTTCCTCTCTAGACTGAGACCAGAAGCCTGTCCGGGTCTTCCAGGATGTCGATGATCAGTGATACGAACCGCGCCGCGTCCGCCCCATCGACCACACGGTGGTCAAAGGAAAGTATGACAGGCAGGAGGAAGCGGGGCACGATCTCGGCGTCTTTGCCCTTGCCGCGAACGACCGGCCGCCACTGTGCCTGGGCCATGCCCAGGATGGCGACCTCCGGGTAGTTGACGATGGCCGCAAAGGCGGTCCCACCCAGGGGCCCGGGGTTGGTGATGGTGAACGTCCCGCCCTGCATCTCTTCCAGGCTGGCATTGCCGGAGCGGGTCCGCTCGACGAGCTCCTTGAGCTCTACCGACAGCTCCGTGATGCTCTTGCGGTCCACATCCCGGACCACGGGCACGAGCAAGCCGCGCTCGGTATCCACGGCAACGCCCACGTGGTAGTATCTCTTCAGGACGATCTCTTCTGTGTCGGCGTCGAGGCTGGCGTTAAAGCGCGGATGGGCCTTGAGCGCCGCGACGGCGGCTTTCATCACAAAGATCGTCAGGGTCAGGCTGCCACCCTGTTCGGCGATCTGCTCCTTGTATTTCTGGCGAAAGGCCTCCAGCTCGGTGACGTCCGCGATGTCCTGGTGGCTGACGTGTGGGATCTGCGACCAGGCCAGGGCCATGTGCTTGGCCGTCGAGCGCCGCACCGAGCGCAGCGGTACCCGCTCCACCTCGCCCCACCGGGTAAAGTCGGGCAGGGGCGGTACCGGGATGGCCGATGGACGCACGGGCGAGACCTCGGCTGGGGCAGCCGGCCGTCGCTCTGCCGCGGGCGCGGCGGGCTCTTTTTCCTCGATCTCTTCTTTGCCGCGCTCGGCAAAGCGCCGCACGTCCTCCGAGGACACGCGCCCACCGGGCCCGCTGCCAGGCACTTGCTTCAGGTCGACGCCCAACTCCCGCGCCAGGCGCCGCGTAGCCGGGGAGGCCGGTACCGGGCCCTCCCGTCGCTCGGACGCCGGCCTGGCAGGCTCTTTGGCCTCAGGTGGCGCTGCCTCGGGCTCCGGTTCCTTTTTCTCTTTCTCTGGAGGCGCCTCCTTCTCAGGAGCTGCCGCCTCCTCCTCGGCCACTTCCATATCGCCGAACACCAGCAGGACGTCGCCCACGTTTACCAGGTCTCCCCGGGCGACCCGGATCTCTGTCACGACCCCCGCAAACGGTGAGGGAATCTCAACTGTAGCCTTGTCGGTCTCGACCTCCAGGATCGGCTGATCCTCCTTGACCTCGTCCCCTTCGGAAACCAGGACCTTGACGATCTCTCCTTCGTGGATGCCTTCTCCCAGGTCAGGGAGTTTGAACTCACGGGCCATCTTCTTACCTCCTTGTCAGGCGTTCAGCGTTTCGCGGGCGCCACGCAGGATCCGTTCTACCCCTGGCAGGTAGACCTGCTCGTAGGCGAACATGGGGATGATGATGTCAAAGCCGGTGACCCGCTGGATCGGTGCTTCCAGGTACCAGAACGACTTTTCCACCAGGCGGCTAACGACCTCGGCCCCTGGTCCAAAGCTGCGCGGCGCCTCGTGGACGACCACGGCCCGCCCGGTCTTGCGCACCGACTCGGCAAAGGTGTCGGTGTCCAGCGGAGAGATGGTGAGCAGGTCGATGACCTCGGCCTGCACCCCGTCCTCATCTTCCAATCTCTGGGCAGCTTCCAGCGTGGGTCGCAGCATGGCGCCGTAGGCGATGAGGGTGATATCCCCTCCCTCACGGACAACCTGGGCCTGGCCTAACGGCATCGATTCCTCTTCCTCTGGCACCTCCTCGCGGAAGGCGCGATAGACCGACTTGGGTTCGAAAAAGATCACCGGATCGGGATCCTGGATGGCACTGACCAGCAGCGCCCGTGCCGTGCGCGGCCCGGAGGGGATCACCATCTTCAGGCCGGGGGTGTGGGCATAGTACGCTTCCCGGCTCTCTGAATGGTGCTCCAGGGCGCGCACGCCACCGGCGTAGGGCATGCGCAGCACCATGGGCACGTGGTAGCCTCCCTGCGAGCGCCAGCGCATGCGCGCCGCGTGAGATTCTAACTGGTGAAAGGCCAGGTACGAGAATCCCGAGAATTGGATCTCGCCCACCGGCTTTAGCCCATAGATGGCCATGCCAATGGAGGTGCCGACGATGGCCGATTCGGCGAGAGGGGTATCGATGACCCGCTCTTTGCCAAACTCGTCGATGAGCCCATCGGTGACCCGAAACACGCCGCCGTCCACGCCCACATCCTCGCCCAGCACCACTACGCTGTCGTCCTTGCGCATCTGCTGGTGCAAGGCGTGGTTGAGTGCCTGGACCATGGTCATCTTAGCCATTGCTGCCCTCCTTCGCCGCCAGCTCTCGTGCCAGTTCGTCCCTCTGTTCGCGCAGGTAAGGCGGTAGCTCGGCGTACATGTGCTCGAACATGACCATCGCCTCGCCGGCGAGCTCCTCCATCCGTTTCTCCGTCTTTTCCACCGCGTCTCTGATCTCGGTGTCGATCTCTTCCTCGAGTTCCTCCAGCTCCTGGTCCGACAACAAACCCTTGTCCTTCAGGTATTTCTGAAAGCGGGTGATGGGATCCCGTTCCTCCCACTCTGCCACCTCTTCGTCGGTTCGATATCGGGTGGGGTCGTCGGCCGTGGTGTGCACCGAGCGGCGATAGGTCACGCATTCGATCAGCGTGGGCCCACCGCCCGACCTGGCCCGCTCGACCGCCTCTGTCGCAGCGACGTACGTGGCCAGGATATCGTTGCCATCTACCTGGATGCCCGGCATGCCATAAGCCAGGGCCTTCTGAGCCAGCGTCTCAGAGCGGGTCTGGTGCGAACGAGGGATGGAAATGGCCCAGTGGTTGTTCTGGCAGACAAAGACCACGGGCGTCTGAAAGACGCCGGCAAAGTTCAGGCCCTCGTGAAAGTCTCCTTCCGAGGTCGCCCCGTCGCCAAAGAAGGTCATGGCCACCCGGTCATCGCCCCGGTACTTCATACCGTAACCCAGGCCCACGGCATGCAGGACCTGTGTCCCTACGGGCACGGCCACCGGGAGGTTGTTGATCCCCTCAGGCATCTCGCCCGCCTGGTTAAAGCCCCCGTAAAGCAGGAGGATGCCTTCCATGGACTGGCCGCGCCAGATCATGGCGCCTGCCTCTCTGAAGGCGGGCACCATCCAATCATCCTCGCGCAGGGCGGCAACGGGGCCGATCTGGGACGCCTCCTGGCCCTTGATGGGTGCAAACGTTCCGATCCGCCCCTGGCGTTGCAGGCGGAGCATCCGCTCGTCGAAGCGGCGACCCAGGAGCATATAGCGGTGCAGTTTCCGCAATTGGTCGTCGGGAATGTCCGGCTCCAGGTCTTGATCCACGTTGCCGTCCTTGTCCAGGATAGACAGGTACTCGACGTGGTGTGGGAGGTCGATCTTTTCTCTCGGCATAGTGGTTCTCCTTTGCTCGTTCTGGTCTGCTAGTCCGTGAACCGGATGTCCTGGACGCTCTTGACCACACTGCCGTTGTAGAGAAAAGAGACCTGGCGCAGGGTCAGTGCCTGGTCAAATTCGTTCAGTGCCGAGGTACCGTCCGCCGGCAGCACCACGTGGTACCAGCGGATTCCGGCCGAGGCGGCAGTATGCGCCACACAGATGTTCGAGACGGTGCCCATGATCACCACGTGCTTGATCTTCCAGATTTTGCTCAAAAAGTGGTCGAGCCACGTCCCGTAGAACCCGTCATAGCGGTTCTTGCGGCAGATAAGGTCCTGGGCTCCGGGTTTCAGCTCGTCGATGATCTCCCAGCCCCAGGTTCCGATCAGGCAATGTTCGGGCCAGATGTCAAACTCCGGGTCGTCCTCCACCTGTGTGTCCTGGGTGTAGATGACGCGGACGTCTCGAGATCGCGCTGACTCTAGCACCTGCTGGATGCGGGCTACTGTCTCACTGGCAGCCGGAACGACGAGCTTCCCTTCGGGCCTGACGAAATCGTTCTGCATGTCGACCACGAGGACCGCGGTCTCACTGGCGGGTAGCTCGATCTGGTCTTTGTACGGAATGTCCGGCACCTCCACCGTCTTTCCTGGTATATACTTGAACTCCATGTTTTACCTATCCTTTCCTCTTGGCCCGCAGTAGGCCTAGCGGACCAACAACACCGGCACCCGGACCTCGTCCAGCAGCGCTCGCAGCGCCTGATCACTAAGCACGGCACTGCGCGCAGGCAGGACGATGGTGCCACAACCCTCTGTCTCCAGGGCGTCTACCAGGCTGGGCACATTAAAACTGGTCAGCGTCCGGTAGCGCATCTGGATGTCCTGCTCGCCAAGCCAGGCGTGAACCTGTGCCTTGAGGCTCTCAAAGCTCTGTGGATCGTCTGCCAGGAAAAGCACCGTCATCTGCCCATCGTCCTCCAACAGTGCTGCAGCGGCCTCCAGTGCCTTTTGAGCCAGCGGTGAGCCGTCGTACACGACTCCCACCGGTTGGCCCAGGCAGGTGCCCTCTTGCAGAATGAGGGCCCAGCCCGGTGCCTGGGCCAGCACCGCGCGCGTCGTGGACCCCGCTCGCCCCGGCCGTATCCATGACCAGCCAGCGCGGCCCAGCACGAGGACGTCGGCTTCCGTTGCGGCGGCCAGCACCTCCCTGTCCACGCGGCCCCGGGACACACTGAACGTCCAGCTGACCTCAGCCCGCTGGCTTGTTCCCCGGAAGATGCGGCGTATGCGCACAGTCTGAGCCCGGATCTGGCGTTCCAGCTCCTGGACATCCAGGCGCCGGCGGTTCGCCGAGAATTGGCCAACTTCCTGGGCAAACGGTAGCTCGGCCAGGCGCAGCAGGTTGATGTCCTCGACGTAGAGGCCATACAGTTCGGCCCCAAAGCGGGAGGCTAACTCGACGGCTGCCTCCAACGCGGCCAGGCTGTGGGGGGAAGCGTCCAGAGCGACCAGGATGCGGCGAATGATCAGCTCTGCTCTGTCCCTGCTCACCCCAGTTCCTCCTTCTCATCTTTGGCAAAGGCCTGCCGCTTTTCGGCAATTGCGACCAGCCTATCTTCGATGCGGCGGTTGACCGTCCCCTCGGGGAACTTGTCCTCCTCGTCGCGCTCACCCGCCGGCATGCCTGTCAGCAGCTCCAGCCCTTGGTCCACGTTTTCCACGGGATAGATGTGGAACTGTCCTTCTTTCACGGCGTCCACGACGTCTTGCCGCAGCATCAGGTGTTGGACATTGCTGGCCGGGATCAAGACGCCCTGGTCTCCAGTCAGCCCCTCTGCGCGGCAGACGTCAAAGAAGCCCTCGATCTTTTGGTTGACCCCGCCGATGGCCTGCACCCCGCCGTGCTGGTTCACGGATCCGGTCACAGCCAGTGATTGTTTGAGGGGCACCTCGGCGATGGCTGAGAGCAGTGCATAGAGCTCCGCTGACGAGGCGCTGTCGCCCTCTACACCTGAGTATGACTGCTCAAACACCAGGCTGGCCGAGAGCGAGAGCGGGATCTCTTCCGCGTAGCGCTCTCCCAGGAAGGCGGACAGGATATAGACCCCCTTGGAGTGGATCGGCCCGCCCAATTCCACCTCCCGCTCGATATCTACGACGTTGCCCTTGCCCATCCATGCCCGGGCCGTGATGCGGTTAGGCCGGCCGAAGGCAAAGTTGCCCAGCTGGATGACCGACAGCCCGTTGATCTGGCCGATCTTGTCACCGCGGGCATCGATCAGCACGATGTCGCGCTCGATCGCCTCCTCAACCCGTTCCCTCAACTGGTCCGAGCGGTAGATCTGAGCATCGATGGCCTCTTGCACATCCGCGGCGGTGATCACGTCGTGGCCGTTTTGGCTTGCCCAGTAGCTTGCCTCGCGCAGCAGGTCGGCGATATCCCGCATCTGGACCGAGACTTTTTGGGTGTCGCTCACGATGCGAGCACCATGTTCGATCACACGGGCCACGCCGGTGCGATCCAGCGGCATCAGCTCCTCACGGCGAGCCAACGATGCGATCATGCGGGCATAGAGCTCCTGGTTCTCGTCGTTGCGGTCCATGCTCGTGGCAAAGTCCGCCTGCACCTTGAAGAGCTCGGGGAAATCGGGGTCGAGCTGGTAGAGCAGGTAGTATAGCATCGGCTCGCCAAGGAGCGCCACCTTGGTATTCATAGGGATCGTCTCCGGCTCCAGGGAGATGGTGCTGATGAGGCTGAGCATCTGCCCTACCGATTCGATGCGGATCTCGCGCGACCGGAGCGCGCGCTTGAGCCCCTCCCAGGCGTACGGCTGCGTAAGGATCTTCCGGGCATCGATGATCAGGAATCCCCCGTTGGCCCGGTGGAGGGCTCCCGGCTTGATCAGGTTGAAATCGGTCACCAGGGCCCCCATCTGGGCAATGTGTTCCACGCGTCCCACCAGGTTCTGGTACGTTGGATTGTCCTCGTGGACCACCGGCGCACCCTCGGCCTGGCTATGGTCCACCAGGAGGTTGACTCGATAGCGCCGCAGAACCAGAGATCCTCCCTCGCCGCTTTGGCCACTCATGGCGCCACGCAGGGCAGCAGGCAGATTCCCCTCCTCCTGTTGCGGACCTGCCAGGAAATCCCGGGCATTCTCGACAATGTCCTTCTGGACACCGTCCAGGTGCTCGACGATTTTTGGAAAGTCGCTGTAACGCTCCTGGATTTCGTCGATGAGACCGCCCACGGCAAAGTTTGCCATCTCGCGGTTGAGCTCTCTCAGCCTGTCCTGAGTCTCACGCTGCCAACTGGGCACCTGCCGCACGATCTTTTGCAGTTCGGTTTGCAGCTCTTCGACCTGCGATTCCATCTGCTTGCGCTCTTCCTCGGGGAGCTCCTGTACCTCGTCAGAGGACATGACCTCTCCCTCGCGTATCGGCGCAAAGGCCAGGCCTGCCGGCGTGCGCAGCAGAGCTACTCCCTTTTCCTGGGCCTTTTCCTGGAGATCTTGAAAGTATTCGGATTGTCGCTCCTGAAGCTCGCTGGCAATGCTCTGGCGACGGGCCTGGTACTCTTCGCTCTCGAACGCGGCCGAAAGGGCCGTGCCCAGGCTGTCCACCAGTTCATCCATGTCCTGGCGAAAGGCGATGCCCTTACCGGCGGGCAACTGGATCACCTTGGGCCGGTGGGATTCCTCAAAGTTGTTTACATAACACCAGTCCGGTGGGACCGGGGCTTCCTTGGCCTGTTGCTCAAAGTACTGGGTGACGACGGTGCGTTTGCCTGTTCCGGGCGGGCCCACGGCAAAGATGTTGTAGCCTCGGGCCTTGATGCCCATGCCGAACTTCATCGCCTCCACAGCGCGAGGCTGCCCCACGACCTGGTCCAGATCCTCGAGCTCCTCGGTGGTCTCGAAACCAAATCTGGCGGGATCGGTGTGCTGGTAGAGTTGTCCTGCTTCTAGCTCCTGAATCGGTGTCATCGCTGTCTTGTCTCCTCCTGTTCCATCAGTCCGAACCATGTCATTGCGAGGAGGGAAGCGACCGCCTGTCCTGAGCGCAGCGACAGGAAAGCAATCTCCTCTTGGCCAACCGGAGATTGCTTCGCTCCGCTTACGGCCAAGCGACGGCGGCTCGCAATGACAGGTCAAGTTTACTTCACCTTGTTGAGGTACTGGTTGTTGCCTGGCACTATTCTGCGGCTACCTGCAGGGCGATCTTGCCCCGGATACCGCCCGCCTCTAGCTTGCGGTGTGCTTCTGCGACCTCCTCGAGATCCATCACCGAGTCGACGACGGGCCGTATCTGGCCCGCCTCCAGCAGCGTACGCAGTACGTCCAGCTGCTGGCGGTCGCGCTGCATGAACATGGTGTGGAGCGTAAGGTTCTTGCTATAGGCCGCCCGCAGGTCGATGCTGCTGCTCACGATGCCGACCATGACGCCAAAGGCCTGCACGACCGGAATGCTTTTCGCCAGAGTCTCGCCGCCTACCGTGTCAAAGACGACGTGGACGCCCTCGCCTTCCGTCTCTTCCTCTACCACCGCGACAAAATCCTCGGCCTTGTAGTCGATGGCCCGGTCGGCACCAAGCTCCTCGGCCAGCGGCACCATATAGTCACTACAAGTGACCAGGACCCTGGCTCCTGCTGCTTTGGCGATCTGGACGCCCAGCGAGCCCACGCCACCGCAACCATGGATGAGCACCGTCTCTCCCAGCCAGATGTTGGCCCGCGGGATCAGGGCGCCCCAGGCTGTCGCCCCGGCCAGGGGGATGGTTGCCGCTTCGGCGTGCGAGAGATTGTCCGGCTTGAAGGCGACGATCGACTCGTCGACGGTGTGGTACTCGGCGTAGGTGCCGGGGTTGCCGTCGATCTCGGGTGTGTAGTAGACCTCGTCACCGGCCTCAAAATCCTGAACCAGGTCGCCGACAGCCTCAACCACCCCCGAAGCATCGTAGCCGATGATGGCCGGTGGCTGCACGCCCGCCCACGAACCTGACTGGCGTATCTTGTAGTCTATTGGGTTTATCGAGGTGGCAAAGACCTTGACCAGAAGCTCTGTCGGTCCCGGCTCTGGCTTGGGCATGTCGCGGGCCTCAAAGACCTCGGGCCCACCAAACTTTTTGATTACCATTGCTTTCATCAGAAGACCTCCTCTGCCTTTCCGTATCATCTCATGTTTCAGAACAACCGCTGCCTGGACTGGATGCCAGCCCAGCGCTGCGCAATGCGTCTCGACTCTGTCCGGTCAGCCCTGCATGGCCGCAACGGCCAGGATCCGGCCGGCCTCGGGCAAAATGCGCCGCCATGCCAAGCTGCCCAGGGGCGTGGTTAGAAGCTCTCCGTTGGAGAGCACTGCCAGCAGGTCATAGTCCACCTGGAGAAAACGCTCCACCATGTGCCTCGGCCAGGGGGTTTCGAGCCCCTGTGCGGCACCCTGCCAGGTCTGCCCGCCATCCTCGCTCAGCTCGATCCGCCCGTTGCGATCCACCGAGTCGGCAGGGCCGAGGATCAGCCGTGAAGGGTCGGAGGGATCGGCCCAAACAGCCCGGCAATAGCTGCCGTAGAGCCGGCTCCACGTCGCGCCCCCGTCCTTGGACCTGTAGAAGCCACCTCCCGTGGGTGCCAGGATCAGGTCCGGCGACCGGGGATGGACGGCGACCGAGTGTACATCGGGGTGCACAAAGCCTTCGGGTGGCGTGCGGGGCAGCCCGTCGCTGCCCTCGGCCAAATACCACGTATCGCCGCCGTCGTCCGATCGCAGCAGACCCCCTTGCTCCACCGCCGCGTAGCACCGCTGCCCATGGAAGGCGAAACCGCGCACGCAGCCTGCTTCCGGAGAGTAGGGCAGGTACCAGCCGTGCTCGTCCCGCAGCTCGGCGACTTCTGGACACTCCTGCCAGTTCTGACCGTCGTCCCGCGAGAGGTAGATGGCAGCGGGCTCGGTGCCGGCCAGCACGACCCCCGAGTAGTCGGGATGGTGGGCCAGCCAGCGGACATGGGGATGCGTCAAGCCGTCACTGGACATGCTCCATGACACACCCAGGTCATGCGAGCGAAAGATGCCGCCCGTCGTGCCAGCCAGAATGATGCGGCCGTGGCTGCTCACGCTCTCCACGCGCCAGTCTCTCAACGTGTGCGCGACCTGCTGCCAATCCTGCGCCTCTCGCCGGTAGACAGCCAGGCCCTGGTCTGTACCTACCAGTAGAAATCGATCCATAACAACATCCCTTCCTATCCTGCTATCCTATGAACCTGCGGCTTGGGCAGGTTCCCTGGCCTCCGCCGTGATTTCCTTGTCCACGTGGCCGTCTTTGCTCAAGAGCTCGGGCTGCTCGCCTCGGACCAGTTCCACGACCACCTCTCCAGCGATCTCCTCACGCGGCCATGCCCTCGCCAGCGTTGCGCGCACACTCGATGCACAGCTCCGTTTGCGGCAATGCCTCGAGCCTTCCCAGGTCAATGGGCTTGCCACATGACTCACACACGCCATAGGTGCCTTCCTCCAGCCGCTCCAGGGCGTGCTCCAGGTCTTCGATGCGGGACTCGACGCGATCGCGACGGGCCAGGTTCAATTCCCAGCGGACCACCAACGGGTCGCCCGTCCCCGGACCATAGTCCCCTTTGTCCTGGAGCCTCTGTTGGATCTGTGACAACTCTTCTTGCGCAGCGCGCAGGCTGTCCTGCAATCGCTGCCGGATGATCGTCTCCCGACTCTCGGCTGTCATTTCGTTTGTCATTCGTTGGCTATCCTCTCTATCCCTAGCGATACGGCATCAGCATTCCATTTCCCGGAGCCCACGTGCCTATTCCTCGTCTGTAACCTGGCGCCGCAGGTAACTCAGCCCTCGCAACGTCAGCAAGACCATCAAGGTCAAGCCCACGGCCAGGATGGCCTGCGATAATGCCACGCACAGGCCAATTCCTGCGACAAAGAGCAGGGAAGCGGCCGTCGTCAAGCCCTCCACCTCTTGGCTCCCCCGCTGGCGGATGATGGTCCCTGCGCCGAGAAAGCTCACGCCGGTGATGACCGCTTCCACGATCCGGATAGGATCGGACTGTAGCAACTGCTGGTCCAGGTCGATGTC
>JAMJFU010000119.1 GCA_023544525.1 Anaerolineae bacterium | reverse complement strand
GCATAGAGCAAAGCCCCAGGCGCGGCGCCTGGCGCAATCGTGCCAGTGACGCCCAGCCCTGCGGCGATGCCAGCCACGTGAGAGCCGTGGCCAAAGACGTCCAGCGGGTCAGGGTCCGGGTCGGGGGTGGCGATGTCCGGGTCGCTGGAGCTGGGGTCATAGGTCGGCCCGGCAAAGTCATAGCCGCCGATGACCTTGGCCGTGGGGAAACTACCGGGCGTGATCTGGTTTGGATCGTCGTTGGCATATTGCTGCGGGATGCCACTTCCCCCCAAGTCGGCATGGTAGTAGTCAATGCCGCTGTCGATGATGGCAATGGTGATCCCGGTGCCATCTAACCCCAGGTCGTCCTGCAGGTCATTCACGCCGATCCAGGGCATGCTGGTGCCGCGGGAGGGCATGTGGAGGGGAATGCGATGCACGGCCTTCACGCCGGGCAGATTGGCCAGGGCACCCAGCTGGTCCAGGGAGGCCCGGACCTGGATGCCATTGTAGGCTTTCTGATAGGTGGAGATGATGCGTGCCCCTGCGGCCTCGATCTGGGGCCGCAGTTGTTGCTGCTGGCTCGCCAGCTCGTTCACGTAGGCCATCTGGCTCTCACCGCTCATCACGGCGCGCTGGGAGCCCAGGCTCTGGGCATAGCGCACGGCCAGCGGCTCGGCTTCAAACTCGATCATCAGGGGTACTGCGCCGGCCTGCGTCACTGCGGTGCGTGCGCCGTATGGCAGCTCTTCCAGATCAATCTGGATCTCTGCGGCGGGGACGCGCAGTTCGGGTGAGCGGGGCAGCCGGTCGATAGGCCTGGGAGCCGGCTGTAGCTCAGGGTCTTGGGCCAATAGCGGCATGCTGGTCAGGCCCAGTAGAAGGGTCAGGACAAGGCCCCATGCAAAAGCTTTTCGTACCATGTGTCTCTCCTTTTCGTGTCAAATCCATGGATAGGTCGACTTGTGAGCTTTGCGGTAGATCTTTTCAGGTTACAGGGGATCACCTCCTTTGTGCGAGGGATTGGTTTGAAGGTTGCACAGGGGCCAGCATTCTGGGTTGGCCCGATGCGGAAAGCGGGGCTCTGCATCTTGTCCTTTCCTCGTGTAGCGACAGAAGCAGAACCTTGCTTACTGAGGGGCTCTTGACTGCCTTTGTCAGGGGACCCAGGCTGGTGAAGTCATCTCGCTTGCAGCGTCAGGCTCGACCAACTCCTGAACGACATTCATTCTACATCTAGTTGACCCTCCTGTCAACCTGCTAGATAGAAAAGGGGATTGCCAGCAGGTAAAGACGTAATGATATACAGAAGGTGCGGGATCCTGGTTTCTGTCGGTAGCGATCCACAATCCATAAAACGCCGGCGTGCCAATAGACGGATCGGCTGTGCTGTGGTATACTTGCTCCGCCGGCGCTGGTTGTCGGCCATCCAAAGTCGGAATTCTGGCGTGGAAGCCAGCCGCGAAGAAAGGAGTCATCCATGAGACAACCCGCTGATCTATTCGGCCCTATGCGGCCGGCCTTCCTGGTCCTGCCCCCGGTCTGTGTAGCCCTGGGGGCGGGTACCGCCGTCTGGACAGGGGGCACCGTCGATGCGCTGCACCTGGTCCTGGCCTTCCTCGGTGCCCTGGCGGCCCACATCAGCGTCAATGCGCTCAACGAGTATTTTGACTTTCGGAGTGGCCTGGACCTCCGCACTCGGCCGACGCCGTTCAGCGGTGGCAGCGGCACCTTGCCCAGCCAACCGGGTGCAGCCGGCATGGCCCTCTGGACAGGCCTGATCTCGTTGGCGATCGCCGGCCTGGTAGGGATCTATTTCCTCTTTGTCCATGGTCCGGCCCTGCTACCACTGGGCCTTCTGGGCCTGGCCCTCATTGTCTCTTACACCAGTTGGGTCACCCACTATCCTTTGCTGTGCCTCGTCGCGCCAGGCCTGGGGTTCGGCACGTTCATGGTCATGGGCACAGACTTTGTGCTCACGGGGAGCTATTCCTGGCCGGCCTTCTTCGCCTCGCTGGTACCTTTTTTCCTGGTGAGCAACCTGCTGCTCATCAACCAGTTCCCCGATGTCGAAGCTGACCAGACTGTTGGCCGCCGGCACTACCCGATCGTGCTGGGCCGCAAGGCCAGCAGCCTCATCTATGCGGGCTTTTTGCTAGGTGCGTACCTTTCGATCGTCGCCGGCTGGGCCTTTGGCTTCCTGCCGGCATGGGCTCTCTTGGGCCTGCTGACCGGCATCATCGCCGTGCCCACCGCGATGGGCGCCTATCGCTACGCAGAGGATATCGAACAGCTCATACCGTACCTGGGGCGGGACGTACTGATCGTCGTCCTCACGCCGCTCCTGGTGAGCATCGGGCTCTTTATCGCGGCTTAGGCCGGCCGTTGATCCGGGAGACGAAGGGGAGGGAGAATGGCGGAGCGATTCCGATACCTGAGCGCGGAATGGGCCCAGGAGGCAGGTAGGCGCCTCCAGGCGGACCTGACTCCGGAGAAGATGAAGCACCTCACGTCATCCATGCTCACTGTCTACACCGATTGTCCGGATGGTCTCGAGCGGGCCGTTTACTACCGGGTCGTCGAGGGCGTTGTCGAGGAGGTGTCGCTGCACGAACGCGAACTCCCCGAGGCAGAGTTCACCATCACGGCCGGTTACGACACCTTTGCTCGCATTTCGCGGGCCGAGCTCAAAGCACGGGCGGCGCTGATGTCCGGCAAGATGACGTTGAGGGGCAACCTGGTCAAGGCGCTGCGGCTGGCACCCGTGGTGGATCGCCTCAACGAGGTCTTGTCCACCATTCCGACAGAATATTAAGCGGAGGCGGACCATGGTCGAGTCTGATCATCCCCAGGACGACCCCTTTTTCATCGACTTTCCGGAGCGCATAGGCCGGCTTCAGGCTGCTATGGCTGAGGGAGGTGTGGACGTCTACCTGGGTTCCCGGCTCCGGACGCTGTCCTGGACCCTGGATGCCTTTTGCCCCTGGCGCTCGTTCATCGTGGTCCCACCCCATGGCCTGCCGACCGCCCTCACCTTTGTCATCGATGCCGCCCGGGTGGCAGATGATTCCTGGCTCGACGAGGACCACGTCTTGGGTTATGGCCCCATGGGTGGGCAAGACCAGGTTTCACTCCTGAAGGACCTGCTGGAGCCGCACCTGTCCGGCGGCAAAGGGGTGGTAGGCATCGAGACGGGCATGGGCACCTATCTGCCCGAGGGCCATCTGACCCACCTGGAGTACCAGTACCTGGCGGCTGCCCTGCCGGACGCGCGGTTCAGCAATGCCCACGACATCGTGGATCGCCTGTCCCTCGTGGCCGACGAGGGCACCGTCAATCGCTTCCGCGAGGCATCGCGCATCGTGGATATGGGGCACCAGGCCGTCTACCGGGCCATCCAGGACGGTGGCTATGAAGGCATGACCGAGACGGAAATCGCTGGCCTGGCTGCCTATGCCATGCGCAAAGAGGGCAGCGAATGGGAGTGGTCCTTTACGGGCGGCAACGAAATCGCCTCGGGCTACCGTACCGGCCTGGCCGCGGGCGCCTGCACCCCCGCGAGTCGCCGGGCGCTGCGGCGAGGTGAGCCGCTGATGGTTGACCTGCACGCCATGTTCAAGCTGGGTTTGGGCGACCATGCCCACAACTATCTGCTCGGTGAAGCGACTCAGCGCCAGCGATGGCACGCTCAAAATTTCGTCGATACCGTGCAGCTCTGCCTCGAGAACTACCGGGCCGGCGTCACTCCCTCCAGCCTGGCCGATGCGGTGCTCGACTTTTGTGAGGAGCAGGGATTTGCCGAGTACATGGTCCCGGGCTTTGAGCACGGCATCGGCATGATGGGCGACGAATGGCGCATCGGCCTCAACGAGGGTCCCTTCCCTTACTGGACGGATCCGGAGCACGAGTACCAGGCCGGCGAACTGCTCATCTGTGCCATGCAATATGCCTGCCCGGAAGAGGAGATCGGTTTTCGCTATGAGAACCCTATCCTCATCACCGGCAGCGGCTGCAAGACCCTCTCCGAGTTCCCGCTGAGCGTCGATGAGGTTTAGGGCAAGCGCTGCCGGGCGCAAGGGCGATGTCTGAGAAAACTGGCTGGCGCCAAGACGAGCCATGCCGTGCTCTTGGGAAGGCTGGCAGCAGATGGGGGGAGCCACTATGAAACCGAATGCCTTGCGCACGATGTTGCAGGAAGGAAAAGCTGCCTACGGCACCATGATCCAGGAAGTGCGCACGCCGGCCGTTGGCCAGATCATGGCCCTGGCTGGCTGCGACTTTGTCTTCTTTGACATGGAGCATGGCCCTCTCAGCATAGAGACCGTCGCCGACATGGTCCGAGTGACGAGGCTGGCGGGCCTGACACCGCTGGTACGGGTGCCCGACGCAGTGCACCACCTGATGTGCCGCGTGCTCGACCTGGGGGCGCAGGGCATCATGATCCCCCGCGTTGAGACCAAGGCCCAGGTCGAAGCCATCGTCGAATCGACCCACTTCCCGCCCCTGGGCAGCCGGGGTTGTTCTGTGGACAAGGGGCAGAATGATTTTGTCCCCCAGAACGCCTGGGAGTTTACGGAGCAAGCCAACCGGGAGAACCTGATCATCCTGCAGATCGAGCGCCGGCAGGCCGTGGAACAGATCGACGACTTGTTGAGCGTGCCTGGCGTGGGGGCAGCGGTGCTGGGTCCCAACGACCTGGCCCTCAGCCTCGGCGTGCGCGATGCCGACCAACTGGCTGCGCTGGAGGAGCCGATCCAGCACGTCCTGGATGCCTGTCGGGCGCGGGGGCTGCCCTGTGGCATCCACATCGGCAACCTGGAGTGGTTGGCTGAGTGGCAGCGCCGGGGCATGCAGATCCTCTGTTATTCCTCGGATCTCGGTTTCCTGCGGAATGGTGCTGCCAGTGGCATCGGCTGGCTCAGGGGACAGGCGCAAGTAGCGGGCTGAAGCCGGGAGGTGGTGCGGCCAGATCGTGCTTTTACGAGAGAGGCACTCCAAGTGCCAAGGTAGATTCAGGAGGTGATCTGATGAAGGCGAAACGAAAGACTTCCTTGCCGGGACCCCTGGTCTTTGCCGGGGCAGCTGCGCTTGGATATGTGGGGGTCAGGGCCCTGCTGGGCCTGAAGCCTGGTGCGGACGAGGATTTTTTTGACTGGACGGGGCCAACGGAAAAAGGGATCGACGTGGGCTCGGCTCGGGTCGACCTGCCCGTGATGTATTATCGCGATGACAGCTTTATGGGCATCTTTGCGGCCGATTATGAGCCGGTGCGCACACTTCTGCCTTCGCAGGACTTGTACCCGGTCACGCTACCCGATGGGCGTGCGACGATCGCCATCTTTGCCTTCAACTACCTGGAAACGGGCATCGGTCCCTATGGGGAGATTGCCATCGCCCTGCCATGCACTCACGGGCAACAGGCCTCCGCCCTCTTGCCCCTCGTCCTGGAGAGCCGCTACCCAGGCTGGGGCGCGTTCGTGCTGCACCTGCCGGTGACCTCGCTGGTGGCCCGCGACGCGGGACGCGTCGTCTTTGGCTACACCAAGTTCGTGGCCGACATGGCCTTCCAGAAGCGTCCGGCCTACCAGTCGGTGCGCATGTCTGAGGCTGGGGCACACATCCTGAGCCTCACTGTCCAGCAACGGGGCTTGACTCTGAAGGACAACCGGCCGCTGGTCACCTATAGCGTCCGGGATGGGGAGCTGTTGCGGACCACCGTCCCGAGCCGGTCTGTCTACCAAGTCGGCCTGACCCCAGGATCGGCTACGCTAGAGCTGGGGGACCACGAGATCGGACGGCAGTTACAGGCCCTGAATATCTCGACGACGGGTGTTCTTGCCAAGAACTACCTGACCCGCTCCGGCATTCTGCCAGCCGGCGAGCCCGTCGGCCAGGCGGACCGGCCGCACGTTGGTTACGCCGGGCAGGACCGCGAGTACGGCCAATTGACCGTCGACTATGATGATGCAGCGGTGCCTGTGGACGTATACGCCCGGCGCGGCGGTTAGGGCCTGATCACTGCCCCCGGATCCCTCGCCGGAGAGGTCGATGCTTGACGCGGAAGAGCGGCGGGCCGTGGAGGCCATGCTGCGTCGTTTTGCGGGCCGGATCGAGGCTGAGCTCTTGGCTGGTGAGGGAGCGGACGGCGACCTGGGACGAGTGCCCCGGCTGCTGACCGAGGCGCGAGCGCTCGACCTCGTCGCCGACCCATCGCCCCAGGCCCCTGGTCACGAGCTGGGCGTCTGGGGCAGCCACTGCCACGAGGAAGGCCTCGGCGTATCCCTGTTGACCCTGGCTCTACTCGCCGAGGCCTGTGCCGGCTTTGCGGCAGCGGTTCACGCCCAGGGGTTGGCCTGTCTGGCCCTGCCAGCCTCGGCGGGACGGGCAGGGGACGCCCCGGCGCAATCCCTCCCCCTCGAGCCCGGGATGCTCCTGGGCGCTGCCTTCACGCCCTACTACGGCATCCCTCTGAGCACACGGTTCGGGCAGGAGGGGACCGGCCTTCACCTGGTCGAGGAGCGTGGCAAGCTGTTCCTGAGCGGCAGCAGCCACTTTTTGCTGGCCGCTGGGCCACCGCGGGCACTGGTCTGCTTTGCCCGGGGGCCAGGCGCTTTTGCGGAAGACGCACCGGGTTGGGTCTCGCTGGCCGTGGGCTCGGGGGCAGCCGGCCTGGATCTGCAGGAGGTTGGGCAGCGCACTGGGCTGCGGGCTGCGCACCAGGCTCACCTGCGCTGTGAGCGCGTTGCTATCAGCGGGGATCAGATCTTGCAGACAGGCAAGGCAGCACGCCGGACATTGGCGCAGGTCCTCGGCTGTGACTGGCTGGGCCAGGCGGCCATCGCGCTGGGTGTTGCCCGGCGGGCGCTGCGCGATTCGCGAGCCTACGCCGCCGATCGCTACCAGGGTGGGCGTTTGATCGAGGGACACGCAGCGGTCCAGTTGCTCCAGGGCACGGCAGAGTATGATGTGGCTGTCCTGGAGTCGCTTCTGGGTCGCCACGCGGCGCAGCCCCTGGCGTCTATGCAGCCCCGCGACCTGCTAGGGTGGGCCTGCGCGGCCCGTCTCGCTGTTGGGGAGCATGCCTGCCGGGCGGTGAGCAACTGCCTGCAGACGCTGGGCGGCTACGGCTATATGGAGGATTACGGCCTGGAGAAGCGCTTGCGCGATGTGAGTACCCTGCGCGGGCTCCACGGTGCCCCAGATCAGCTAAGGCTCTATCTCAACCAGTTGCGCAGAGGCATAGGCGTGGCGGACGCGTGGTGATGGCGCGACAACGGTCCTGGACGCTCTGCTGGCACGCGCCTGGTGCCTGGCAAGGAAAGCTGCATGCAGTCGAACCTGTCCCATTCAATACAGCGCCTTGAACCCTTGGGCCGCTGGCTCTACGACCACAGTGTGGAAGCCCTGTGGGAGCGGGATACCCGCACCCTGCCCCGCTACCTGCGCCAGCGCCGCCGTGCCTACCGCCGCTTCGCCCAGGAGCGGATCGCCCCGCTGGCGCTCGAGGCCGACCGGTCACCAGAGGTCTACGATCCGCGGCCCCTGTTGGCCGAGGCGGGCCGGCGAGGGTTCCAGTCGGAGCTGTTGCCCTGGCCCCTGGGCCGGATGCCCTACCGGGCGCTGCTGGATGGCAAGGTCTTTGCCGTTATCCTCAAAGCGGAAGAGTTCTGCGCGGCTTGCGGCGGCATCGGATTGTCCTTGCTGGCCCACGACCTGGGCATGGGACCACTGCTGCTTGCCGGGCACCTGCCCACCATCCTGCGCTGGCAGTGGCCCATCAATCGCGCCAACCTGCGAGGGGACGTGCGGCTGGTGGTCTATGCCATCACCGAGCCTGGAGCGGGCTCGGACATGGAGGAGAGCGCAGGGGCAGCCCGGGCGCGCTACACCACGACGGCTCGTAAAGTGAACGGCGGCTACGTCCTGAACGGCCAGAAGGTCTTTATCTCCGGCGGTGCCCATTGCGACTATGCCACCGTCTTTGCCGTCCTGGAGCGAGAGGATGGTAGCCCGGCCCGGGTGGATACCGACTATACCTGTTTCATCGTCGAACGCGGGCGGGAGGGGTTCAGGGCCGGACGCCGGGAACGGAAGCTGGGCCAGCGGGCCTGTGACGCCTCTCAGCTCTTCCTTGACGACGTCTTTGTGCCGGCGCGGAACCTGGTAGGCACTGAACGGTCCGGGTGGGCGCTGAACCGCAACGTCTTGAATTACTCCCGTGGACCCGTGGGCGCCATTGCCCTGGGCATCGCCCGTGGTGCGGCCGAATCCGCCACCCGCTTTGCCCGGGAGACCAGGCTCAACAACAAGCCGTTGGTCGCATACCAGGAAGTACAGCTGGCCCTGGCCGAGATGTGGATCGACGTCTTGGCTATGCGTGGGCTGGTCTGGCAGAGCGCGCGTCATTTCCTGCCCCAGCAGGGCATGGCTGCCGCTTCCAAGGCGTTCTGTGGCGAGTTGGGGTTCCGCGTGGCCAACCGGGCGATGGAGTTGATGGGCGATCATGGCTACCTGGCGGACCAGGGCGCGGAGAAAGCCATGCGCGACGTGCGGCTGAACCAGATCTACGAGGGCACCAACCAGATCAACTATCTGGCCTTCGTCGAGTCCTTCTGGGAATCGGACCTGGGTCCTGGCGACCCAGCGAGAGGATAGGCATGAAGGCCTACTATTCCGATACCTTTGCCTTCCCCCTGCCCGGCAAGCATCGCTTCCCCCTGGGCAAATACGGCCTGCTGCGACAGGCGATCGCCGCGGCGCAGGTCATCCCCTCAATCGAACTGTTGATCCCAGAGCCGGCCAGCGACGAGCAGATCCTGCGGGCTCACGACGAGGACTATTGGCAGCGGTTGCGCTCAGGCCAGCTCACGCCCAAGGAGATCCGGCGCATCGGCCTACCCTGGTCCCAGGAGCTGGTCCTCCGGGCCCGGTATTCTGTGGGAGGCACGATCGCTGCCTGTCGCGCTGCACTGCAGGAGGGCATCGCCATCAACCTGGCCGGTGGCACCCACCATGCCTTTCGCGACCATGGACAGGGCTATTGCCTGCTCAACGATACCGTCATCGCCTGCCGCGCGATGCAGGCCGAAGGCCGTGCCAACCGCTTTGTGGTCGTGGACTGTGACGTCCACCAGGGGAATGGCACTGCAGCCCTGGCGGCGGATGATCCGACCATCTTTACCTTCTCTATCCACAGCGAGAGCAATTTTCCCCTGCACAAAGAGCAGAGCGACCTGGACATCGCCCTGCCCGACGGCACCGGGGACCTGGAATACCTGGAAGCGCTCGAAGCTGGGCTTCGGCAGGCCCTGGCCTTCGCTGGTGCTGATCTGGCCCTCTACCTGGCGGGGGCCGATCCGCACGAGGAGGATACGCTGGGGCACCTGGCTCTGACCAAGGCTGGCCTGGCGGAGCGCGACCGGCTCGTGCTGGAGCATTGCCGGCGAGCCCGCCTGCCGGTGGCGGTGCTGATGGCTGGTGGTTATGGCCGGCACGTGGAAGATACGGTCGATATCCATTTGCAGACGGTGCTTATTGCTGCCGAGCTGGCGGCCAGGTGGCCGCTCCCTCACTGACTTGTGGTCCATCCCAATCCAGTGTACAATCCCCATACCGACTGGCAGCCGGTTGCCCACGCGCTGCCGTTTGCTGCTCTTGGAACTGTTCCAAGGAGGTTGCATTGACCGTCATTGAGGCGCGGCATCTGACCAAGACCTTCACCACGCGCGAGAAGCAACCCGGTCTCGCCGGCAGTGCCCGTGCCCTCTTCCGGCCCGTCTACCGCGAGACAGAGGCGGTCAAAGGCATCAGCTTCACCGTGGATCCGGGTGAGCGCCTGGCCTTCATCGGTCCCAACGGTGCTGGCAAGTCGACGACCATCAAAATGATGGTGGGCATCCTCTATCCTACCTCTGGTGAGGCGACCGTCCTGGGAAAGGTGCCCTGGCGCCAGCGGCAGCGACTGGCCTACGAGATCGGCGCCGTCTTTGGACAGAAATCGCAGTTGTGGTACCACCTGCCCCCGCAGGACTCCTTTGATCTCCTGGCGCGCATCTACGAGCAGGAGCTCGCTGATTATCGACAGCGCCTGGCCTATTTGGTTGACCTGTTCGAGATCGGCCAGTACCTGGACGTCCCGGTCCGCAAGCTGTCGTTGGGTGAGCGCATGCGTTGCGAGATCGCTGCCTCTCTGCTCCACCGGCCGCGCATCCTTTTTCTCGACGAGCCGACGATTGGTCTGGATGTGGTCGTCAAGCAGCGGATCCGCGACCTGATCCTGGCGCTGAACCAGGAAGAGGGCGTGACGATCTTTCTCACGTCCCACGACGCCGGCGACGTAGAGGTGCTGTGCAAGCGGGCGATGGTCATCAACCATGGCGAGGTCATCTTTGACGGGCGCGTGTCCACCTTGAAGCGGGACTATATCCATGCCAAGACCATCTCTCTCAAGTTGGGGGAGCCCTGGCAGGGCATGGAGGTACCAGGC
This sequence comes from Anaerolineae bacterium, assembly GCA_023544525.1. Classification (GTDB taxonomy): domain Bacteria; phylum Chloroflexota; class Anaerolineae; order JAAYZQ01; family JAAYZQ01; genus JAMJFU01. Next base: position 444 of record JAMJFU010000119.1, on the reverse strand, counting down.
GTACAGGTGCTCAAGCACAAGGGCTACGGTGTCAAGCTGCAGGTCGACACGCGCACCACGCCCATTGACCAGGTTGTCGGCCAGTTGCTAGCTCGCTACTCCATTGCGGACATCAACGTCGACAATCCGCCCATGGAGGAGATCATCGCCCGGATCTATGAGCGGGATGGTGAAGGCGAATGACGGCCCACGGACCGGCTCCCAACACCTGCTGCCGGCCGGGAGTGGCTGAAGCATGACCGGCTATGCCTTTGTCCTCCTGACCTCCGCCCGCCAGCAGTGGGTCTACCGCAGCGAGTTGGTGGCGCGGAGCTTTCAGATGGTGCTCTTTATGGCCGTGTTCATGGCGCTCTGGATCACGGCGTTTGCAGTGAGCGGAGAGACCAGGCTCGAGGGCTATTCGCTGCCGGAAATGGTGTGGTACCTGGCCATGACCGAGACCGT
>JAMJFU010000118.1 GCA_023544525.1 Anaerolineae bacterium | reverse complement strand
GTTGGCAGACGGCCAAGCGCCTTCGCCGGCAGCATCCACCGCGCCACTTTTTCCGGGTACGATGCGCTGACGGTATCTTTGAGTTGTACCGGGATCTCGAGGCGGGCACCTGGCACTTGGGGCGGGCCCATGTCACCCCGGCGCCACTGCCGGTGGTGGGTGTCCTGGCTCCCGCCCGGCGGTAGCTTCAGGTCCGAGCCAGGTCGACGATCAACAGGTCCAGCGCCAGGACCTCGTCCTGCTCGCCTGTCTTGATCGCCCAATCCGCCTCGACCAGGCGTTGGTGCGCAGCTTCGAGCTGAGACATCTCAAAGTTGCGCGCCTGGTCCATGGCTTTCTCAACCACATAAGGGTGGAGCTTGAGGCGAGTGGTGATCTCTGGCTTGCCCAGGAACTGAGCCTGCAGCTCACTGACCTGGATCAGGATCCGCACCTGGCGGGCCAGCATGGCCAGGAGGTAGAGGGGCGCCACATAATCGTCGAGCATCTGGTGCAGCAGCTTCAGGGCGCGGTCCGTCTCGCGGCGCCCTACACTATCCACCAGGTCAAAGATATTCACCTCGCGGGCACGGCTGACCAGAGCGAGCACATCCTCCGCAACGACTTGCCGGCCATCCGCGTACAGGAGCAGCTTTTGGATCTCGAGGTCAAGAAGGCGCAGGTCAGGCCCGATCAGGCCAGCCAGCATCTGTGTGGCCTGGCTGCTGAGACTGCCTGCCATGCCAGCGGCCCGCTGCTGGATCCAACCGGGTAGCTCCCAATCCTTGGGCACCTTGAACTCTCGGACATGCGCACGTTTTTTCCCTGCCGCCCGGGCTACCTTGACGATCGGGTGCGAGGTTGGAAGGGGTTCCTTTTCGGCGAATACGAGGTACGTGGTGTCAGGCAGGTGGGGCAGATAGTCCACGAGTTGGTCCAAGAACGCGCCCGTGCCGGCGGCCTTATCCTCCTCCTTCTGGCCCGAGCCCTGCTTGCGGTGCTTGGGCTTGAGTGCTGCCAGCAAGTCATGGACGATCACCAGCCGGCGATCGAACATGAAGGGCATGGTATCGCACACGTGGCGCAACTCCGCAAAGTCGAGCCGCCGGCCATCCAATACTGTCGTGTTGAGGTCGCCCATGGCGGGGTCAACCTTACCCATTTTGCGACGCATGCCAGCCAGCTCTTCGCTAAGCCCGAACGGATCCTCTCCGTGGAGTACGTAAAACACAGCTCAGTACCGGCCTATGACAACCTTGTGTAGGGTGAGTTTGCCCCGTTGCTCCCGAGTAACCGACTTGATGTACAACCCCTCAACCTCTGGCGTCGTGGTGACGGCTTCTTGTACACGGTGAGCCAGTGGCTGCGCCACGATCGCCGCCAGGGTAGCCCCGAACAGCGCCAGGGGAAGGCGGTCGATCCGAGAACGTGGCCGTCCCATCGTCGCCGTATAGGCAGCAGTACCTGCCAGGACGCTGGTGACAACCAGGTTCGTGCCGCACCGCGGGTGCACAGCCAGGTGGGCCTCACCCTGTTCCAGGCGGGCCAGGGCTTCGCTCGCCGCGGCCGCGACCTCCTGGGTGTCCAACGGGCCATAGATATAAAAGCCTGAAGGTGTGCTCCGTCCTGCCAGGCGCACATAAGGGTTGCGCCGGGTCAGCATGTGCATCGTAGCATGCTCCAGGGCATGGTTCTGCCGCGTAGCAAAAACGATATCCGCAATCTTCATCCCGTATCCTCTCACTCGAGATGGAGCCATTATAACACAAGTGCCAATACCGAACAATCCTCCCCGCGCCGTGCCAGCCCAGCCCACCTGGTCTTGCAGCGCTATCGCCGCGAACGGACCATGTTCCACACCGCCCGCGGCTCCGGGGATCCCACGAGCAGTGACGAGCCAACATAGACCAGGGCTCCGCTGGCAATGGCCAGGCCCCCAGCGAGCCAGGCGCTGTGGCTGCTGAGCGACCAGGCCACACCCGCGGCGACAGCAGCCATCGCCGCTGCCGCCAGCAAGATCCGCAGCAGCGAACGTCCCATTTCCCGCCCTTCAAGGCCCTGCAATCGACGCCGAATCAAAATCAGGAGGACCGCCATCTCGATGGTGGTCGCAGTGGAGTTGCTGACAGCCAGACCCCCATGGGGCATCCAGCCGGCGGCCTGGAAAACGGCGATTAACGCCAGGCTGAGGATCACGTTGAGCCCCATCGCAGCGACGCCGACTATGACAGGTGTCTTGGTGTCGTGCATGGCGTAGAAGGCGCGGACGACAATCTCTACCAGGGCATGGGCTGGCAGTCCCAGAACGTAGAAGGCCAGCGCCCAGGCGACCATCTGTGTCGAGCCCTCGCCGAAGGCTCCTCGCTGGAAGATGATTTCCACCAGGGGTTCGCGAAGGACAAACAGGCCGACAGCAGCCGGTATGGTCAGGTAGAGGACGGCGCGCAGCGTCGCCACCAGGGTGCTCCGCATCTCGGCCTGCTGGTTGCGGGCTGCCTGTGTCGAAAAGGTCGGGAAGGCAGCCGTGGCAACCGATTGGGCAAAGATCCCCTGGGGCAGGAGCATCAAGAGCCAGGCATAGTTGAGCGCTGCCAGGCTGCCTGCTGCCAGGCCAGAGGCCAGGATGGTGTTGACCAGGAAATTGATCTGCACGGCAGCCAGGCCGGCCACCCGGGGGAGCATCAGGCGACCCACCTCGCGGACACCTGGATCGCCCAGGCCCAGCGTGGGCCTGTAGCGCAACCCGTGACGCAGCAGGCCAGGTATCTGCACGAGCAGATGTGCCACAGAGCCGGCAACCACACCCAGGGCCAGGCCTCCCACCCCCAACCTTGGGGCCAGGATCAGCGCCCCGCCAATGATGCCCAGGTTGTACAGGATGGGTGCCAGGGCTGGCAGCAAGAAATGCTGCCGGGCATTCAGGATGCCCATCACCACCCCGCTGACACCAAAGACTGCCGGCGTGACCAACATCAAGCGCATGAGCCTGACCGTCAGCGCCTGGCGATCCGGCGCAAAGCCCGGAACGATGATGGCCTCGACCAGCCACGGAGCGGACAGAGCAGCCAGGAGGGATAGCGCTGCGGTCAAGGTGAATACCAGGTTGATGGTTGCGCTGGCCAGCCGCCAGGCGCCCTGCTCGTCGTCGTTCGCCAGGTAGCCAGCAAACGTGGGGATAAAGGCCGAGGCCAGTGCCCCGCCAGCCACGATCTGGAAGAGGATGTCGGGCAGACGGAAAGCAGCCAGATAGGCGTCCAGGTCGCCACCCGTCCCAAACTGGTGGCTGATGGCAACCTCGCGCAACAAGCCCAGAGCCCGGCTGACGACGAACAGGGCCATCACCAGCCCGGCCGCCCGCGCAATTTGGGCCTTGGCGCTCGTCCCTGGCGGTCCGGCCTCTTGCATCACCTCAAACCCAGGCACGCGGCTGCCTGTCTATCCCTGGCATCCACACGGTCCATTCCTTCCGGGGCAAAGGCCCATGATGGGGGTAACTCCACAGGGGGGAGGGAGCAACTCAATCCGGTTCTAGCCCGTTGCCCGAGCCACCAGTTCCCAGAGCGTCATCTCCTGCTCGGGCAGGACGGTGCGCGGGTCCAGGAGCAGACGCCCGTCCTCGATCCGGGCGATTACCGGCGGCTCTCCAGCACGCAGGCGGCCCGCAGTGTCCTCGGGCGAATCAACCTTCAGGGCAACGAGGTGCGTCGACAAGGTCTCCCCCGGCAGGCTACCTCCCCCCACTGTCGACTGCCCGGCCACCACGCTGGCTGGCACATCCCGCTGTGACAGCTCTGCGATCCAGTTATGGGCTCGCGCCTCGAGCACGTCCTGGCTCTGGCCGATCATGCGCCACACGGGCACCTTCTCTGTTGCCTCGCCCAGGAGGTAGTGGCGCAGCGTCGCCTGAAGTCCGGCCAGCGTTGTCTTGTCCACGCGCAGGGCCCGGGTCAACGGGAACCTCTTGAGGTGGGCGATGAGATCCGCGCGGCCCAGGATAATGCCGGCCTGAGGGCCGCCCAATAGCTTATCGCCGCTGCATGAGACCAGCGATGCCCCGGCCGTTACGCTCTCCTGTATGGTCGGCTCGTGGGCCAGGCCATAAGGCCGGGTATCCAGCAGCGTGCCACTGCCCAGGTCATCGAGGACCAACAGCCCTCGCTCATCCGCCAGCGCCACCATGTCGCTCAGTTCTGGCTCGTGGACAAAGCCCATCAGCCGGAAGTTGCTGCGGTGCACACGCATTAGCGCTACCGTTCCCTCGGTGATGGCCGACTCATAGTCACCAACATAGGTGCGATTGGTGGTGCCCACTTCCACCAGCCTCGCCCCACTCTGGCGCATCACATCCGGGATCCGAAAACCGCCGCCAATCTCCACGAGCTGCCCGCGAGAGAGGATCACCTCCCGATCGCGAGCCAGGGCCATCAGGATCAACAGGACAGCAGCGGCGTTGTTGTTGACCACCAGGGCCGCATCGGCGCCCGTCAGCCGGCAGAGGAGCTCTTCGGCGTGCACGTAGCGCGAGCCCCGGCTGCCCGCTTCCAGATCGTACTCCAGGTTCGAATAGCCCAGGGCCACTGCGTCCATAGCCGCCCGAGCTTCGACACTCAGAGGCGCACGCCCGAGATTGGTATGGATGATGACCCCAGTGGCGTTGATGGCCGGCCGCAGAGTTGGGCGCAGGTAGGCTGCCAGGCGTTCGCCGACCCGCCGGGCAAGGACATCCGTTGCCGGACACGGATCCCCCTCCCGAACGGCCTCGCGCACAGCGTCGAGTACCTCACGGGCCGCCTCGACGGTCAGCTCGTGGCCCCAACGCTCAACCAGCGCAGCCACAGCCTCATGCTGGAGCAGGCGATCCACACTGGGAAGTTTGCGAAGCTCTTCCTGAATCCCCATGGATGACCTCTGACCTTTGGTCTCTGAATAAGCCCTTGTGCCCGCGTGGCCTGCCTACGCCTCAGCCCTCAGGCGCACGATCAACACCTCGACGGCTACGAAAATCAGGACCAGAACCAGGGCAAACCCGACGTTAAAAGCCCTGTGTATTTGTAGCCAGGCTGAGATGCCCACCGCCACCCCACCCCAGGAACTGTGGCGGAAGAACCGCAGCGGATCGCGAGATGTTGCGCCGGGGGCCAGCCGCTGGTTGAGATAGAGCGCCGCCGGCACCAGCGTCGCCGTCACAGCCAGGAACAGCAGGGCAAAAAACATGTACAGCGCACCTGGCTGGTCTGGACCAACCAGGTTCGTCAGTTCGTAGAGACCCCACCACCCCACGACAGCCAGCACAAGGGCAGTCATGGTGATCAGTCTGTTGCGCATGCCTCGTCTCCCTACTCCTCCCCCATTATACCCCAAAACGCCAGCGCGGGCCAAGCACGTGGTCACTGAATGGTGAGTCGCAGACCAGGGGGAGCAGGCCCGAACCTGCCTCGCGCAAGAGATGCTGTTACCGGGGCCTGAGTGCCAGAGATCAGGCTGGGAGCCGGACAGACCTCACCGGACCGGTTCGGCTACGACATAGACGCGCTCGGGAAAGGGCTCGACCTCGGCCCCGGCACAGCTCACCAGGGTGACCCGCTCAGGGCCGCCAGGAGAGAGAAACTTGAGATGTTGGGTGAGTTCGCCAAGGGTCTGACGGCGCCATTTGACCCGCTCTACCTGTGTCACGCTGTAGACAAAGACCTTCCCGGCTGCATTCACCACCTGGATCTTTTGGCCGGGCCGCAAGCTGCCTATGCGCAGGAAGACACCATTGTAGCCATAGCCATAGTTGTGCCCGACCAGGATCATGTTGCCCGCTTGACCTGGGTAGGCAGATCCCTCCCAATGGCCCACCAGGTCGCTGCGGCCCCTGCGAAAGAGCTTCTTGGTATTCCAGGTCCATGCCGACGTCTCCCGGTCGCGCACCCGAGGTAGCTTGATGATGGACCGTTTCACCCCAAGCGTCGGGATGCGGATCTGGACCGGCGCCGGTGGAGGCACCGGTGTTGGCTCCCCGGTCGGTGAAGCGGTGGGTGTGGGCGTCGCGGGCGGCAGCGGCGTCGCTGTGGGCACCGGCGAAGGGGTCAAGGTCATATCCGGCACCGACATAGCGGCGACATCCTTCGCCCAAAGGTAGCGATCCCGGTCCATGAGCCAGCTATTCAGCACCCAATACCCGGCGTACAAGAGAGCCGCAAGGAGCGAGAGGGCACCCAACAGGAGCAGGAAACGGGATACTGCACGGGCCAGCCGAACCCTCCGGGTTGCTGGCAAACCAACGCTAGGCTTCTTTCCCCTATGGAATCTAGTGCTGATCGTCATGCTAGAATTATACATCTATTCGTCTCTAACGTCAACCTCGCGTTATTGACATTTTCCAGAGACTATGGTACACTAGATCCACTATCAGCGGCGGGAGCGACTGCATACCGATGGGCGATTTGGTCCGGATCACCGAGCAGAGTTTGGTTCAGAGGTTGAGCCCGGCCGAAGCGTACACCATCATCCGCCAACGATTGGGATGGTTGGCCCCTCGCTGGGGCTTGCGAGCGGCTGATGTCGGTCGGCTGGCCAGCCAGACGCGCACCTCGACCTATGGACCGGGCGAGATCATCCTACCCAAGGGGGTGCGAGGCGACTGTCTTGGGCTGGTCGTCCAGGGACAGGTTGCAGTACACGTCGGCGATCGGGCCTCCGCCCGGGTGGTCGTGGTTCTCATGCCGGGCAGCACCTTTGGGGAAATGATGTTGGCCGAGGGCCTTCCCAGTAGCACGACGTTGCAGGCCCTGACACGCTGTGAAGTCCGCTTCCTGCGCCGTACCGACATTAGACCGCTGGCCATGGAGCGGAAGGCCGAGCACCAGACGGCCCAGCGCTGGCAACTCGCCAGGAGCGCCTTGATAGCGCTGGCAGTGCTATCCTGGGCCATGGTCTTGATACGGCAACCAGCTACCAGGCAGGTTCTGGCCATGATACCCATGGGCCTCGGCCAATGGTGTAGCGAGCGGGAATATGATGCCTGCACGCAGAGGGCCTGGCAGATTTCTGCCAACCTGGCGCCGGATGATCCCATTCCGCTCCTGGCGTTGGGGACGATCTACTTCGACAGCGGTGACATAGCGGCAGCTGAGCGTGCCTTCCTGGCAGCGGGATCCTTGGCAGATGAACTGGCCGAAGTTCACAATAACCTTGGCTTGATCTATGCACGGCAAAGCGAGCACAAGCGGGCCATCGACGAGTTTAGCACTGCGCTGGAATTGGAGCCAGGGGCCGCCGCCATCGAGCACAATCTGGCGCTCAGTCTACAGGCCCTTGGCCACTACGACGAGGCGATGGCTCACTACGAGACAGCCTTGGCCCTGGGTGGCCCTCAGACCGAGACGTTGGTCAACATGGCCATTGCACTTTACGAGATGGATGATCCCGCCGGGGCGGTCGAAACTGCAGAGCGGGCCCTTAAGTATGACGATGCCTTGGCCGCGGCCCACACCGTTCTAGGGGCGGTAAAGCTCGACGCGCAGCAGCCAGAACAAGCTTTACCCCACCTGCAGCGGGCCGTCGCCCTGGATTGGGACTATGGTGAAGCCCAGTTCTACCTGGGCATGGCCTACAAGGCCCTGGGGCAGGTGGATCAGGCCATCCTCTCCCTTGAGCAGTCACTTGCCCGTGCAGAGGATGAGCTGACCCGGGTCCGGATCCGGCGTTACCTGACCGAACTTTACGAGGTCCAACGAGAGAATCCAGCCCCCTAGGCCCGTCTAGGAGGAGGGAGGAAGGAGGTGATGGGCACTCCAAAGAGCAGTATGCGAGAGCGCAAGAGAGAGTTCACCGCGCGCCAGGCAATGGGCCCTGGCACCATGACAACAAGGAGGTAAAACCATGCGTCCCACTGTACGAATTGTAGCGCTGATCCTGGCGCTCGCGGTCTTGGTAGTGCCCTTGACAGCCTATGCTCGCGTCCTGTCCCTCGATGAGGCGGTGCTATCCAAGGCGGAGGCCAGCTCAGACACGTTCCAGTCACCCATCCCTTCAGACGGTACATGCCCCGACGATCCGGTGGCATCGCAAAACTGCGATCCGACGGCACCGCCCTTCTACGTGGTGATCAACCGCTCCGTAGAGATTCTGGACGAGCGGCCGGGGACCGGGTGCCAGCCCTGGATCCTGAACCATCCCGAGATCACCGACTGTGCGGCTCAGGCTGACAGCATCGACATCGAGGGCGAGGTCTGCGGGCCCATGCTCTACAAGCGGGTCACCAACGAGGACGGCAGCGATCCCATCCTCTATGAGATGTGCTGCGACTGCTCGACCATCACCGAGGGCACCTGGATGTTCCGTGTCCGCAACTGGATGGCGGACGGGACCTGCCCACTGGATCCGGAGAACGACCAGTGGATTGAGGGTCTCCCGCCTGGCACGGGCATCGATCTACCTGCGCCGGTGATCGTCGGTGGCCTGGCGCTGTTGGGCGCAGCCCTGCTGGCAACAGGCATGGTGCTCCGGCGACGGACCCTGAGGCTCGCTTGAGCCCCGGAACCCGACAAACAGACGCGTTTTGGACAAAACAAGGGAGCGCCTCGCTCCTCTGAGTAGGGCGCTCCCCCTATCCCTTTGTGCCGTCCTGATCCCCGCCTATTCTTCCTTGGTGCCCACCAGGTATACCGCTTGCCAGGGGCGGTACCGGCTGAAGAAGGTATCCCTCTGCACCTCGACGCCGCCCTCTTTGATGATCCGGTAGATGGTCACATCCAGCCCATCCTTGGCCCATTCAATCTGTTTGGTCTGGCCCTTGGGCAGGGTAGGATCGTCACGATAGACCGCCGGCCCATGGGGCACGGGGTTGGCCTCGTGTGGGCCATCCATCTCTACCGTCCGGCCCGGGTCGGTACCATAGAAGCGGAAGCTAAGCCTCGCGTTCGCCTTGTCGACATAGGTCTGGATCAGGATATAGTGACCGGTATCGTTGACCCACTTCAGGTCGACCTGGGGTGAGTAGATAGTGGCGTCCAGGCCGATGGGCGGCTCATAATAGCTCACCCGGAATGCATGGGCCCAGCGCTCGGCGATGGGCACACCTGCCCAGAAGGCAGCCCGGAACGCTGTGGAGGATACCTGGCACAGGCCCCCACCCACATCGGCCCGTGTCGTATTGCCCCAGATGATGATGCCTTCCTCATACCCTTTCTCGGCAGTGACCTCGCCCAGGTAGTGGTTGAAAGAAAAGGTCTCGCCAGGCGCGATGAGGAGCCCGTCGAACTGGGCAGCCCCCACGGTAATGTTCTGGATCCGCGCCGCCGAAGACCCGGCAAAGCTAGTCTTCCCCTCGGCTATCAACTCGACGATCCCCAGGGCAGCGGCATTCTCGCTGGATATCTCGGGCGGCACTGAAACCAGGGGCAGCGCCACCGTGCGCTCGTCGCCGGTAGCCGCCACTTCGATAAGGGCAACGGTAGACGTAATGTCCAAGGTCCGCCCCGGCACGCTCTCGGCAGCAGTGACCAGCGCTCCACTGGCGTCGTCGAAGCGGAACTGCGCATCCACGGCTGGGCGGTTCACCTCAGATGCAATGTCCTGGGCAAAGTCCGTCAGATGGTTGGGGTTCAGGCTCACCGAGAGCGTCGGCTTTCCATCGTCACCCTTGTCAGGTTGCAGGATCAACCACTCGGCCAGCGTTGCTGGTTCGATGATCCACGGGCCAGAGTCTGGGGCGGTAAGCGTGATGGGCCCTCCCAGGATACGCCGGACCTGCTCCTGTGTGGCACCAAGATCCGTCAGCAAGGGCGCACTCTCACGAAAGACAGCCTGCACCTCACCGCCCACCATCTCCTCGATGCGCACAGCAAGCGCCTGGCGGGTGGCCTCCTGGTCCAATTGACGACCAGTCTGGCCTGATACAATTTCGACGGCCAGGTCCTCGCCCACAACCAGGCCAGCATTGTGCAGAGGGCGGTTAATCTCTCGAGCGATCCGGCTCAGGAACATGGTGCCTGCACCCGGCTCGAAACGAAAGACAGGCACGACCAACCTGCTATCCAGCAGCACCAGAATCTGTTCCTCCAGGCGCTCCAGCAGTGTGCCCTCATGGCCTATGGCCAGTGCTGCCTCCACCGTTGCCGCCACATCGAGCTCAGTCCCCAGATCCCCGGGTGTCACGGGCCAGGTCTGCTGCTCATAGCGCAAGATAGGATGACGGTCAACCGGGTACTCAAAGCTGGACGCCAGGTGCGCCGCTGCCTCCTCGCGGTGGAGGCTTCCCAAGTCGACATCCCAGACGTAGACGCCGGGCATCACCCGGTCCGCCAGCCACAGCTCCACGATAAACAACGTTGCCCCGCCCGAGGCGAGGATTGCCAGGGCCAACAGCGTCAGCGTAACAGGCCATCGCATGCCGCGCCTGGGTCGAACCTGAGCAGCTGGCTGCTGAGGCGCTTCAACCCAATATTGCTGGCCTGGATTCCCAGGCTTGGCGTCCTGGCCCTGCCATTCGGATGTCCGGCGGCCTCGCGGCCGCATCGTTTGCCGTTCCAATTCTTTCTGCCTCATCCTTCCAGACGTTGCACTGACTTGGATCGTTCCACTGTCATTGTGTACCTGGAATCGCCCGCCGTCTGTAAGCATCCATCCGTTTCCAACGGATTCTCCCAGGATAGCATCATGCGGCCATTGTACCAGAGTCGCACAGAAACGGCAAATGCCTCGTACCCGCCGTTTCCGACCAGACATGATCCGCTGCCCAAGGCCCTGGGCAGAACCCCATTCCCGCTAGCGTTCCTCCATCCAACCGGCGATCGAGATGTTGACACTGCCGTGGCTGTGGCGGGAAAAGGGCATCTTGGAGAGGCCGCGCTTCTGTGATAAAATACGTCCATGATTGGCATGCAGGAGCCACACCAGGCCAGGGGGTGCACTAACGACTTGTCAGTGACAGAGATGGAGCCGAGCTGGTGCTCGGCGATCCCAGGGCG
>JAMJFU010000117.1 GCA_023544525.1 Anaerolineae bacterium | reverse complement strand
CGACGACTGCATGCGCAATGGCGTAAATAGACGCTATGACTCGGGCCTCGTTCGCTCCGGTGAAATACATCCTCGCAAGGTCTTGGCTCGTCACATTCTGTACCTGGGTGTACCCCCGCGCCAGGAGAAATTCTTCCACATGCCCCTCTTCAATCCCAAAGACCAGGCCCTCCCCTGTGTACCGCTTTGCCCGCTGCATGCGAGTGATTTCCGCGCGTTTGTAGACAGCGGTCAAGGCCGAAGCATACACATAGTCAAATATGATCGAGCTGCCCGAACCAGAATTCTCCAGCACAGATTTCAGTGTTTGATCCACTGCCTCCACAGTGATATAGTGAACCACTCCTTCCCAGATAAAAAGTGTCTTTGTCTGCGGGCTGTAACCGAAATCGAAAAGCTTTTGTAGCGTTTCTTCGTTGAAATCAATCGGAACGAAGGTGACGTGCTCTGGACGACTCTCCAAGACCTTGGCGAGCTTACTGATCTTGGCCCGCTGCGTTGCCGGGTGATCGACTTCGAACACTCTCACGCGCCCCGCAAGCTGCTCGAAACGATAGGCTCGCGAGTCCAGCCCGGCCCCCAAGATGACTAATTGATCGAGGCCCGTCTCGAGGCAGGCCTGAAGATAATCGTCAATGTACCGGCAGCGAGCGGCGAGGAATCCCAGCACCCCCGGCCCCTTCCGTTCTGCACGGTCGACAAAGAGCTTCCCCAACAGGTAGAATGCGGGGCTGATGAGCTGACGAGCCAGTGGATCGTAACAAATCCTCTCCCCGGCCGGCTTGCTCGACTCCAGCGCCCGCACAAAAGCGATCCCCTCAGCCGTGGTGCTTGCTCGTGTTTTCTTCATGACTTTTCCATCCAGGCCAAGATTACCCGCTCAAGATTTCAACAATTCCTCGTCCGCCATCCACGCGAACGCGATCACCCGTTTTGAGCAGCATGGTGGCATTGCCGCAGCCGACCACCGCCGGGATGCCCAGCTCGCGCGCCACAATCGCAGCATGTGAGAGCGGCGCGCCTACATCTGTGATAATCGCAGCCAACCGCGGGAAAATCGGCGTCCAGCCCACGTTGGTGATGGTCGTGACGAGAATCTCACCCGGTTGGGCCTGGTTCCCATCCTCCACACGGTCGATGCGGCGCACAATTCCCTCCACGCAGCCCGCCGCACCGGCAAAGCCCTTGATGACAGAGGATAAGGCAGTGGCTCCGGCCTGCCGCGCGTCGTAGAAATCGCTGCGCCGGTTGGGGTCCGCTGCCCACTCGAAGGGATCAAAGCGGCCATAGATGAGCGCCGGGTAGGGCGGCAGGGCACAGGTACGCCGGTACATGGCGCGCCGGGCGGGAACGGCACTGACAGACATCTTGTCGCCGGCCAGCAGGGCTGTCATTTCATCCACCGACAAGAAAAAGATGTCGTCGCCAATGTCCATCACCTTGCCCACCTGCAGGAGAAACGGGCGGGTGACGAGCCGGGACACGCGGAGCCGCTCCGAACGGAACATCTCGCGGTTTTTCTCGGCGGCTGTGACCACGTCCAGCCTGCGGCGGAAGGATTTGGCTTTGTCCGGGAAACGCGCTTCAAAACGCTGCCAGGCCGCGGTGAATTCGGCCCGCTGCTGCGCGAGGAGCGTCTCCGGATCTACGCCCGATCGGATGAAATCGGCCAGTCTTTTTTCGAACCAGTCCGGGTCTTGGTCTGGACCGGGCGCAGATAGCTCTACTTCGTGTGGGCCGCGATGCCCGTAGCGCTCGATGTATTCCTCGCGGCTCATCCGACCATCTTTCACTCTTGCCAGTCCCAGCAGCAACCCCAGGCTTTCCAGGTCACCCGATGGGCCGGAAAGGTTGGATAAGAGCGTACGAGCTTCGATCTCACCAACCAACTTGGTCAGGTCCAAGTTGAGCTGGGTGGCCAGGTCAGACAGATTCATGGTAACGCTTCTCAACATGCGGTAGTCGCGCAGAGTGGTGGGCATGATGGATTCGGTCCACAGAGAGAGCAACCCGGCTGCATCCATACAATGCTGAAGGCGCTGGCGCATGGTCCGAACCCACTCGGGGAGAGAGGCGATGTAATTCGGGAACTGCTTGATGTCACGCCTGGTCAACAGCCAGTCTTGAATCATTCCCGGCAGCACATGCCAGATGACAGTCAGGGGCGAAAATGGAAGATAGGGAACGTTCAATTCGGAAGGGGTAGCGCCGATCAAGTCTCCGAACTTTTCTTTGTGCGCATCCATGCCGACGGCATGATAGAGCGATGAAATCAGGCTCAGGTTGAAGTACAGCCGCTCGGCGATATTCCCGCCAGGGGGATGCCCGCCGGGGAAACGAATGGGGGGCGTTATGTGCAAATAAATCCACAGCAGTGACCACGTGCTGGGCGTCATCACATCCGGCGCGGCTTCTCCGAAGTTGACGCTAGACCAGAGGTAATCACCTATCACACTGTCGTTCCATTCGCCGGTGACAGGGTGATAGCCGGATTTTGGAAATGTGTGCTCCATGGTGCGAGTTTGTGCAGGCATCTGGCCCTCCTCAGAACTGATGGTGAAAAACGCCTATCCCCGTGGCGAGGAACGGGACAAGCCGCACCTTCAGCACACGGCGCAGACGTGGCTCAGAGTACTGGAAGGGGTACCGTGCCTCGCTCAGGCGAATGCCGTCGCCCCAGCGCTCGAGATCCTGGGCGCGTTTCAGCGCCCAGTGCAACGGGGCGCCGATTCTCTTGCCGGCGACCCTGAGGTTGTGCGCCCGGCGCATGAATGGCGAATAGGCGTCAAAGACCAGCTCCGCGCCTGGGAAATGCTACTTCAGAGCCAGCACCAATGACTTGACTTGCGCCTCCTGGAAGTACATGAACAGGCCTTCTGCCAGAAAAAGAAAGGGGCGCGGGCGATGCACGCTCACCGCGTCCAGCCAGGTGTTGTCAAACACGGAGCAAGCCAGGAAATGGCGGCGCGCCCCTTCACCGCCGACCAGCCTGCGTCGCAGCTCGATGACCTCTGGCAAGTCCAGGTCATACCACTCTATCTGGTCATTGTCTGGTCGGTCCGAGCAGACGCGCTCAAAGCGCGTGTCGAGACCGCACCCGAGGTGGACGACAACCGCATCCGGGTGGCGGGCCAGGAAATCCTGGGTGAAGCGGTCGAATTCCCTGGTTTTCAGGATCATGACCACCCGGCCGGAGTCTTCGGTCAAGGGCAGTGTCTTTTGCATGAACTCCTGATCCAACTGGCGGGACACCGCCACGGCTTTCTCATCTTTCATCAAGGCATCGGGGCGCTGCGATTCCATCGCCCGGAGGTAGAGTGCAATGAGCGAGGTCGCGGGCACGCCGCTCAGGTCTTGGTGAGATGGCTCAGACATACTACCCTCCTTCAAGCGCGGCTATCCCGTGCTTTGCGCCTTCTTCGCTCGCCTGACGACTGGCTTTAGCACCATCTCGATGGTGATCTTGTCCGCCAGCCCCGGCGCGATGATCCTCAGCCACACGGCCGTCCAACCGGGTCCCATCAGCACTTCGCGCTTGCGCCTGGCCGCAGCCTTGAGAGTGATGGCGGCACACTGATCGGCGGTCATCGTTTTCTGGTTGTAGACGGCGCGGCCCTGCGGCCCCCTTGGCGTGCCATTCTTGTCCATCAGCCGCTCGTGGAACTCGGTCACCACCCAATAGGGGCAGATCAGCGTGACGCTGACGCCGGCCTGAGCCAGTTCCATGCGCAGCGAGTCGGAAAAGCCGTGCACAGCGTACTTGCTGGCGTTGTAATTGCTGTTATAGGGGAGGGGAGACTTGCCTGCCATGCTAGAGATGTTGACGAGGCGTCCCTGCGTCTGCTTGAGATGCTTCACGGCATAGTAGGTGCAGTGCAACGTGCCGAAGAAGTTGACGTCCATCACCCGCTTGAACAGGGTGAGGTCGGGCAGCTCTTCCAGCAAACCGGTCGCGCCGATGCCTGCATTGTTGATCAGCACATCCAGGCGGCCAAACTCGGCCACGGCGCGCTCGATCAGGACCTTACACTGGGCTTCGTCGGTGACATCGGTGGGCACGGCGATGGCTTTGCCGCCGCGTTGGCAACACTCCGCCGCCAGCACATCGAGGCGCTGTGCGTCGCGGGCAGCCAGCTCGATCCACGCGCCTTGATCGGCCAGCCGCAGTGCCAGTGCCCGCCCAATTCCGGATGACGCACCGGTGACGATGACGGATTTGTCCTGGTAAGGCTTGTCGCTCATATACTTGCCTTCCCCTTGATCCTTGACTGCATGACTGCGGTCTACTGAAAACGTGATTCTCGTGACCATCACTCTGGCAAGGCTGTTCTTGTCGCCCTGATCACGATTCCCGATGCCGTGGGATCGAGACAGCGCACATACTCGGTCGTCACTCCGTCTGGATCAAGTGTCTTCTCATATGGAGTGCCAAGGTACTTCCAGGGCAGCGTCCCCCCGTGCTCCAATGCTCGAATCACTCCTGCCAGACTATCCACCAGCCACGGACACAGCTTCCCAAGATCTTCAGGGTAGCGGAATCTCTGTCCCACCTGATAACTCGTTTCGCCATCTCCTCTATACATCCACGCACAGATACCCTCTTTCGCAAAGTCTGGGCGTGTTCCATCGGTGCGTCGTTGCCCACCGCTACCTTCAAATATCTCTAGCTCTATCCTGTAGTTCCTCATTCTAGCAACTCCTTTTCCCGTCATTCCCTCCGGAGGCCTGGCTGCAATTCTGCAGCCCCAGGCTTGGGGGCTGAGACACGTTCATGCAGCACGATACTTGTCCTTCTTCAAAGTGAAAACCGCATAAACAGGATTCTTCTCCTGTACCCTCTCCAATCTCCAACCTGTCTTTTCAAGGAGACCCGTCAGACCGCTTACGCCGAGGAATCGTAATCCCGCATTGGTGGCTTTCGCCAGCGCGGGCACTGTCGCATGGACCTTGGTAGCATCATGGACAATCGTCCCGGCGATCCGCGTGCCGTCGGGGGAATGATCGTACACTACATTCAAGTTGCGTATGATCTCTTCATCCCTCCCGTATTCAAACAGCCCGCCTTCTGATGCACACACCACGATGCAGTCCTTTTTGTTCGACAATAGCGAAACGAGTCCATCCGTATCTTGCCAATCGTGGGGGGTATGATGGAAAGCGATATCCAGACCATGTAAATGATGGGCCGGTGTCTTGAGAGCTTCTAGGCAACCAAGGGCGAAATGAGGACCGACTGTGTCAATGTCCAAGACGTTGATCTCGATTTTCCTGTTTCTCAACAGGGTGGGATTTTCTTTCAGAATCAGTATGAGGGTATTGATGCTGTCGCTAGCGGCACCCCCCGCGATGTTAATGAAGCAGAGACTCTTTTGAGGCGACGATTCGAGCTGCGGGATCAGTGCGTCGGCCTGCAATCGGCACAGGTCTCTTATTCGCATTCTGATGGCCACACCGCCTATGTCCCTGGATGCGCTTCTGTCGAACTCTCGGTCCGGTCCGCCTCCGATGAGATTCGGGCCGAGTTTATAGACGTAGGTACTCATGCCGCTCATGAAATTGGCACCGGGATCCCTCACAAAGACGGGACCAAAAATGTACGATTTGAGAAGCTGCTCATAGTACGTCCTCTTTTGAGCGTCTGACATCTGACCCATGACCAGCATTTTCTGGATGGACGCCTTGCTCACCTCGTCTAGGTGATCCTCATCGATGCTCGAGACAAACTGCGGATGCGTGATGTCGAGGACCGGCAGTTCAATTCCGCTGTCCGTAAAGGCGTACGCAAGTCCCGGGACTCGGCTTGTTTCAGGATCCCTTTTGTCTATCATTGGTTGCCTCCTATTCCATCAGAAGACATACGGGATTAGGCGCCACTGCACCTGCTGCCGGTAGCGCTCGTATTCCTGGCCGAACTCGGCGGCCAGCATCTCTTCTTCTTGCTTGATGCGCCGTACGATCAGCGGTACGACGAATAGGGTCAGGCCCAGGCCCACCAGGCTGCTTAGGCCCAGGCCGATGCCAGCCAGGCAGAGCAGGTTACTCAGGTAGCCGGGATGGCGCACCAGGCGGTAGGGGCCGACCGTGACCAGTCGGTGCCCCGGCTGCATGCCCAGCCGCGAGGTGTACAGGCCGCGCAGCGTACGGAAGGTCGCTGCCTGTAGGACGATGCCCGCCGCAAAAAGGGTCAGGCCGATCCACGCCAGCGGGCCATCGCGCGGGATGGGACCGGGATAGTGGGCGTACTCCCAGGGCGGCACCACGACCAGGATGACCAGGGCCACGATGCCGAGGATGTAGATCAGCCGCTGGCTGCGGTTGTAGGCCGAGGCCACGCCGCGTTGGCGCCCTACGGCGATAAGCAGCCACCACCCGATCCACAGAGCCAGGTAAACGGCGCCCACCGGCCGCTGCACAAAGGTCCAGCCGCCGCCGGCGATGACGATGACGACGCAGCAAACAAGGACAAAGAAGAGCAGCCCGACCAACCTTCTATCCTTCACATATCCCTCAGCATGGCCGCCAGCATGGGAAACTCGGCCTGGGCGTGCTCGTCCATCGCTCGTTCGAACTCGTCGGTGAAATAGAGCCGCAAGACGGGGTCCAGGATGCGGCCCATCCCCGGGAAGCCAGCCTGAATCGTATGGGTGATGGTCACGCCGGCCTCCTTGTCTTCTGTTACCAAGACAAGCCAGGCCGGCAGGCGCACGATCTGCTTGAACTGCCAGACGACTCTCTTGCCGGGCACGAACTCGGTGACGATGCCCTTCATCCTGAGCCGGCGCCGGCCGACGTACTCGTCCATGTAGATGACACTGCCGACATGGTCGGGCCGGCGCTCGACGGTATGAAAGGCGAGGTGGGTGCCGGGCCACCATGCCTGGTACTGCTCGTCGGTGCAGTTGAGCAAGAAATCGAGCAGTTCTACTCCTTTGATGCTGTCTATGTGCACCTTCGATTGGATGGAAATCACGAGTTGTCTCCCCTTTCGATCAGGATGATCCGGTAGGCCCCGCGCAGCAGGCTGGGCTCGTCGTGGACGATGGTGCAGCGGCTGCCCGCTGCCCTGTCGCCAAAGCGCCGGGTGACGTCGGTGCCAGCCAACGTGGTGACCAGGTTGACCAGTCGCCGCCCCAGGGTCAGCCGGCCGTCGTCGGGCGCGAATTTGTCAAAGATGATGGCGCGGCCGTCGGGCCGCAGGGTGCGCAGCGCTTCCTGGAGACAGACAGCCCCGTCGGGCACGACGCTGAGCACCAGGTGCAGCACGGCGGCGTCGAACTCCCCGGCGCGAAGGGGCAGTGCCTGGGCGTCGGCCTGGAGCAGGGTCACGTCGCGCCCGGTCAGGGGCAGCTTGGCCCGGGCCCGGGCCAGCATGTCGAGGCTGAGGTCGAGGCCGATGGCCCGGACGCTCGCCGGCAGGAGGGGCAGGTCGGCTCCGGTGCCAACACCCACCAGCAGGACGCGCTCCCCCGGCTGCAGGCCGAGCACCTGCATGGCCCGCCGCCGGCCAGGAGCGGCAAAGAAACGGTCGAACAGGCCGTCGTAGATGGGCGACCAGAGATGATAGATGATGCGGCTGCGGCGATTGGTCAGCTTCATATGTCGGCTCCGGGCTGGGCCGTAGAGCCAATCTCGCCCTCGGGTGTCACGTGAACCAGCACCTTTTTGATGCCCTGAATCCGCACGTGCAGCAGCTTTTCCACCTGGTCGGCCAGGCGGTGGGCCTCGGTCACGGGCAGGTCGGGGTCGGCCAAACAGTGGAGCACCACGTCGTGACCGCCAGGCCCCGGCCGGATGTGCAAGCGGCTGTAGCCGTCCAGCCCGGGCACCTCGTTCACCACCGCCGCGATCCGTGCCCGTAGCTTCTCGCCCGCCTCTTCGTCCAGGTGCGCGACAAAAATGACCGGGGATGCGAGCGGCTCGATATGGCTGTGGATGTCGCGTACTCGGGGCAGTTCCTCGCGCACGGCGAGCTCCAGGCGGCTGACCTGGTCGTGGGCCTGGCCCAGGGTCAGATCGGCCGGCACCTCGACGTGGAGGTCCACAAAGTAACGGTCCTGGACGTCGTGGGCATGGACGTCGTGGGTTCTGAGGCCCAGGCGGGCGGCGATAGCGCTTACCGCCTGGGACAGGTTCTCGCCCGAGCGCCGCACGGGGTCGACGTGGACAATCACGTCCCCCCTGGGCACGATTTGGTTGATTCGATCGTCCACCGCCTCGGCTACTTGATGGGCTTCCTGCAATGAGGCGCTACGGTCTACGTGGATCACGAGGTCGACGAATACCGAAGCGCCAGCTTGGCGCAGGCGTACGGGGCCGAGGCTTTCCACGCCGGGCACCTGGGCTGCCTCGGTGGCGATCTGCTCGGCCAGTCCTGGCGGCGCCACGTCCAGCAATACCACCACAGCGCGCTTGCCCAGTTGTAAGCTGACATAGACGACGATGGCGGCCACTACCAGCGCGGCCACGGCGTCGCCATTGACCAGCCAGGCCCACTCCGGCCCAAGCTGCCCACTGAGCCAGACCAGGCCCAGGCCGACGAGTACCACCGCCGAACTCCAGATGTCGGTGGAAAAGTGGAGGGCGTCGGCCTCCAACGCCTGGCTGTTGTACTTGCGCGCGGCCCGGTACAGGACCCGCGAGCGCGACACGTCCACGACGATGGAGGTGACCATCACCCCAAAGGCCCACAGGCTGGCCTCGATCTCAACCGGCTTGAAGAACAGCCGTTGGATGGCCTCGTAGATGATCCACAGGCAAGTGATGAGCAGCAGCAGTGTCTCGATCAGGGCCGACAGGTTCTCGACTTTGCCGTAGCCGTAGCGATATTGCTCGTCGGGCGGCCGGTCGGCGATGCGCACGGCAAAGAAGGTGACGAGGGCCGCGATAAGGTCCAACCCCGAGTGGGCCGCCTCAGCGAGGATGCCCAGGCTGCCGGTCATCAGGCCGACGATCAGCTTGAGGGCGGTGAGAAAGATGGCGGCTACGACGGAGCTGAGGGCGGCGTTGCGCTTTTCGCGCACAGCCTCCGGGCCTTCGGCCTGGGTGTTGATAACAACGGTCATGATTGTGCTTCCTTTCAAACCGGTCACACTGTTTTGTGTGAGGCTGTGTAGCCAAACCAGCCGCCGCCGGGCAGAAGCCATTCGTAGCTGCCATAACCCAGTGCCCCCAGTTGATCGCCCAGATCGGCGAGTGGCACAAAGTGGAGGTCAAAGCGGCGCTTCAGCCAGCGCTTGATCGGCGCACGGTTATCGTCCACTCCTTCAGCAAAGGTGCTGGCGGTGAGCACGGCCCCCGGCGCACTGACGCGGGCGATCTCGCGCAGTGCCTGGAGCAGGTTGGGGAACTGATGAAACCCGCCCGAGCAGTTCACCTTGTGCAAAACGCCGTCGGCGAAGGGCAGCTGGTGGGCATCGCCGCGGATGAGAAGCACGTTGTCCAGCCCCCAGCGATTGACGTGGTAGGCCGCTCTCTCCAGCATGGCGAGGGAGATGTCCAGGCCGATGACCAGGCCGGCAGGGCCCACCCGTTTGGCCCACTCGACGGTAAAGTTGCCCTGCCCGCAAGCCAGGTCGAGGATCGTGTCACCAGGCCCGCCCTGCAAGTCCTGCTGGATATGGACCACCTCGCCGGCAAAATCGGGCGAATTCAGGGCGCCAGTGATCGTCTCCCGGAAGCGGTCGTAGAACCAGGCGGTGAGCGGGGTGTCCAGCGCCTTCTGGGTGAAGGTTTGATCCGGTTCGGCGGGCAGCAAGTCGAGGATGCCACGACCATCGCCGCGGCCATCGCCGCGGCCATAGGTATAGATCCGCCCTGTGGATGGAGAGCGCAGCCCGGAGCCGTCAGGCAAGACCTGCGGCGCTTGGTCGGACGAGGCGGGCAACCGCAGAAGCGGCGCGGCGCGCTCGAGCAACCGGCGGCTGTGTTCGGCAGGGACGTCGTGTCTGGTTTTCAGCACGATGCGCGAGCGCTGCCAGGTGGCGTACCCGAGTCCCGCAGCGGCGCTCACGGCGGTGCCACACCACAACCACTTCTTCTTTGTCATGGCATCAACCCCCGTGCTTTTTCTCCACACGGTCCAGGAGGGTGGGAAGCTCTTCCTCAATCACCGAGAACATGTCGTGGGCTTCCTGCAAACGACTGCGCAGCTCAGGGTCCTGGTCGTGCAGCAACTCGAGGCCTTCCTCGGCAATGTTGTGGAGCGAGACCCACAGCTTAAGTCGCTGGCGGATAAAGACGACCCAGCCGCCGGGCTTGAACTGGAAATAGACCTGCCGGGGCACCGGCGAGGGCGTCCGCTCGATGAGGCCCATCTCGGTCAGCAGGCGGGTGGTGGTGCTGATGGAGCTCTTGCTGGCTTGTAGGATCTCGCACAGATCGGTGAGCGACTGGGCTGGCGGGTTGCAGATGAGCAGGACTCCCAGGACCCGGCCGGCCATGCGCGGCAGCCCCATCTGTTCAAAGTAGAGGCTCATGTCCTCGATAAAGTGCTGCTGTTCGTAGTAGCGCATCGTTTTTGCTCCTTCCGGTTGCTTACTGGCAGACGCCTATATTTTATCATATTCTGAACGTTCTGTCAATACTGAACGTAAAGAACACTTGAAAAGCCTCGTGGTGATGAGCAGGAGCTACCAGCAAAGCGCAGAGGCCGGTCAAGCGCCCGATCTCAGCGGCGACGAGGGTGTTGACTAGAGATAGGGGTAGGCAAGCTCTGTCCGTCCCTTTCGGGATTGAGGGGTCGTGATTACTGACCTGGAAGGTCAGCAAGGCAGGACTACAACCTCCGGGGGTGCTGCCAAGATTGACGGGATCCTCTGTTATTTCTCACAGTTCTACCCTATGTGAAATGTCCCAGTGTCTACCCTGATTCTTTTCCCAGCTCTACCCCCTGTGAAATGTCCTAGTCTCTACCCTGTTTTTTCTCGCAGTCTTCCCCTCTGTATGATGTCCAAGCCTCTCTCCTGTCTTTTCTCGCAGTCTTCCCCCCTGTAAGAAGTCCAAGTCTCCACCCTGGTACAAGTAACAGGTGCCCGAGGGATCT
>JAMJFU010000116.1 GCA_023544525.1 Anaerolineae bacterium | reverse complement strand
CGCCGTTGCCCAGCCGGCCACCCGCGAACAGGCGGAAAGGCAGGGCCATCCGGGGCAAGGCCCCCTCCTCCGCACTGAACACAGCCCCGCTGCGGGCGATCACACGCCGCACGCCCATCCTCTCCACCGGCTCGCTCGATGGCTCCCACTCCTCAGCAGACAGGCGAGCCAGATAATCGTCCCCTGGTTGGGTGTCCTCTGTCACCACCTGGTCGCCGCGGTGCCCATAGTACCCTACCCCAGAGGCCTGGATCAGCACACCCGGCTTGACCCGCGCTTCCTCCACCGCTTCCACGACCGCCTGGCTCGAGTAAACACGGCTGTCACGGATGATGCGCTTCCGCTCTCGAGTCCAGCGGCTGGGCAGAAAACCCTGTCCGGCCAGGTTGGCGCCGGCCAGGTTGACGATGGCGCCAGCGCCATCGACCATCTGGCCCCATCCCTTGGCCGTGCGTGCGTCCCAGCCCACCACCTGGACCTCCGGCGGCAGGCCGTCCCTGGTTGCTGGATTGCGGCTGAGGGCAATGACCTCGTGCCCGTCGGCGAGCAGGCTCTTGGACAGGGCTGTGCCGATCAGGCCCGTGCCGCCTGTAATGATTACTCTCATCCCTACACCTCCCCCAAAAGATCGAGTTCTGGCCGGCCCGGACCCTCCCGGTCGAGAAGCCGGCTGAACCAATCGAAAATGGGCGCAGCCCGGTCATCCAGATGATTCTCGGCTGCTCGCCAATATGCCCGCAAGTAACGAGGCAGGACCGTTTCGGGCAGATCCCTGTTGGCGATCAGGCCCTCGACCCACTCGACGTCCGTCCCCATCAAGTCCATGTCGCCCAGCCTCAGAGCCGCCACGATATTGTGCCCCAGCTCGTGGTTGGCCAGGGCCAGGTGCCAGGATGCCATGCCCAGCTTTGTCGCGTTCTGGGCCAGCTCAGCGTCGATCAGACCGCTGCGGTCGCGGAAATGCTCCCGGGCTCGGCTATAGAGGTCTGGAATGGGTTTCGCCTCGGGCACCGGCCGGCGTGCCGTGAGCAGCCGCTCGACGACTTCTGGCGCCTGGTCTAGCCGCTGCCCCAAAAAGTGCCCGGGAATGTGCTCCATCATCCCGGGGTTGAGGTTAAAGATCAGGCCACCGTAGGCCAGGGGGATCCCTGCCCGCTGCAGCACCTCAGCCATATCCAAGAGGCTCGCGGCGCTGTGGAGCTGCTGCGCAGAGAGGATGACCAGTTGTGGTTTGGCAGCAGAGATGGTCGTCTCCAGGTGCTCAGCCGGCATGTTGGCCCCCAGGTAGACCACCTCCCAGCCCCGGCGGCGCAGAAGGTAGGTCAGCACCAAAAGCCCGACGGTGTGGTTCTCTTCAGGAGGGCAGGCGACGAGCACACGCCCGGGACGGGTGGGCGACGGCGCACCCATGACCAGCGCTTCCAGGTGACGGACGACCAGGCCCGAGCAAAAGTGCTCCTGCTGAACGGTCACATCACCCTTATACCAGCCCTCGCCGATCTCAGCCACAGCTTTTTGCAGCACCTCGACGGCGACCAACTCAGGCGGGTAAACGGCAAAGCCCTGGGCCAGGACCTGCTCTGCCTCCCGCTCGTCGTAGCGCAGACAGGCCGAGAGCCAGGTGCGCCTCAATTCGGCCACCGTCTCACCAGCCAGGCCCACGCCCGACATCGGCGGCGCCGAGGTGGCGATGGGCAGGGCCGACTGCAGCGGGTCCTGCCCGCTGGCCTGCAGCTGCTGCCACAGCTCAACCGCCCGGCTGATGCTCAGCCCCTCCCGTTGCCGCGTCATCAACCAGCGGATGGTCTCGATGTCCCGCCGCGAATACAGGCGGTGCCCGCCTTCACTGCGCTCGGGGGTGGGCATGCCGTAGCGGCGTTCCCAGGCCCGCAGCGTGTCAGGCTTCAGACCTGTCTGTTGTACGACCGCCTTCAAATTGTATAGAGGTTCTACTCGCATCGATGCCATCATTCCCTCTCTCCTGGGCGACCCTCGCCCGCCAGTTCACAATGTATCCCGGGAGACCAGGGCACAAAGGCGTTCGCCGTTTCCACGTATTCCTGGCAGCCTGGTTTGTTTGCCGTCATGGTCTCTTCCAGCAGAGCCAAACCAGGCACCCACAACAACAAGCCTTTCATGGGATAGACCTCGAAAGCGCTCATAAGGGCTCCCCTTCCTCCTGGGGATGGGGCTCAGCCTTGGGTGCCTGTACGGCTACAAAGCCGGCAGCACCCGGTCCGATGTGGACGCCGATCACGGGCGTGACTTCGGCCGAGAACGGCACGGCATTGTCAGGGAAGAGGTGGCGGGCTTGCTCGCGCAGGGCGTCTGCCCGAGCCTGGTTGTGGGTATGGACCACGGCCAACTGCTCCAGCGGTCCCAGGGCCTCCGTCAGTTCCAGGAGCCGCCGCGTTGCGCCGTTATTGGTTCGCACGCGCTCCATGTCATAATCGTTGTGGTGCATCTTGAGCAAGGGCTTGATCTGCAACAGCGAGGCCAGACCGGACTGGAAGCGCGTCAACCGGCCGCTGCGCCGCAGGTACTCGACCGTCTCCAGGGCAGCGTAGCAGTAGGTGCGCGCCGATAGATCCTCGAGCATGGCCACAATCTCTGCCATGGTCTGCCCTGCTGCTGCCGCCTCAGCCGCGGCCATGACCTGCAGGCCCGTGCCCAGGGTCAGGTTGCCCGAGTCAAAGACGGTAACCGGGACCTTGTCCCACTCTTCCACGGCCAACCGCGCCGAGTTGACCATGGCACTCAGGCTGCCGCCTATGTGGATGGCCAGGATTTCGGTCGCTCCCTCCTCGGCCAGGGTCTCGAACACCCCGATAATGGTGCCGGGTCCCGGCACCGAAGTCATCGGGTGAGACTCAAAGTTGGGCAGCCCCTCGTAGAACTCGGCCCTGGACATCTGCACGCCGTCCAGGTAGCTTTTTGTTCCGATGTTGATGTAGAAGGGGATCACTACGATCTGATAGCGGTCGACCACAGCTTGTGGCAGGTCGCAGTTGCTATCCGTTACGATCCGGATTGACATGCTCGACTCCTTTCCAAGACGAACCGTGTGCTTTCGTAGCGCACCTATCATATCACACTGTCACAGTTTTGTCAAGAATTTGAACAAAGCCCAGCCGTTAGAACTGGGTTAAGATTTGACAGCGCCTGCCCTCGATTGTAGACTGATTCTGGATGCCTGTTATGTTGGCGAAGAAAAGGTGCAGGCCCAGGCAGGCGGCTTCTACGGGGGCTGGATCACCAAGGACATCGTCGGTCCCTTCAAGGGAGAGCCCGGCACCCTGGGCTGGTAGCGCCAGGCCAGCCGCCCCGCGCCACGGAACCTTTGCGTGGGGCTCTACGTCATCAGAGGTGCTTGGAGGACTGCCAGTCCGATATCACACACATGATCAAGAGGAGATCGAGATGAGCAACATCACGCGGTTTGGTTTGTTGGCCATGGGCCTGGTCCTGCTATTGGGCCTGGGGTTGGTCGCCTGCGGGCCTACCCCAGAGCCGACCCCCAGCCCGGTCCCGGATCCCTCCGGGGGTGAGGTCATCCGCGGTACGGCGACGGTGGAAGGCATCGAAGTCCTGATCCTGGAGTCGTTCCCGGTCCAGGTGCAGGTGGTGGCCCAGGGCTTCCTGGCTGATGGCTGCACCACCGTGGGCGAGATCAGCCAGGAACTGGTGGACAATACCTTCATGGTTACCATCAGCTCTGAGCGACCCGCTGACAAGGTATGCACCCAGGCCCTGGTGCCCTTCGAGGAGACGGTCTCGCTGGAGGTGCGCGGGTTGCCGGCCGGCGACTATACGGTCAACGTCAACGGGGTGACCGAGACCTTCTCCCTGCTCACCGACAACGTACTCCCCGAAGAGACCCCATAGGGCCGCGGCCATTGGAGGCCAGCCTGGGCCAGGGAAGCGGACAGGTACGGGGTGACGTAGCCGAGCCCGGCTACGTCACCCTCTATCGGGCGGGCGAGCTTCAGCGGCGGGCCAGCGTGGCCTGGGCGATGCTGGCCCGCTGTGAGCTGTGCCCGCACCGCTGTGGCGTGAACCGGCTGGCGGGAGAACGCGGCATCTGCGGCATGGGCGACCAGCCCAAGGTCTCGAGCTGGAACCTGCATGCCTGGGAGGAACCGCCTATCAGCGGCAGCCGCGGCTCGGGTACCATCTTTTTCTCGGGCTGCACCGGCCGCTGCCGTTTCTGCCAGAACTATCCTATCAGCCAGCTTGGGTACGGCGACGTGGTGAGCGTGGCGCGCCTGGCAGGCATGATGCTGGAGCTACAGCGCAGGGGCGCGCACAACATCAACCTGGTCACGCCGACCCATTTCATGCCCGCCATCCTCTCCGCCCTGCCCCATGCAGTGCGGCAGGGACTGCGTTTGCCCCTGGTCTACAATACCAGCGGCTACGAACGGGTGGAGATGCTCCGCCTGCTGGAGGGTGTGGTAGAGGTCTGGCTGCCCGACGCCAAGTACGCCAGCGACGAGACGGCCCGGCGGCTCTCGGGCTTTGGCGATTATGTCAGGCACAACCGCGCTGCCCTGCACGAGATGTACCGCCAGGTGGGGTCGGCGTTGGTGCTCGACGACCAGGGCCTGGCCTGGCGGGGCCTGATCGTGCGACACATGGTCCTGCCCGACGGGCTGGCTGGCAGTGCCGCCGTCCTGTCCTGGATCGCGCGCGAGCTCTCAGCCCAGATCCACGTCAGCCTGATGGACCAATACTTCCCCGCCCACCGGGCCGTGGCTGACCCGATCCTGGGTCGCAAGGTCACGCCCGAGGAGTACCAGGCTGCCCTGGAGGCATTTGACGCGTCCGGATTGGAGTTTGGTTGGTGCCAGCAAACGGCTTGTGACGAGGAAGGGTCCTGCTAGATTCTGGGGGTGCTAGGTCTCAGGGGCGCCAGGCAGGCACCTGGTCGTTGCTGTCGTCTCCCGTCAGCTTGGCGACGTCCGAGCCGTCGGAGCCCATCACATAGATATCCCACTCGCCATCACGGTCGGAATAGAAGGCGATGCGGCCCCCATCTGGCGACCAGGTAGGCCCGTGCTCACTGGAAAAGGGAGCATTGCTGACGTTCACCGGCTCGCCGCCGGATACAGGCATCACAAAGATGTCCGCATAGCCGTCACGCGTGCTCTCGAAGGCAATGCGGCTACCTTCGGGCGCCCAGGCTGGATTCGTGTCGTCGTCAGGGTGCTCGGTCAACCGCACCAGGTTGGAGCCGTCACGGTCCATGGCATAGATCTCCCAGTTGCCATCGCGCTTGCTGGCAAAGGCCAGCCGCGTGTCGTCGGGAGACCAAGTGGGCGACAGGTCTGACGCATCTTCCCACCAGGTCAGGCGTTGGACCTCTGAGCCATCGGCCCGCATCACGTACAACTCCCAATAGAGCGCATCCCGCAACGAGGCAAAAGCGATCCACTCGCCGTCGTGGGACCAGGCCGGTGAGTGGTCCTTGGCCTCGTGCTGCGTCAGGTTGACCGGATCCCCGCCACCAATGCCAGTGACCCAGATGTCTGGATTCCCGCCCCGGTCAGAGACAAAGGCGATCTGGGAGCCATCGGGTGACCAGCTCGGTGGAGACAGGAACCCCCCCTGCGCCTCGGCCAATAGGGTGTGGTTACCGCCGTCGCTGCCCATGACATAGAGCGACCAGACCGCCTCGCCGGATGGCCGAGACTGATAGGCGATGGCTGGCACGGGGCGTGCCACCACGAGCGGCGGCGTCGGCGATGGGGTGAGCGCTGGGGCCGGCGTGGGCGGTTCCGTGGGCACGGCCGCAGCCGTCGCGGACCCGGCCTGGGCCACCATCAAGGGCGTCTGGGTAGCACTGGCAACCGGGCCGGTTGCGCCGGGCTCCTGGGTCGCCCTGGCTACCGCCACGCCCGAAGGCGCCGGGTCCACGGGCGCCGGCTCGGACAGTCCCGGCAACACGATAGCCAGAACCACAACCGCTACCACCACGGCCCCGGCGACGCACAGCCAGGGCCAGCGCCTGACTCGGGCCGGCTCCTGGTCCTCCGCAGGCTTAGCCTCATCCGCCTCAGAAGGGGTGGCCGCCCCTCGCCGTCGACGGGAGGTGAGCCTCGACACCTCTGGTCCAGAAGAGGGCCGCGTCGAGGGGGCTGCATCCCAGCGGGTGTTGCGGACGACCTCACGCAGTTCGAGCCGCTCGGCCAGCCAGTCGCGCAGGAGCGCGACGCGGAAGCGGTAGCTGAGCGCGCCCAGCCGTTCCAGTACCCCTCGCTCGGCGAGACGTTCCAGGGCCATCGTCACCTGGTTACGCTCTGGCCGGGCGCCGGCCTTGCCCAGCGCCGTGCGCACCTCCAGCGCTGTGGCCACACCGCGGGCGCCGCGCATCGACGTGAGCACAGCCAGGACCGCCTGCTCGGGCCCCGACGACTCCTCCCAAACCTGGCGAAACTCGGGGATCTCGTGTTTGGTCAGCTCTTCGACGACGACGTCCACGTCGCGCTGGTTCACCCAGCCGGCTGGTGCACACCGGTTAAAGATCTCGAAACAGAGGAGCTGGAGGTAGTAGGGTTGGCCCGATGTGACCTCGATGATGCGCCGGGCGACGCCCAGATCGTAGGTCAACAGGCCATCCACCGGCCAGGTGATCAGGCGCGTCGCCTCTTCGCTGTTCAAGGGTCCCAGGACGTAGGCCATGGTCCCACCAAAGAGGCGCGGATAGTCACGCAGCAACTGGTCCTGGGCAGATAACGAAACGGCGGCCACCACAGCAACGCCAGCGTCCCGGTCACGCCAGCTTGCCAACGCGTCCAGCAGCCCGTCGACCAATGCCCTGCTCCCCGGAGCGACCAGGCTGTCCACGTCGTCTATGAGGAGCAGCAGGCATAGGTCACCGATGGCAGCTCGCAGGCGAGGGGCGAATCCTTGCACGAGGAACTCGGGCCGGCCCTCAAAGTCGCCCCAGTCCGGTCCGAGATCGTCGCTGGCCAGGTCTGGGGGCAGTGCCTTGACGATGGCCACAGCGACGCGCCACAGGAGCCAGTCCACCCGCTGGGCGTTCTCCCCTCGCAGGTCGATATGGACCGGGCAGAATCCATCTGGAAGATGATGGGGTACCTGGCGGAGCAGGGAGGTCTTGCCCATGCGCGCTGCAGCGGCTACCACAGAGACGCGGCGGCCCTTGACAAGGTGCTCGCGAATGGAGGTCAGGATTTCCCGGCGCCCAAAGAAGAGATCGGGATCCTCTACAGGCTGTCCAGGTATGTAGGGATTGACACTGTCTGGCATCTGCTTTGCTTGGGTTGAAGTCTGTCCCGGCTAGTTTCACGCTGAGAACGGGACTATACGACTTGAATTATACCACCGATCGGCTGTTATGGGAAATGCGGCCACTTGTGGTGGTCGATGGCCGCGCCCTCCCCTGACCGGGGCCGGGGAACCGGTCATGGAGGTCAGGCCAGTTCCAAGGCGCCCTCACGTCGCATGCGAGGGCGCCCTGGTTCTAGCTCCGCTGTTCCGCACCCAGCTCCTTCCGCAGGCGGGCCACGATCCGCTCCACCTGCCGCGCGGCGATCTCCTCACGCAGGGTCTTGTCTGGCGCCTGGAAGGTCAGCGCATAGGCCAGGCTCTTCTTTCCGGGCGGAATCGGATCGCCGCGATAGACGTCAAAGAGCTGGACGTCCTGCAGTAGGAAACCACCAGTCCCGGCGATGATCTCGCGCACAGCAGCCGCTGGCACCCCCTCGTCGACGACTACGGCCAGGTCCTGCAACACCGCCGGATAGGGCGAGATGGGCTCCACGTACCAGGCATCGGGCACGTGCGCCAGCAGGGCCTGCAGGTCCAGCTCAGCCGCAGCGACGCGCTGGGCGGGCAACTCGAACGCCTCCCGCACGGCGGGCTGTATCTCGCCCAACAGGCCTATTTCGGTCCCATCCACGATCAGGCGAGCCGTCCTGCCCGCCTGGAAAGTGGGGTGCTCGGCCGGTTCGTAGACGGCGCCATCGATGTGCAGCCGGGCCAGCAGCGTCTCTACGATGCCCTTCAGGTCAAAGAAGTCAAGGTACCCGTCCCCTTCGCCGCCGGCCAGCCAGTGCCGCTCCTGCCGCAGCCCGGTGACCACGATGCTCAGGCGGAGTGGCTCGTCTGGCAGTTCCGCCCCCGGTTCCAGCAAGAACACCTTGCCCAGCTCAAAGATCTCGACCCGATCCTGGAAACGCAGATTGGCTGCCGCCGTTTCCAGGGCATTGCCCAGCAGGTGATGGCGCATGACCGACCGCTCCTGGCTGATCGGATTGCTCAGCACCACGTAGGTGTCGCCGGGCAGGTCCGGCGCTGTTCTGCCCGGCTCAAGGGCAGCCTCCCGCTCCAGGCTGGTCAGCGAGTAGGTGATGACCTCCTGCAGGCCGCAGCCGACCAGGACATCCCGCACCTCCTCCTCCAGGTCCAGGGACCGGTTGGCCCGTTGCGGTGGCAGGCGATCGGCCATCTCGGTCACCGGGATGCGGTCGTAGCCATAGATCCGCGCCACCTCCTCGATCAGGTCGGCTGGATACTCGACGTCGAGCCGGTGCTCGGGCACCGTGGCGCGGATGGTCTCGGTATCCACGCGCTCCACCCCGAACTCGAGGCTTTCCAGGATGGCGGCCACGTCGTCCATGTCGAACGGGATGCCCAGGTTACGCTCCACCTCTGAGGCGGTCAGCTCCACCACCACAGGCTCGGGAGGTGCCGGGTAGGTGTCGATCAACTGGCGCGAGATGACGCCGCCGGCCAGGAGACGCATCAGCTCGCTCGCCCGCCGCGAGGCCTGCTCTGCCAGCGCCGGGTGGATGCCTCGCCCAAAGCGCGCACTCGCCTCGCTGGGCAATTTGAGCTCCTGAGCCGTGCGCCGGATGCTGATGAAGTCAAAGTTGGCCGACTCGAGAAGGATGTTGCGCGTATTCTCGTCGATCTCGGTGTCCAGGCCTCCCATCACGCCGGCGATGCCGATGGGACCCGCCGTATCGGTGATCAGCAACGTATCCTCGTTAAAGATACGGTCCACACCGTCGAGCGTCGTCATCCCCTCGCCCGGACGGGCACGCCGCACGATGATGGTTGGCTTGCCCCCGCCAGCGCGGGCCACCAGTTTGTCATAGTCGAAAGCATGCAGCGGCTGGCCCCACTCGAGCATGGCATAGTTGGTGACGTCGACGATGTTGCTGATGGGCCGCATGCCCGCCCGGCGCACCCGGTCCTGCATCCAGGGCGGCGCCGGGCCGATCTCGACATCGCGGATCAGGCTCGCGGTGAAGCGCGCGCACAGGTCGGGGTCCTCGATCACCACCGCGGCCAGGTCGCCCGCTGGCGGTCCCTCGGCCACCCAGCTCGTATCGGGATAACGCACCTGCTGGCCCGTCAGCGCCGCCACCTCGCGCGCCACGCCCAGCATGTTGTAGGCCCGGGCCAGATTGGGCGTCAGGTCCAGGTCGAGCACCACGTCGCCCAGATAGTCGGCCAGGGGCACCCCCAGCGGCGCATCGGCCGGCAGGAGCATGATGCCTTCGTGGGCTTCTGACAGCCCTAGCTCCTTTTCCGAACAGATCATGGCCCGCGACGGCACGCCGCGGATCTTGGTCCGCTTGAGCCGGGTCTTGACAAAGCCGGGCTGGTGCCCGTCGTACAGCTCGGCACCCTCCATCGCAAAGGGCACCTTCAGGCTGATGCGGCCTGCGTCCAGGTAGGGAAAGAGGTTCGGCGCGCCGGTGACACACTGCTCCACTTGCTCCCCACCATAGTCTACGTCGGCCAACACCAGCCGGTCGGCGTTGGGATGGGGCCGCACCTCGAGCACCTCGCCGACGACGATCTTTTCGCGGTCCCACCAGTCGCCGATCTGCTCGATCGCCCCAACCTCCAGGCCGGCCAGCGTCAGCCGCTCTACCAGCTCGTCCAAGTCTAACGTTATGTCGACGTAATCCTTGAGCCATTTAATGGGTACTTTCATGCTTCTTCTCCTGATCTACCGACCTAGAATTGTCCCAGGAACCGCACATCGTTCTCCAACAGCAGCCGGATATCCGGAATCCCGTACCACAGGGCCGCAATGCGGTCGACGCCAGCACCAAAGGCAAAGCCCGTGTGGCGTGCCGGGTCGATGCCGCCGTTGCGCAACACCTCAGGGTGGACCATGCCGCCGGGAATGGTCTCGACCCAGCCGCTGTCCTTGCACAGCCGGCAGCCGGCGCCCGCGCATACGGTGCAACGCAGATCCGTCTCGATGCTCGGCTCAGTGAAGGGGAAATAGTGCGCCCGGAAGCGGAGCTGTGCCCCCTCGCCGAAAAGCTGCCGGGCGAACCCTGTAATGGCACCCAGCAAGTCGCCCATGCGGATGCTGCGGCCCACGGCCAGCCCCTCCATCTGGTGAAACTGGAAGTTGTGGGAGGCATCGGGCTGGTCGTAGCGAAAGCATGCCCCCGGCACGACGACCCGCAGCGGCGCCCCCCTCTCCCGCATCGCGCGCACCTGCGCCGGCGAGGTATGGGTGCGCAGTACCATGCCGGGCTGTGCCGCGTAAAAGGTATCATGGCTGTCACGCGCCGGATGGTAGGGCGGCATGTTGAGCAGGGTGAAGTTGTACTCCTCCGTCTCAACCTCGCGCCCGCTGTACACCTGAAACCCCATCTGGGCGAATGCGGATCGCATCCGGCGCATGATCGCCGTGACCGGATGGAGCCGTCCCAACCCCGCCGGGCGGCTGGGCAGCGTCACGTCCAGCGCGTCGGCGGCAAGCCGGCGCGCCTCCTGCTCCCGTTCCAGCGCTATGGCCCGCGCCTCGTAGGCCGCCTCCAGCGCCCGCTTGATCTCGTTCGCCCGCCGGCCGTAGGCCGGCCGCTCCTCGGGCGGCAGCGTGCCCACTGCCTTGACAGCATCGGTCACCGCGCCGTGGCGGCCGAGATAGCCCCGCTGCCACCGGGCGAGTGCCTCCTCCGTGTCGACTGCAGCCAGGCGCGCCATCGCCTCCCGCTCCAAGCTACCCAGTCTATCGCTCATCATCAGAACTGCTCCAAGAACCTCAGATCATTCC
>JAMJFU010000115.1 GCA_023544525.1 Anaerolineae bacterium | reverse complement strand
CCTCCAGGCCATCCAGGGGTTCCTGCAGCGTGCCGGTCATTTTGCCGGGCACCCTGTGCAGGCCATAGTCCATGAACAGCACGCGCTGGGCCAGGCCTTCCGGCAGTAGGTCGCCAAGCAGGTCTTGCAGCACCTGGCAGGCAATCACAACGATGGGCAGTCTCTTAGGTGACGACATCTCTCACTCAGGTGCGGGCGGCTAGGCCGCGCCCACAAACTTTCGTGCCAGGTCTGAGCCGGCCGGCGCGTTCGAACCATAGCCATCCGCGCCGATCCGCTCGGCAAAAGCAGCATCCACCGGCGCCCCACCGACCATGATCTTGACCTGGTCGCGCAGGCCGGCTTCCTCGATGGCCTTGATGGTGTGCGCCATGGCGCGCATCGTCGTCGTCAGCATGGCCGACATGCCGACCACGTCGGGCTGGTGCTCCTTGATCGCCTCGATGAACTTTTCCGGATCGGCGTTAAAGCCGATGTCGATGACCTGAAAGCCCGAGCCTTCACACATCATGTTGACCAGGTTCTTGCCAATATCGTGCAGGTCGCCCTTCACGGTCCCCATCACGATGGTGCCGATCAGCTTTACACCACTGGCCACCAGGTGCGGCCGCAGCACGTACAGACCGGCTTGCATCGCGTCGGCCGACATCAACACCTCGGGCACAAACATGTCGCCGGCCTTGAAGCGAACGCCGACCTCGCCCATGCCGACCACCATGCCGTTGTCCAGGATCTCTTTGGCCACCAGGCCCTGGTCCAAGCCTTTCTGGACCAGATCCGCGGCTTTTTCCGGCTCACCTTCCAGGATTGCGGTTGAGATACGTTCATATAGTCTACTCATCGTCTGCCTCCTACTTTTCCTTGACGCGGTCTTCTGCTTCCGCCAGGACCTTCTCGATGACCTTCTCGGTCTCGGGCTTGATGGCCGAGGGCTGGTGGGTGCTCAGGATGTCCTGCACCCGGGCGACAGTCCGGTCTTTGAACGTCGTCTGGCCCATCATCTCCCATTCTTCGTAATTGCGGCGGTCACAGAGCTTCGGATACCAGAATTCGTTCCTGTAGTAGCGGCGCGTATGGGCCTCGCGCAGGTAGTGCCCGTTGGGACCGACGTTGTGGATCACGTCCACAGCCAGCGTATCCTCGTTCACTTCGATGCCCCGGGTGATGCGTCGCGAGTAGCCAATGGCCTCGTCCATGGCCGCCAGTTGAAAGACCGAGCCGGTCATGGCGCTCTCGGTATAGCCTACGTCGTGGGTCAGGTCGCCGCCCGTCAGGGCCGAGAAAAAGACAGACATGGAGCCTTCGATGATCGCCTGCTCGTCAAAGGTCTTGGAGTCAGTGCAGCCGCCGGTCTGCCACAGCGGCAGGCCTGCAAAGTGGGCCAGCTCGGTGATGCCGGCCATCATCAGCGGCAGCTCGGGCGCGCCGTAGGCCAGGATCATGGAGCTCATGTCCATCACCGAGTAGACACCGCCCATGAAGAAGGGCAGGCCGGGCTGGATCGCCTGGGCCAGTGTCAGGCCCATCCACGATTCCGCTGCACCCTGGATCACGATGCCTGCGGCTGTGACCGGTGCCGTGCCACCGGCGATGGGGCAGGGCGTAAAGATCAACGGCACCCGGTGCCGGGCCGCAAAGACCAGCTTGTCCAGCGCTTCGAAGGTGCTGACCAACGGCGACAGTGGTTCGCAGTAGTGGACATAGTTGGGCCGCTTCTCAAATGCGGCCTGCCCGCCTGCCTCGGCGACGGCGATCTCGTGGATGCCCGCCGAGTCAAAGCGGTCGTACGACCAGGCCACAATCGGCTTGCTGGTGTTGGGGAACATGCCCGCGAATTCGTACAGGGCACCCAGCTCGTGATGGACGTCATTGACCGTTCCCAACGACTCGCAGAAGTCGATGTTTGGCAACGCGTCGACGACCTTGGCCACCAGGGGCACATCGGCCTTCACATATAGCCGGCGCTCCAACGTCTCTACGTCGATAAAGTTGGGGCAGGTCGGGCCAGGTCCAAAGTGTGCCCGGCCTGGGCCGATGTGGATGTTGTGCTTCGGATTTCCGTCCCGCGCCCACAGGGTAAAGCTGCGTGGTGCCTTGGCCAGCGCATCCTTCACCAGGTAGGACGGCAGGCGCACCCGCTTGCCTTCCACCCAGGCACCGGCCTTTTTCAGAATCTCTCGCCCCTCGTCGTGATAGACGTCGAGGCCTGTGTACTCGAGCAAGTGGAGCACGCTCTCGAACATCTCCTGCAGCTGGTCGTTGGAGAGCATTTGAAAGCGTACGCCAGAATTCACTTGGTAGTTTGCCCTCATGGAGAGAACCTCCTCTTGTTCTTTAGTCCTTCTCATGCCGGGCCATCCGCCCGGCTTGGTTGTAGTATGGGCGCTGCGGCACTAGGCTGCCGCGACCAGGCTCTTGGCTAGGTCGGCCGCGCTCGCCGCGTTCGAGGCGTAGCCGTCGGCGCCGATCTGGTCGGCGAATGCCTGGGTTACCGGCGCCCCGCCGATGATGATCTTGACCTGGTCGCGCACGCCGGCTTCTTCGAGTACCTTGATGGTGCTCTCCATGACCCGCATGGTGGTCGTCAAGAGCGCCGACATGCCCACTACGTCTGGCGCGTACTCTTTCACCGCCTCGACGAACTGCTCGGGCGCCACGTCCTTGCCAATGTCCTTGACCTCGAATCCGGCGCCTTCGCACATCATGCCCACCAGGTTCTTGCCGATGTCGTGCAGGTCGCCCTTCACCGTGCCGAGCAACACCTTGCCCACGGTCTTGACCCCGGTCTCGGCCAGCAGCGGGCGCAGGATGCTCATCGAGCCTTGCATCGTCTTGGCCGACCGCAGGACCTCCGGCACGAACATGTTGCCTGCTTTGAACTCGACCCCGACGTAATCCATGCCAGGCATCAGCCCTTTGTTCAGGATCTCCTCTGCGCTCAACCCTTCGTCCAGCGCGTCATCCGTCAGATCCTCGATGACGCCCAGGTTGCCCTCGATGACGGCAGTCGAGATCTCTTCCAAAATCGCACTCATTGTCCTTTACCTCCTGGTATAGATCGCTTTATGGTTTGGATCCTATTGTTTCCAAGTTCTGCCTCGTCCAGACCTACTCACCCCCTTTCGCAGAACCACGAGATCGGATTACATTCGGCGCACGTCCAGGACCTCGACGACGTGCGATTTCACGGCCTCCAGCAGATCGTCCTCGGCGATGTCGGCCACCTTGAGCACGCAGCCCCACTGTGCGGGGTCATCGACCACGAAGGCGTTGAACGAGTGGATCAGCCCGCCCTTCTCTGTGACGGCCGAGCTGATCTGGGCCATGGATCCCTTAAAGTAGGGCGCCAGCATCGTCAAACGCAGGCCCTCTTCCTGGGCCATGAGCAGCTCTAAGAAAATGTCGAAAAGGTCTGACTCGGTGATGATGCCGGTGATCACGTCATCCTTCATCACCGGCAGGCCGCCGATCTCGTTGTCGCGCATCAAGCGAGCGGCATCTTCGATGGGGCAGTCCTCCTGGACGGTGATGACCTCTCGGGTCATCACCTCCTTGACCTTGATCTGGTTCAGGAGATAGGTTACCTCCCAAACGTTCAGCGATGTGGCCGACGACGGCGATGCGTATAGTAGATCTTTGTGAGTCACAATGCCGATCAGTTTGCCCTTCTTGCCAACGACAGGGTAGCGATGCACCTTGTCGTGGCGCATCTGTTCCAACGCCTCGGCAATCGGTAGATCGGGCGAAATGGCGATCACATCGGGTGTCATTCTATTTCCTACGAGCATGTCTCCGTCCTTTCTTGTTCAGGCTTGGGCTTGAGGGTGAAGGTTCAGGGCTAGGGGTGAGAGGGGCGCTCTGGCCCTTTATCCCAACCTCAAGCCTTGCCCTCAACCTTAGCCTTAACCCTCAGCCTCAGCTTTGCGATATTCACTCAACCCCTTGAACGTGCCGTATCGTCCTCAGGCGCTGGCGAAGCAGCCATCAGGCTCCCTGGGCCGCCACGTATGCTTCCAGTTGTTTGGCCGTTGTCTCGTCAAGGGCCGGGTCCTCGTGCTCGGACAGCAGCTTCTGCCAGCGCTGGCGCGCCCGGTCCACGGCCGTCGGCTGGCCAGCCTGCGTCCAGGCCTCCAGCCCGCCGCGGTCGCACAGGGCTGGTTTCCAGAACTCCTTGCGGCAGCGCTTGACGGTGTGCGGCTCCATCAGGTAGTTGCCGCCCGGCCCGACCTTGGCGATGACGTCGTAGGCCAGCGTCTGGGGGCTGACCTCAATGCCCTGGTGCAGCCTGCGGACCATACCGCACATCTCGTCGTCCAGTACAAACTTCTCGTAGGAGAAGGCCAGGTACGAGCTCAGGATGCCACCGGCGTGTAGCACAAAGTCCACCCCGGCGTTGAACGTCGTCAGCAGGCTCATCATCGACTCAAAGGCTGCCTGCGCATCGGGATAGCTGGCATCGGTCAGGGCCCCGCCGCTGCGTGAGGGCAGGCCATAGTGCCGGGCCAGCTGGGCGTGGGCCAGGATCATCTGCGATAGCTCCGGGCTGCCGATGGCCAGCGCGCCAGTCTTCATGTCAATGTTTGTCGACGTCGAGCCAAATACCGCCGGTGTGCCGGGCTTGATGAGCTGGGTCAGCACGATGCCCGCCAGTAGCTCTGCGGTCTGGACGGCCAGCGTGCCAGCCAGCGTAATCGGCGCCGTAGAGCCGGCCATGCCCAGGGCGGCGATGACCAGCGGCTGGCCCACTTCGGCGAATGCTACCAGGGCTTCCAGCATCTCGGTGCTGTAGCCCAGCGGCGTCAGGCTGTTGATCAGGCTGATGCACACCACCTTGTCCTTCAGCTCCTCACCGAACAGGATGCGGGCCATTTCCATGGTATGCTGGGCGCCTTTCTTGCCCACCGTGCTGCCGATGAACGCCTTGTCCGAGTGCACCATGTGGGCATAGAGCATGCGCACGTGGGCCGTACCGGCGTCTGCCACGCTGGGCTCGACGATCAGGTGCCCGCTCATATCCTGGTTGGGCAGGGCCTGGGCGAGCTTGACCAGGTTGACGTAATCCTCCATGCTGGGCGCCCGTTTGCCCACCATGCCGCCGTCGCCCGAAGGCCCGCCTTCGCCAGATGGCCCGCCTTCGCTAGATGGCGCCGCGTCCACCAGGAACGGTGCACCATAGGCCGGAGCAAACACAGGCCCCCCGCCGCCCACCACCACGTCGTGCTCCGGGTTGCGGGCATGGATGATGAACTGCTTCGGCACATCGGCCAGTGCCTTCATCACCTGCTCTTCGCTCAAATACACCCGCGCCCCGTCCGTCTTGACCCCGTGCTTCGTAAAAGCCGCCAGTGCCGGCTCATACGGGAACTGCACCCCCACGTCCACCAGCAACTGCATAGCCGTGTCATGTATCGCCTGAATGTCCTCTTTCGGCAGGATTTCATGGTACATCACTTCACCCCCGGTTGACTTGGATCTCCAGTCTCGAATCTCCAATCTCGAATCTCCAATCTCCAATCCCTAATCCCTAATCCCCAATCCCCAATCCCCAGTATCCAATACCCAATATCAGGGATCTAGTGCCGCCCCCGCAAAAAACTATCCCCCTCGTACACCACCCCCTCCGCATAGCGAGTGGGGCGCAGGGCGTTCTCCTCTGGCTGCATCTCACCGGTGACCAGCCGGGTGATCCTGCGACCTGCCTCCGGCGACAGCATCACCCCGGCCCAGTAGCCGCAATTGACATAAAAACCAGCGACGTCGGACAGCGGGCCGATGAGCGGCTGGTCGTCCGGCGTATATACGTACTGCCCGGCGCTGGGATGGACGTCCTCGCCCCGCAGGCTGTCTGCGATCCCTTCCCAGAACGGGTTGAGCGCGACGAGCTTATCCAGGACGATGGCGGGGTAGTCCCAATCGAGCGGCAATTCCTCCTTCGGTTCCCCGGCCGGCTCGTCCGGGTCGACCCAGGCGATATAGGCGCCGCCGGTCTCGGGCCGCCAGTAGGCGTCCTGGGCCACGTCTATGGTCAGTGGTGCATCCGCCGGGATCTCGGGCCGGGGTGAGATGAACACCTTCTGCCTGCGCACCGCCTCCAGCGGCAACTCGACGCCTGCCATCTTGCCCACTACGCCGGCAAAGGGGCCAGCAGCATTGACCACCGTCCGGGTAGAGATGCTGCCCAGGGGGGTCTCTACGGCGGATACCCCCCACGCACCGCCGGACCCCCCGGAGTCCAGCTGAATGCCGGTAGCCGGCGTGCTCAACAGGAACTGAGCCTGGCTGCCCTTGGCAAAACCCTGCGTCGCCTCGTGGGTCGAGAGCCAGCCATCCTGCTGGCGGAACGTCGCCGCCAGGGCCTTTTCCGACAGGTATGGGAACCGGGCCAGGAGCTCGTCGTGGCCCAGGAACTCGGAATCGGTCACGCCCAACTGGCGGTGCTTTTCCACCGCCGCCCGCATATCGTCAACCATCTCGGGCTGGTCGGTCACGAACAGGTAGCCCTGGTGGCGCAGCGAGATATCGTAGCCCTCGATGCCGGTCACCTCGGCAAAGTGTTCAAAGACCTCGATGCTGGGCAGGGCCAGTTCTGCCATGGCCGGCTCCGTGAACTGGGCGCGGAAGCATTCGATCGACTGGGCCGTGGTCAGCGTAGACAGCCCGTCGCGCATTTCCAGCAGCACTGTGTCCAGCCCAGCTCTTGATAGCCAGAAGGCGGTTGCCACGCCTACGATCCCACCCCCGATGACGACGGCATCTGCCGTCTTGGGCAAGGTCTCTATCGTCGGGGTGAAGATACTGCCCATTATGGCGCCTCTATCGGCTGTGCCTGTCCCCGGGCACGGGCGAGCAAGCCGCTGAGCTTGTCCTTGGCCCAAGCGTAGAAACCAGCAAAGCCCGCCGGGTAATAGACCATGATTGCGATCATCAGCACGCCATAGATGACCAGGTGCAAGCCCGGCAGGTCGGTCAGGTTAGAACGCAGGGCCTCGATGCCAAAGACAAAGGGGAAGGCGATGGCCATGCCGCCCCACAGGCTGCCCCGGCCGCCGATGTAAGCCAGTGCCAAGACCTCGACGGTTTTGGACGTGTGCATCAGGGTCTGCGGCGTCAGCGAGCCAAAGTAGTGGGCGTAGAAACCGCCCAGCCAGCCGGCGAAAAAGGCCGACAGCGTAAAGTTGAACACGCGGTACAGGGTAGGGTTGATGCCCGAGGCGCGTGCCGCGTCAAAGTTCTGGCCGATGGCCTTGAAAGCGAGGCCGAACCGGGAGCGCACCACGAGCCGCAGCGTGATGTAGACGATGAGCATCATGGCCAGGATGATGTAGAAGTATGGGCGGTTGGATGTCGTCTCCAGGAATGTGCGGGGGGCCATGCCCATCGGCCCGCGGGTGATATTGGTCAGGTTGTTCGCCACGCCCAGCAGGGCGATGCCCACGAACCAGGCCATGACCGCGGCAAAGATGCCGCGCAGGCGGAGGGTCAGGATGCCCACGCCAAAGCCGATGAGGCCGGCGAAGAGGGCGCCGATCCAGATGCCGATCCACGGCGAGAGGCCAGGCTGCACGCTGATGACGGGCGAGGTGTTGGCCAGCACGGCCGAGGTGTAGGCCCCGGCCCCGAGGATGGCCGCAAAGCCAAAGTTGACTACGTTGATATAGCCGGCGGTAAAGTCAAAGGCCACACACTGGGCGGCCAGGAAAGCGCCCATGATCAACCAGCGCAGGATGTGTTCCTGGTTGAAGGGCGAAACAAAGGGGAGCAGGGCCAGGACGATGAGCAGCACCAGGCCCAGCGGTGTGAAGCCGATGATGCCCAATCCGTCGCTGATGCGATTCCACAGACTCTTTTGATCCATCCGCATTCTCCTCCTTTATTGTTCCTGAATGCCCTTGACTTCGGAGCCAAAGATGCCCGATGGGACGAGGATCAGGATCAGGATCATCAGTGCGGTGGGCACCACCAGGTCCCAAGAGATGCCAAAGAACTGCTGGGTCGCGGTCTGGAGCAGGGCGACGATGAAACCACCGATGATGGCGCCGTACACGTTGCCCAACCCGACCATCATGACCACGTACCAGGACAGGTAGAGCGGCTTGAGCCCGACGGTGGGATAGGCCTGAAACATGAACAGAAGGGCAGCGCCAGCCATGGCGGCCATCGCCGTGGCCAGGGCAAAGGTCAGCGTGTGGATAAAGCCCAGGTTGATGCCCACGAGCTGCGCCCCGGTTTCGTCCTGGGAGACAGCACGGATGGCACGGCCGGTCCTCGTCTTTTGCATAAAGTAGGTCAGCGCCGCAATGGTGATGATGGCGATGACGAAGGCAAAGATGCGGTCCACTGCGACGCGCATGCCCAGGAAGTCGATGGGCGGTACGTCGTAGTAGCGCGGGATGCCGCGAAAGTTTGGCCCGATGATGAGGGTTGTGCCATAGACCAGCACGAACGACAGCCCCACTGTGAGCAGGAAGGTATTCATGACCCAGCCGGCCCGTGTCCTCTTGCGCAACGGGGCAAAGACCAACCTCTCGATCACGGCGCCCATGATCGCACCGACGATGGCGGCGGCGATTACCCCGACCACCGGGGCAATAAAACTCAAGACTGCATTGGGATTGTCCTTGAGATAGTTGCTGATCGGGGTAAAGACGAAATAGCCCACGTAGGCGCCGACCATAAACGACTCGCCGTGGGCAAAGTGCGGGATGTTCATCACGCCAAAGACGAGGGCCAGCCCGGCGGCTAGCAGGGCCCACATGCCACCTGTCACGATGATGTTGGCGATCTGAGATGGCCCGGTCTCGATGGCGATAAAGATGGCCAGCACGATCGAAAAGCCGATGACGACGACGGCCGGCAGGTTGCCCCGCAGGAAGATCGACAGTCGGTCCTGAAACGATCGTTCAATCACTGTTCTTTCCACGATCTCCTCCTCTCGCCCTAGATGCCCAGGTAGGCATTGCGGACGTGTTCGTTGGCCTTCATCTCCTTGCTGGGTCCTTCCATGGCGATCCGGCCGTGCTCCAGGATGTAGGCCCTGTCGGTGATCTCTAGCGTGGCATTGACATTCTGCTCGACCAGGAGGATAGTCACACCCCGCTGTCGCAGCTCCAGCAGCGCCCGGAAGACGTCGTGCGTCAGGTGCGGTGCCAGCCCCAGCGAGGGCTCGTCCACCAGCAACAGCTCCGGGTTCGACATCATGCCCCGGGCGATGGCCAACATCTTGCGCTCGCCGCCGCTCATGGTCCCGGATAGCTGTTTCTCCCGCTCCTTCAAGCGCGGGAACAGGTGGTAGACAAAATCCAGCGTCTCCAGCTCCTGTTTCCTGTCGTTGACCGCGTAGGCGCCCAGCAGGAGGTTCTCACGCACCGACATGTCGGTGAATAAATTCAACTCCTCCGAGATGTAGCTGATGCCCATGCGGCTGACCTCGTGCGCCGGCAGAGCCCCGATCGACCGGCCTTTGAAGAGGACCTCGCCGCTTTTGGGGGACAGCAGGCCGGCGATAGTCCGCAGGGTCGTGGTCTTGCCAGCCCCATTGGGTCCTATCAAGGCCACAAACTCCCCGTCATCGACGTTCAGTGACACGTCCCACAGGATCTGCAAAAAGTCATAGCTGGTGTTGACGGTTTTTAGCTCAAGCACTCGCTTGCCTCCTCCCGCTCAAATATGCAAATCTACAAATGGGCATCATCTACCCAGGCCTCGTCTCTCCATTTGCACACTTGCCGATTTGCTCATTTGCCCATTTGCATATTCTCACGCTACGACCTCTTCGCCCAGGTAGGCCTCGATGACCTTCGGATCCTGCATGACCTCTCGGGGCGTGCCCTCGGCGATCGGCGTGCCGTACTGGATCACCAACACCCGCTCGCAGATGCCGGTGATGACCTTCATGATGTGCTCGACGACGATCATGCCCACCCCATACGTGTCCCGGATCTTGAGGATGAGGGCCATCATGGTATCCAGCTCGCCGGGCGTCAGGCCTGAAGCCAGCTCGTCGAGGAACAGGAGCTTGGGGCCGCAGGCCAGTGCCCGGGCCAGGTCCAGCCGCTTGAGCTGTACGGCGTTCAGGCGCTGGGCGGGTGTATCGAGAGCCAGGGGAAAGTTGACGAACTTGAGCGCTTCCTCGGCCCGGCCCCTGGCCGGTTTCTTGCTGCCGTGC
Organism: Anaerolineae bacterium; assembly: GCA_023544525.1. Lineage (GTDB taxonomy): Bacteria > Chloroflexota > Anaerolineae > JAAYZQ01 > JAAYZQ01 > JAMJFU01. The sequence goes on along the minus strand of JAMJFU010000115.1, from coordinate 894 downwards.
TCGGCGCCAAACACCGCCCCCACCATGACGTTCTCCAGTGCGGTCAGCATCGGAAAGGGGCGGGGGATCTGGAAGGTGCGCGACAGACCCATGCGGCACATGTCTTCCGGCGTGGACCCCGTAGTCTCCTTGCCCTGGAATCTGACTTTGCCAGCGCTGGGAGGGTAGGTGCCTGCCACGCAGTTGAGGAAGGTGGTCTTTCCCGCGCCGTTGGGCCCGATCAGGCCCACGATCTGGCTGGCGTCGACCTGCAGGGTCACGCGGTTCACGGCCGTCAGCCCGCCAAAGTTCTTGATGACTCGTTCTGCATCCAGTAGCATCCGCATTACCTCCCTGGCTAGGGGTTGAGGTCAAGGCTAAGGGGTTCGGGTCGAGGCTCGGGTGTGCACGCTGCCCCACCCAAACCTCAACCTTCACCTTAGCCTGCATCATCAACCTTAACCTTGAACCTCAACCTTTGCCCTTAACCCAAGCCCTTAGCTTATGGTTTAGGCTGCAGCTCCTGGACCGCCCACTCGGGCGGATATATGACCTGGCCTTCGCCGTCAAAGTACTGGAGCACGGGGAAGATGTAGTAGCCCTTGCCCACGACGGGGTCAGGCACATCTTCGGATGTGGTCTTGTACTCGTTCATGACGATTCCGTCGGTGAAGGTCCACTGGCCGGTCCACACGTTGTCCTTAACAAAGCTGTAGATGACCTCGCTGCTCAGTTCGCCATACTCTTGGTAGGCGTCCTGGGCAACCTGCAGGAAGAACTTGGTGCCGTCGTAGGACAGGCCACCCGAGGAGGGGCTGGGCTCGATGCCCCAGCGTTCCTTGAAGCCGTCGGCGTACGCTTTGCCTGCGTCAGTGGCCCAACCGGGGATCTGGTCCAGGACATAGTTGGAGGATG
>JAMJFU010000114.1 GCA_023544525.1 Anaerolineae bacterium | reverse complement strand
AGCCTGCAGGTCACCGCGCGGCCGGTCCAGCGATTGCCAAAGTAAGGTCAGGGGCAAGCGCTCGCCGGGCGCATACGTCCTGGAGGGATCCGGAGGAGTTAAGCCCAACAGCTCCAAGTCGCCAAAACGCGCATAGACTGTGGAGGCCAGGCTGGCCTCCAGAGCACGGCGTGGAGGCCTGGCCGGATTGCCCTCCAGGAACACGGGCGCCAGCAGGACCCGCCCCCGTTCCGAGCCATCTGCCGGATCGTAGACGATCAGCAGTGGGCTGTACTCACCGGCCGGCAGGCCGGCCGGCAGCGGGATCTCGTAGGCGTCGGCTACCACCTCGCCAGCCCGCCAGGCCACCGTCGGGTAAGTACCGGCTACTGGCTCGGCGTCTGCAGCAGCAACCTCCTGGCCCCGGGCATCCAGGAGACGGGCAGAGATCTTTTGCGCCTGGCCCAGACCGGCGGGCGCCCGCCACCATAGTCGTAGCCGCGCCCAGACCTGCCAATGGCTGCGGTGTTCGTGCAGACCATAGCCCAGGAGCTGGAGTCCGGGCACCGGCTCTGCGCCAGCAAGCTGCGGCAGATCTGGCACCTCGTTGGACGGCTGGCCCACACGCATCAGGGTCTCAGGGTGGCCCAACACGTCGATGACCCCAATCACAGCGTCCAGCGCCAGGTTACTGGTGAGGCCAGGCACGGGTCGGGTGAGGTACACAGATCGCCCGGCATCCATTGCGGCCTCGACCTGCTGCCGGCGCTCACGCTCGTCATCAGCGACCACCGTGACGAGATCGGGACGGCCACCGGTCGTCTCCTGGAAGTAGCGCAGCAAGGTCATCTCGCCCAGCAGGCCGATGACGGTGCTGTTGCCATAGGGCAACTCCTGGTTGAGCACGTACTGCCCATAGTCGTGCACGATCCATCGCCGGCTCAGATCGAGGTCCGGATAGTTGCGGATGGTCAGGGCCAGCGGTTGGACCACCGCCGCCAGCAGAACCAGCAGGCGGGCCACAGACAGGAGCCGCCGCCAGGCCAGGCTGGATCCCCGTGGTCGCAAGAGCTCGCGGGCATAATCGATGCCCGCGGCCATCCACACGGCGGTCAACAGAAAGGCCGGGATAAAGAACACCTCTACGTCAGGCACGCGATACAGCAGGGCAAAGGCCGCGTAGGCGGCAAAGGCCAAGCCCGTGAGGACAAAGACCTTCGGGCCAGCGCCATGACCAGGTGGCTGCCAGCGCGATTGCTGGTGCTGTCGCAAAAGCCCGCCCAGGCCCAACACGGCCAAAGCCAGACCGACCGGTCCAAACTGCTGCCAAAACAGCTCGCCGTAGAAGGCCGCACCCAGCTCGCGGGCCAGAGGGTTGTCCCCCAAAAAGACATTGTAACCGCTGGCGGTCACCCAGTGCCAGAAGCCGGACCAGGTGTTCTCGTAGGTGCCATCCAGCGAGCCCACGTGTCCCCGGATGGGGAGATAGAGGTAGAGGAGGAGAGGGACCAAGAGACAGGCTCCCAGGATCACCACCGGCCGGCCGGCGATCTGTCTCCAGCGGCGGCGAGAGGGCTGTTCTGGGCCGAGCAAGGCCGGGCGCTGCAGGACGCGCCTCTCGACGAGGAGCACAAAGACCAGGAGCGCGGGTGCCAGCAGAAGGATGGTCCGGTGATGCGTAAGGGCCAGCCCGTAGACAGCGACCAGGCCATAGGCGCGAGGATGGGGCCGCAGACGGCGCCTCGGTGGTACTTGTGGAAAAAGGCGCCGGTAGACACCATGCAGCCAAAACGCTGCCCACCGAACGCCTGGCGGCAGGCGCATCCAGAGCGGCTCCCTGGGCAGGAACAGCACCTTCCTCTCAGAAGCAGCGAATAGCCGGGAAAAGGGCTCGACGGGGAGCAAGGGCCGGTCGGACCAGCGCAGAACCAGCCACAGAAGCAGGGCAACGAAAGCGGCGTTCAGCGTATATACCTCGGCGACCACCGATTGGGACCAGAACACAGGAGAAACGGCAAAGGCCAAGGCGCCGATCACTGCTGGCAGGCGGCCGGCCAGGCGCCGGGCGATGAGATAGACGAGGCCCACCGCCAGGGTGCCAGCCACCGCCGAGAGCAGGTTCACTCCCCAGGCGACGTTCTGCCACGGGCCCAAGGCGAACAGCCTGGCTAGCAAGGTATAGAGCGGGTAACCAGTGGGATGGGCGATCGCCAGGCGGTGGGCGACGAGAGGAAACTCGAGGCTGTCGTCAAAGAGAGCTGCCACAGAAGGGGCCAGCGTCTGCAGGTAGAGGAGCATTGCCCCAAGGCAGCATCCGGCTACGAGCAGCCAGTCTCCAAACCGGTTCCACGCCTGGCGGGCGCGTTCGACAAGGCCTCTGCGTGTCACTTGCGCCTCACCGTGATTATCCCAGCCAATAGAGCACGATCACGGCGGTAAGCACCCACAGGGTCACGTCGATGAGAAGGGGTGCATCCAACAACATCCGCTGTTCAGGGCTCTGCTGCTGGGGCTGAAGGTAGCTAAGATAGCGGTAGCGGAAGATGCCATACACGACGAAGGGAATCGTCAACATCATGCTATAGCTGGAAGGCAGATCGGGGGCCAGGAAAGTATATAGACAGTAGACGATGAGCGTGAGGGCCACGGCCAGTTGGTTCATGCGAGCCACGGCCTCCAACGTGTACTTTTGCGTCTCCATGTTGCCGAGCGTTTGGGCCAGTCGCATTTCGTGCTGGATCCGGCCCAAGGCCAGGATCAAACCCAGGCCCGCCACACTCAGATACAGCCAGGGCGAGACCGTCACCCTGATCAAGACTGCTCCCGCTACTCCGCGCAGCAAAAGGCCAGCGGCAATGGTCAGCACATCCATGATGGGGATCCTGCGCAGCAGGAGCGAATATGCCAGCATGAGCAGGAGGTAGCCAGCGGCAATGAGGCCAAAGGCCGGCCGCCAAAGGAAGGACACGAGGAGAGAAGCCAACGTCAGAATCACCGCCGCTGTACCTGCCTGGCGGATCGACAGTCGCCCCGCAGCGACAGGACGCTGATGCCGTATCGGGTGGCGGCGGTCCCTCTCTCTGTCGATGATATCGTTCGTCAGAAAAACTGCACCCGACAGGGCACATAAGAGGACAAAGCCAATCCCAGCCTGCACCAATAGCAGCGGGTCGAATAGGTTCTGCGAAAAGACCAATGGCGCAAACACGACGAGGTTGCTCACCCACTGGTTGGGGCGGACCCCTCGCAACAGCGCCTCTGGGAGTTGTCGTTCCATGATCCGATCCAAAGTTGGCCTGACCCAGGCTCCTGATGGTTCCAGACGAGATATCGCCAATAGCTTCCTTTGCCCGCATGCGAGTATAAACTGTAAGTCCCGTCCCGTCAAATCCCGGGCGAGCACCCCCTTCCAGGCTGGACCGCAACTCAGGATCGGAGCGTACGTCAGCCGGCGGTCAGGGTGGCGTCATGCGCTTCTCCACCGGAGGGCTTATACTCAGGCCAAGGCTTGTCGCTTGGGGGTGCTGATGGTATAATCAGTGTCACAATGAGGGCAAGTGGGTATAGGTAGGTGGCAGTTTCCGGGAGGTTTCGATGCCTGAAGCCGGTCTAGATACGCTCAATTGTGTCTATTTTGCGCTGTTTTTTGTGGGCCTCGGCTACGCCATTTTTGTGGTCATCACCGGCGGGCTGGCAGACGTGGACATGCCCGACGTCGACATCGACATACCCCAGTTCGACCTGCCGGGTGATGTCGATATCCCCGGCGCCGACATTCAGATCGGTGGCGGAGATATTCCGGCTGGCATTGATGCTCCCGACGTCACGGTCTCACCGCTCAGCCCAATTACCATCGCGACCTTTATTACGACCTTTGGCGGTGTCGGCGTGCTTGCGACCCAGGTTTTTGAGGTCGATCCCCGGCTGAGCCTCCTGTGGGCTGTAGGCAGCGCCCTGTTGACAGGCGGCCTCATGTACCTTTTCTCGAGTCAGTTTCTCATTCGCTCCCAGGCATCCAGCGAACTGCGCCAAGGGGAGCTGATCGGGATCGAAGCCGAAGTGACTGTGCCCATCGGCGAGGGGTCTATGGGGCAGGTGACCTACCTCACCAAGTCGGGACGGATGAGTTCCATGGCGCGTTCCGTAGACGGCAAACCGATCGCCCGCGGAGAATCGGTCTTGATCGTGCGCACAGCTGGGCCCCAGGTGTTGGTCAGACGCATCCCAGTCGAAGACGGTGAGTGAACTAGCGGTCAAAGAAAGCCTAATCAGAAAGGAGAGTTGAGCGTATGCCCTGGCAAGCAATTCTAGTCGCCATTGGGATCCTGTTCGTCATCTTTGTCGGGTTCGGGTTCTACGCGAGCCGCTACAAGAAGGTTGGCCCTAACCAAGTGCTCGTCATCTCGGGCCGGCGGCGAGAGATGGTGAACCCGGTCACAGGCAAGAGGGAGCGGGTGGGATTCCGCGTGGTCAAAGGCGGCGGCAGCTTCATTATCCCGGTATTGGAAAGGGTCGACATCCTGTCCATGGAGATCCTTACCATCGAGGTAGAGGTGCGCAGCGTCTACACGGTGGAGGGTGTGCCGGTCCATGTTGATGGGGTGGCCCAGATCAAGATCCGGGGAGAGGATGCATCCATCTACACCGCCTCCGAGCAGTTCCTGTCCAAGGGCCCGGACGGCATCGTCTATGTGGCTCACGAGACCCTGGCCGGCCATCTGCGCGCCATCCTGGGCATGCTGACTGTCGAAGAGATCTATAAGGATCGGGATGCTTTTGCCCAAAAAGTACTGGAAGTGTCGGGCGGCGACCTGGCCAACATGGGCCTGGAGATCGTATCCTTTGTTATCAAGGATATCCGCGACGACAAGGAATACCTCGAGTCACTCGGCCGCACCCGGACCGCCGAGGTCAAGCGCGATGCCGTCAAGGGCGAGGCTGAGGCCCAGCGTGATGCCACCATTGCCCAGGCCAATGCCGCCCGCGACGCGACCATCCAGTCGGCCCGCGCCCGGCAGGAGGGAGAGACGGCCAAGTACGAAGCCGAGACCAAGATCGCCTCTGCTCAGAAGAACTATCGCGTCGAAAAGGCCAAGTACGACGAGGAGTCTAACCGCAGCGAGGTCCAGGCAGAGCTGGCCCGTACCCTCCAGGAAAAGATCACCAACCAGGAGATCACCGCCCAAGAGGTGCAGATCGAGGTGGTGGCCAAGCAGAAGCAGATCGAGGTCCAGGAGCAGGAGGTCCAGCGCAGGGCCCGCGAGCTGGAGGCAACGGTTCAGAAGCCAGCCGAAGCCGAGAGGTATCGCATCGAGACCTTGGCCAGCGCAAGAAAATACCAGCTCGAGACCGAGTCTGCAGGCGAGGCCGAGTCGACCCGCCTGCAGGGTAAGGGAGACGCGGACGCTATCAAGGCCAGGGGTCTCGCCGAAGCCGACGTGATCCAGGCCCAGGGATTTGCTGAAGCCGAGGCCATGGAAAAGAAGGCCCTGGCCTGGCAAATGTACAACCAGGCAGCCATCATCCAGCAGCTCATCGAGGCCCTGCCCGAGGTGGCGGGTGCCATCGCTCAGCCGCTGGCCAAGACCGACCGGATCGTCATCATCAACAGCGGAGGCGACGGCGCTGGTGCGTCCAAGATCACAGCCGACGTGACCAACATCGTGGCCCAGATCCCCGCGACCCTGGAGGCGTTAACCGGCATCGACCTGACAGAGGCCCTGCAGTCCCTGCCGGGCATTGGCCAGAAGATGCCTGAGGAGCCGGCTGAGGAGTAGCGGTCCAGGCGTAACCCGTCTGCCCATGTGCGTCTGCACATGGGCAGACGCACTATCCGTTGAGCCCATTATCAAAACAGGCCCAAGTCGTTCTCTATGAGTGAATGTAGCGTCTCCGCAGTATTCAGCAGGAGGTAGCCATGGGAAATGATGAAGGGATGGAGGTAGAAGGTAGCCGCTTCCAAGCCATTTTGCGCCTGGCAGGTATCATCGCCCTTGCTGCCCTCGGGCTGGTGGTCATGGTTGTCGCAGTATGCTGGTTCGCCGGCTGGCGCATGGCCTCGCAGATCAGCAGCGGCTTGACCTGGGTTGGCGCTGCGGCCATTGTCATTGGGGTCCTTAGTGTTTTTGGCGGCTGGGGCGTGGCCCGGGATCCGCAATATATGTACGCCCAGTCGGTCTCCCATCAAGACATGTCGGACCGCACACGGCAAGGGCTCGGAGACTCGCTCCGCAGCTACAACTTTGCGATAGTCGCCACGGCAGCAGGGCTTCTGTGCCTTGCGATTGGCGCGTTGATCGGGACCTTCTTCGCTTGATATGGGTCTGATTAGCGTCCTCGCGTTACATCCCGCACTCGACCCAGTCTACATAGTCTGACAATCCTGCTGTGCCAGGACCTATGGTGCCCGATGGACCGTGACAGCACCCGGGGGCCAATTTTCGCGACTGGTGATTACCCATAAGTGATCGTGCCACCTGAAAAGCTCTGCCCAACGCAGTATGTTTGAGAGTGTAAACAACCAAACGACTGCGGAGGACAGAGCCATGGATAGGCTACTGCAAAGTGATGCGATTGACAAGCTGCCAGTGTCTGAACTCGAGGCGGCACTGGAGACGTTCTTGGGGCCGATGTTGAGACGCTTGCCGGAGGCGCGGTTGCGGGAGGTAGCAAGACTGGTGGTGAAAGGTATCCTGGGCAGCCAGTCGCCCCTTGCAACCCAAATGGCGCGTGCTGTGGCACGAGAGGAGAACAAGATTTGGCCCATGGCCAAGCGTTTCTATCGCTTCGCCTGGAATCCCCGATTCAGCCATCGGGACCTACTGAAGGGCTTGTATGGCATCGCCCAATGTAGAGTGGCTCAGCATGCGCCGTCGCATCTGGTGGTGGCCTTGGACCCACTGAACTTTGCGAAGCCTTACACTGAGAAGCTGGAAGGGGTGTCTACGGTGATGAAGAGTACACCACCGGGACCCAGGAAGGAAGAGCGCCTGACTTCTGGCTATCCAGCGATGACTGCCACGATTGTGAACCTGCCGGAGCCGGTGGTGAGCTATGCCAATTGGTTCTCCTACGTGACGGCTGACTTCGTCAGCGAGGATTGGGAAATCTACCGTTGGGAGGCAAACTTGGTTTTCCGCACGCCCTCGACGGCCCTTGCATACTCCTAGCGGGCATAGGAGCGGTTTTTCTCACTGCTACGACGCTCGCTTTCGCCGCCTCGCACCCCTTCCCTAGAGCAGGGCCAACTTATGGATAATCACCAGTTTTTACCGACCCTTGACAAAATTGGACCAGAATGGTAGAATTTGCCGGCGGGTGGAGCCAGCATGATCTCGAGGGAAAACGCTCCCTATAATTGACAAAGAAGGCACAAACGTCTATAATGGGTTGCGCTTCTGGAACATCGCTCAAAGGAGAGTGGCAGCATGAGTGACGAAATCACCGTGCCCGATGAGCTCAAGGGCAACGTCTTTATCACGAAGCTGAGCGAGCTCTACGGCTGGGGCCGCAAGTACTCCCTGTGGCCAATGTTCTTTGGCCTTGCCTGTTGCGCCATCGAGTTTATGGCCGCCGCGGCAGCACGCTTTGACACCGGCCGCTGGGGTATGGACCTGGCCCGTGCCTCACCCCGCCAGGCCGATCTGATCGTCATCTCTGGTACCGTCACCAAGAAGATGGTCCCCAAGATTGTGACCCTCTATAACCAGATGGCCGAGCCCAAGTATGTCATCTCGATGGGCGCCTGCGCCACGGGCGGAGGACCATTCAAAGAGGGATACAACGTCGTCTCGGGTATCGACCAGTTCTTACCGGTCGACGTATATGTGCCCGGCTGCCCACCGACTCCCGAGGGCCTGATCGCCGGCTATATGGCCGTCCACGAAAAGATCCAAAACGAAAGGATCAACGACGTCCCCTGGTACGAGAAGGATCCCATCCCCAAGGCGCCCGTGCCCTTGCTGGGCGGGCCAGACCTCATCGACCCGCGCCACATGGACGAGATCCGCGCCCGGGTGCGGGCGCCCCAGTCAGCAGCGGTTGGCGGCGAGCCCGAGAAGGAAGACGCTTGAGCAAACGACCAGAAGCAGGCCGGGGTCGGGACGCACCCGTCAGCGTGTGTCAGCACGCCAGCAGGGGCGCCGGTTCAGGCTTGAGCCTACGACTCGAGGGAGAGAAGCATGGCAATTGATCTGGGGGCCGTGGAAGCCCAATTGAGCACAGCCTTTCCAGGGGCGGTGGTGGAGCGCGAGGGCGATTGGTTGGTCCTGGACCGGGACCGCCTGCCCTCGATCGCGACCTATCTCCGTGACGAGATGGGTTTTGACTTTCTCACCCACGTCTCTGCATCCGACTATGCCGATCATCTGGACGTAGTTTATAACGTCTATTCGACCCGGCCCGAGTTGCAGGGGCCGGGCCTGTCCTTCAAGGTCCGAGTCCCAGACAGAGTTGATGCCCGCGTGCCGACGGTGACCACGATCTGGAAATCGGCCAACTTTCAGGAGCGCGAGGTCTGGGACATGTTCGGCATCCACTTTGACGGGCACCCGGACCTGCGGCGGATATTGTTGTGGGAGGGATTCGAAGGTCATCCGCTGCGCAAGGACTGGCACGAGCCCTACTACGAGGAGGACAACAAGCCCTTTGGCAGCCGCTGGCCCTACCCCGAGAACCCTCGACCGAGATCTGCCGAGCAGCGGGTGCACTGGCGAGCTAACGTGCAATATCCCCAGGGCTTTGATCCAGAGGACTGGGATCTCGGGGCCGACTATCCGCCCCTATTCGCGCCCAAGGTCGAGATCAATGGCATCGACACCGAGCCGGTCTATTTGAACGTCGGGCCGCACCACCCCAGCACCCACGGCGTATTCCGCATGGTCGTCGGCCTGCAGGGCGAGACGGTGACCAACCTCACGCCCGTGGTGGGCCACTTGCACCGCAACCACGAAAAGATCGGCGAGCGAAACCTGTGGAACGGGAATATCCCCTACACCGACCGCCTCGACTATATCAGCCCCATGTACAACGAATTCGCCTACGTGGTGGCCGTCGAGCGCATGCTGGGCAAAGAAGTGCCTGAACGGGCCGAGTACTTGCGGGTCATCATGGGCGAGCTGGCGCGCGTCGTCAACCATCTGCTGACCATCGGTTTTCAGTTCAACGAGCTGGGGGCCATGATGACCCCCATGATCTATGCCTTCACCGAGCGCGAGCACGTGCTCGACCTCTTTGAGGAAGCCTCGGGCGCGCGCATGATGCACAACTACTATCGCATCGGTGGGGTGTATGGCGACGTCAGCGACGAATGGCTGGCACGCTGCCGCAAGGTCGTGAGCCGCTTGGACCGCAAGATCGACGAGTTCGAAACGCTGCTGACCGACAACGAGATCTTTATCTCGCGCTCGCGTGGCGTCGGCGCCATGAGCTGGCAGGAGATGGTCAACTATGGCGTTACCGGGCCGGTCCTCCGCTCGGCCGGGCTTTCCTACGACATCCGCAGGGTAGAGCCCTATTCCATCTACGAAAGTTTCGATTTCGAGGTGCCCACCTACGAAACGGGCGACGTCTACGATCGCTATCGCCAGCGCATCGCCGAGGCCCGCCAGAGCATCAAGATTCTGAAGCAGGCCCTGAACCGCATCCCGGCCACAGGTGCCATCATGGATGGCAAGAACGCCTGGAACGTCAAGGTGCCGGACGGGGAACTGTACAGTCGCGTGGAGCATCCCAAGGGCGAGCTGGGCTTTTACCTCGTCAGCGACGGGGGGACCAATCCGTACCGCTATCACGTGCGCTCCGAGTGCCTGATCAACCTGGCGGCGCTGGAGGCCATGTCGGTGGGGCACTTGCTGGCCGACGCCATCGTCATCCTGGGCAGCATCGACATTACGCTGGGGGAGGTGGACCGCTAATGTTTGGATTCGGACTCATCAAAGGCCTTTCCGTCACGATGCGCCACTTTATCGAATCGTTCGTCTATGACCGCAAGCCATGGGAGTGGTTCACCGTCGATCGCTACGACAACAAATGGCTGGAGCGGCACCAGGCCGTCGACGGCAAGGGAATCTTTACCATACAGTATCCAGAACAGAAACGCAAGGTGCCCGAGCGCTTTCGCTTCCTGCCCATGCTCGTCTACGAAGAGACGCCCGAGGAGCCGCGCTGCACGGCCTGTGGGATCTGCGCCCGCGTCTGTCCGCCACAGTGTATTTACATCGAGCGGGCCACCGACGACCGCGGTCGGCCCAAGGCCCAACCATCTGGGTTTTGGATCGATGCCGTGATCTGCATGTCATGTGGCTACTGTGCCGAGTATTGCCCATTTGACGCGATCAAGATGAACCAGGAGCACGAAACTCCAACCACCGACCGCGATCGGGACATGTTCCTGGATATGGACCATCTCCTGGTTCCGATCCAGTACTATGCCAAGCTGCACCCGTCGGACTATGAAGCCGAAGAGGCAGCGCGCCGGGCAAAAGAGGAAGCCAAGCGCAGGGCTGCCGAAAAGAGAGCTGAAAAGGATTAGGCCAAAGACGAGGCAGGTAAATAGGGGGCGAAGGACGAACTCGAGTCGCGTTGATCTACATTGCCACACGACCGCCTCGGATGGCGGACTAACACCTGGCGAATTGGTGGCCCGGGCCGCGGGCCAAGGCATAGAAGTACTGGCTATCACTGACCACGATACAACCGATGGGCTGCCTGAGGCCCTGCAGCGGGCCCGCACAAGCCACATCAGGGTCGTTCCTGGCGTGGAGATTAGCACCCTCAGTGACCGGGAAGAGATCCACCTGTTGGGCTATCTTGTGGATCTCGAGAACCCGGCCCTCCAGGGGCTGTTGGCCCGCACCCGCCAGGCGCGTTGGGAGCGAGCGCAAAAGATGCTGGCCCGGCTGGCAGAACTTGGCTTCCCGCTGCAGTGGGAACGCCTTCTGGAGCTCTCCGGAGGAGGTGGGTCGCTGGGGCGTCCTCACGTGGCGATGAGCCTCCTGGATGCGGGTCATGTCACCAGTTGGGACGAGGCCTTCGAGCGGTGGATTGGGCGGGATTGTCCCGCCTATGTTGAACGATACAAACTATCACCCGAAGCCGCCATCGGGCTGATACACCACGCCGGTGGATTAGCGGTACTGGCCCATCCCTACGTATACGACCGCGATG
>JAMJFU010000113.1 GCA_023544525.1 Anaerolineae bacterium | reverse complement strand
GCTGCAGGCGGCGGCCCATAATGCGGGGTACCAGGTAGGCATTTTCCAGCTGTTGGATGATGGTATAGATGCCCAGTACCAGGACGGCGAACCAGAAGTTGCTGAGGGGCAGGTAGACCGAGCCCAGGAACAGGGCGACCAACAGCGCAGGAATCGTCGCCAGGACCGGGCCAAAGGTGGGAACAACTTCCAATAGCCCGGCAATGAGGCCCATGATCCCGGCGTTTGGCAGGCCAACGATGGACATGGCGATCCAAACCACAGTGCCCACGACAACGCCCAACACCACCTGGCCGCGGAAAAACGCCTTCCAGACCAGGTTGATCTCTTCACGCAGCCGGGCGAGCTCTTCGGTGTAACCCGGCGGTGCCATCCGGTCCAAGAACTGGCGCAGTCGATCTGCATCCTTCACCAGATAGAAAGAGATGATGGTGATAGACACGACCCACAACAGGCTGGACAGGACGTTGAAAAAGAGGTTCAGGGTCCGCGAGGCGAAAGGCTGGAGCAGGTCCTGAATTCCCCCCTGGACATCACCGGTCAGGTCTTCCAGGTTGATGGTATAGCCCAACAGGGTGAAGGGCTGGGATAGGAACCCGACCAGTTGGTCGGCCAACTGCTGCAGGTTGACGTTAATACGGCTGATGCGATCGACGGCGTAGGGCACGACCGTGACAGGGATGATGATTATGACCACGAACAGGGCGAGGTAGACCACAACCACGGCCAGGGTCCGGGGTACGTCGGTCCGCCGCTCGATCCAGTCGACGAGTGGTTTGAGAAGGTAGGCCAGAACAAAGGCCAGGATTGTCGGTGGCAAGAGGGCGCGGAAGAGATAGAGGGCCAGAAGAAAGATGATGATCAGGCCGACGACGACTAGGCGCTTGGTTGTGCGACTCCACTCGGGTGAGATCATGGGATTCTCAGCGGGCGGCAATCACTCCGGATCCATATACCTGGACCTCAGGACTCACCTGTTAAGCGGTATCCTGGAACTCTAGTCTACGAATCCGATATTCTCGGCAGGCCAGTAGGAAAACCAGGCCCGCCCCACAATGTTCTCGATGGGTACGGGACCAAAACTACGCGAATCGTTCGAGTGATCGCGGTTGTCGCCCAGCACGTACACATGCAGCGGCGGGACGACGACATGGTTGTCACGCCCAGGTCGCGTCTGGACGTCGAGGAAGGGCTCCTCTAGCGGTTGGCCATTGATATGGACTATGCCGTTGCGGATTTCGACCGTTTCGCCAGGCAGGCCGACGACGCGCTTGATCAGAAGCTCTTCACCCTGCTGCGGTAGCTTGAGCACGACGACGTCGAACCTCTGCGGGCCGTGGAAACGATAGGATAGTTTTTCGACAACCAGGCGCTGATCGGTGTGCAGGTTGGGCTCCATGCTCTGCCCCTCTACCCGCGTGGCCTGGCCGATAAAGACGTTGATGAGGAGTGCGATCAGGATCGCCGGCAGGATGGTCTCCAGCACCTCGCGCAGGAAGCGCGTCGTGCGCCGGCCCCAGCTCAGCTGGGGTCCTCCGGCCCCGTCCTCCGGCAGACGGTTTAGCTCTTCACCCATGCGGTTCACTCTCTCCCGATGCTCGTCCGCAGTTCACTGCCACACCGCCCAGGCAGCCTGCGGGAAGAAAAGCCGGGCCGGCCGCGGCCGGCCCGGCAGGTTTCGTTATGACCTGCGGCGGGAGCCGCCGCGAGGCCGACCTCCTCCACGCCGGCCTCCGGATGAACTGCTCGGCCGATCGCGCTCGCGCGCTTCTTCGGCGGTCCAGCCCTCCAGGACTGCCTGGCGTGACAGGCGGATCTTGCCGCTGTCCTCGTCGACGTCAGTGACCATGACCATCACCTCGTCGCCGACGTGGACCACATCCTCGACGGTTGGAGCGTGATAGTCTGCCAGTTGCGAGATGTGGACCATGCCATCTACACCGGGCAGGATCTCGACAAAGGCGCCGTAACTCTCGGTGCGGACAACCTTGCCCACGTAGACTTTGCCAATCTCCGCTTCTTCGGTGAGGGCGTCAATCATTTCCAGGGCCCGCTCTGCGCCCAGGCCGTCGACTGCGGCGACAAAGACCGTGCCGTCGTCCTCGATGTCGATCTGGACATCGCACTCTTCCTGGATCTTGCGGATCGTCTTGCCACCAGGGCCGATGATCTTGCCGATCTTGTCCGGATCGATGTGGATGGTCGTGATCCGGGGTGCGTAAGGCGACATCTCGGTCCGGGGTTCGGCGATCGTCTCGGCCATCTTGTCCAGGATGTGGAGCCGGCCGGTCCGCGCCTGGGTCAACGCCTCGGACATGATCTCGTAGCTCAGGCCCTTGACCTTGATGTCCATCTGCAGGGCGGTGATCCCCTCGCGGCTGCCTGCGACCTTGAAGTCCATATCGCCCAGGTGATCTTCCAAGCCTTGGATGTCGCTCAGGATGGCGTAACGGTCATCTTGGGAGATAAGGCCCATGGCAATGCCACCAACCGGGTTCTTGATTGGCACACCCGCGTCCATCAGTGCCAGGGTGCTGCCACAGACAGAAGCCATCGAGGTCGAGCCATTGGACGAAAGGACCTCGGAGACGACGCGCAAGGTGTACGGGAACTGCTCTTCGGTGGGCAGCACAGCGCTCAAGGCCGCTTCGGCCAAGGCGCCGTGGCCGATCTCCCGGCGTCGCGGGCCCCTCATCGGCCAGGTCTCGCCCGTGCTAAAGGGCGGGAAGTTGTAGTGATGCATGTAGCGCTTGGCTTCTTCGGGGCGCAGGGTATCCAGTTTTTGCTCCTCGCGCGGCGTGCCCAGGGTGGCGATGCTCATCACCTGTGTCTCGCCGCGGGTGAACAACCCCGATCCGTGGGCGCGGGGCAGGATGCCCGTCTTGCTCCAGATAGCCCGGATCTCGTCGGTGGCCCGGCCGTCGGTCCGCCGTCGCTCGCGCAGGATCATCTCCCGCGTCTCTCTCCGGAGGACCTCATGAAACACGTCCTTGACATCGCGGGGCTCGATGGTCTCGTCGTCCACAAAGGAACCGAGGATTTCGTCCTCGAGGGCGTCGGTTTCGCGACCCCACTCGTCCTTGCTCATCGGCGTTTTGAGAAGCTCGGCGACCCGGTCGCCGATCCGGCGTCCAATACGCTCCCTGTCGCGTTCCTCAATGGTGGCGACGGGATAGTCCAGGTTCTTGGGCTTGCCGAACTCTTCACGCATCTGTTTCTGCAGGGCGATGACTGCCTGCATGGCCTCGTGGCCCGCCTTGAGCGCCTGGAGGATCACCTCCTCGTGCAATTCTTGGGCACCGGCCTCTACCATCAAGATGGCGTCCTCGCTGCCCGCCATGCGCAGATCCAGTTGGCTCTGCTCCATCTGCTCGGCAGTGGGATTGATGACGAATTCGTCCTCGACCAGCCCCACGCGCACCGCGCCGATAGGGCCGGCGAAGGGGATATCAGAGATCGTCAGTGCGGTCGAGGCACCGATGATGGTGGGGATATCCAGGTAGTTCTGCGTGTCAGAAGACAGGGCCGTGGCGATGACCTGGATATCGTTGCGATAGTCCTTTGGAAACAGCGGCCGAAGTGGGCGGTCAGTCAGGCGTGACGTGAGGATCGCCGATTCACTGGGACGCCCTTCCCTCCGGAAAAAGCTCCCGGGGATGCGACCCGCGGCGTATAGCCTTTCCTCAAAGTCCACGGTGAGGGGAAGGAAGCTGAGCCCTTCCCGGGGCTTTTTTGACGCAGTAGCCGTGCACAGCACGACCGAATCGCCCATCTGGACGACTACGGATCCACCGGCCTGCATGGCTAACTGCCCTGTTTCGATCGTCAAGGGCTTGCCGCCCATTTCCACGACGTACTTTTTGCTGTTATTCACTTTTCCCTCCTGGGTTTCTTGGGGAAAGGCAGGGGTCGAGGGACTGGGGAATATGTCCTCGCTGCTGAATGAGCCAGGGCCCATTCCCCAATTCCTGACCCGCGCCTTGCCCGATGTTAAACTTCCTCACACATGATGCGGCCTATGGCTCCGGCACCACCTGCACTGCCCTGGCCATAGGCCACTAGACAATAAACTACAACTATCAACTTGGCCCTGCTATCTGCGCAGCCCCAGCCTTTCCACAATCTTGCGATATCGTTCTGCGTCCTTGCTCTTCAGATATGCCAGGTGTCTGCGCCGCTGACCGACCAACTTGTACAGGCCGCGCCGTGAGTGGTCATCGTGTTTGTGGACCTTCAGGTGTTCGGTCAACTGGCTGATCCGCGTGGTCAGCAAGGCAATCTGCACCTCCGGCGAACCAGTGTCGCTGGTGTGCATATTGTATTTCTGAATGATATCTGTCTTTTCCGCTTTTGTGAGTGACACTCCCCGATCCTTTCTAAAGGCACGATATTCTGGCAATCGACACAGACGAGCGCGGGGGACAGACCCCGCGCATACTCTGGCAGTTCATCATTATATCACATTCTGATGCCGAATGCAAATACCCATGCTGAATTCGCCACCGCTCCCAAGAGGGCAACAGACGGCCTGGCAGGGCTATAGCGCTGGCTCGGCCAGGCGCACGATCCTCGCTTCCGTCTCCTGCCAGCTCATCTGGGATAGCCCCAACTTGCGCCGCAGGCGATCGGCGTCCATGCGCGCCTGAAAATCGCGGACCGCGCAGGTCCAGCGCAGCATCTCGAAGGAGAGGCCGTCGGGCAGGCCAGCCAGCTTGGCGACGTTGCTCAGCACATATTCCAGGTTCCGGGCCGTGCAGGGGAAGAGGTGGTCCTGGGGTTCGTAGACGCGGCGGTAGGCGGCCAGGGTGCGGGTCCAGGCGGCGGGCAGCCGCAGCCGGCGCTCCTTGTACTGCATCCCGGCCTTGTCGTAGCGGACGTGGATCACGGGGCCGGCCGGGTCCGAGGTATCGATGTGGGCCAGCCTGAGGCGCATGCATTCCTGTTTCTTGATGCCGGTGTGGAGCAGGAGGTTCACCAGCAGGTGCGGGCGTGGATCGGGCTTGCTGTCGGCCGTACTCTCACCCACCATCATCTGCCGGGTGACGGCCAGCACCTGCTCGACCTGGTCGTCGTAGAGGATGCGCGGCAGGGGTGTGTGCACCGGCTTGTGGGTCAGGGATGCGGCTGGGTCGGAGCGCAGCAGGCCCAGGTCGGCCAGCCACGAGAAAAAGACCTTCAAGGTCGTCAGCCGCCGCGCATAGGACTTCGGACTACAAGGCTTGCCCCGCTCGTGTTGGAGCCAGTGGAGAAACCCCTGCAGGTCCTTGGTGCTGATCTCGCCCACCGGTGGGTTGCCGTCCAGGTAGCGCTTGAGGATACGCAGGTCGCCCAGGAACGATTTCACCGTGTTCTCGGCATAGTCCTGCTGGACCATATGCTGCTCGAAGCGCTTCATGGCCGCATCCAGGTGAGCGCCAGCGGCTAGCCCTGCGTGCATGCCCACCGGCTGGGGCTCATCGCCCGGAAACAGGGGCAACTGCTCTACCGCCATCGATCGCCTCCTCGTCTTTCGTATAGCACCTTGACATAGCGATTATACGGCGGTTAGGGCTTATTGTCAAATGAGGGCAGGCGCACCCCAAGATCAGGTGCCTGGCACTTGAGAGGAAAGTGCCAGGCACCTTGGCCTGTGCGGGGCCGGGGGGTCGCCCTGCACTGAGGCCTCACAGCATGGCCTGCACTAGCGATGGTTCGGCATAGCAGAGGCCATGGCTAGTTGTTATTGCACTGTAATGCTGTCGCTCGTCTCGACGTTGAGCGAAGAATCGTAGGTGTAGCCGGTCTTTTCCACCTTGTCCACGGTGAAGGTGAAGGTGACATTGGCTTGGCGCACCTTGCCGGATTCAAAGCTGACTGTACCGTCGGTGCCGGTCGTACCGCTGACCGAGTCCAAGTAAGCGCCGCTCCAGGTGCCAGAGACTGTCGCACCGCCGACAAGATTGCCATCAGTGTCCTTAATGGTCACCACGGCAATGCCGCTCCGGTTGGGGCCGGCGGTCTTGGACGACATGGCGATGTCAAAGACGTACATCGTCGCGGTTCCCGAACCGCCGCTGCTGACGGTCACGTCCTGGCTTACGGTATCGATTGCACCGTCGTCGTCGGTCACGGTCAGGCTGACGGTGTACGTCCCATCGGCTCCATAGGTGTGCGTCGGGTTCTGCGCCGTCGACGTGGTGCCATCGCCAAAGTTCCAGCTCCAGGCGACGACACTGCCGTCGGTGTCGGTGCTCTGGTCGATGAAGGTCGCGGTAAGGCCGGACGTGGTGTAGCTAAAGTTGGCCGTTGGCGGCTGGTTCTCGGTGCCTCCCCCGCCAAGGTAGGTCAGCGCATCGTAGGCCTGGACCAGTCCGTAGCCGTAGGCGTTGTCGCGGCCGGCGGCCCCCAGATCGAGGGCGGTCGCGTTCATCGCGTTGCGGATGTCGGCGTTGGTCAACGCGGCGTTGGAGCTCCACAGCAGCGCTGCTACGCCAGAGACGTGGGGCGTGGCCATGGAGGTGCCATTCCAGGCCTCGTAGCCGCTGCCGGGCTTTTCGATCGAGCTGACGACGCTGCCCGTGGAGCCCAGCTTGTTGGCCACCAGGTACTGCCCGTCCTCCTGGCTGAGGCTGATGGCCACGATCTCGGATGAGTAGCCCTCGCCGAGCGTCCCGTAGAAGTTGCCCGACTCGTTGTTATAGATGACGGCTGCCGCCCCACCGCTGTTCTGGACGTTCATGACCTTGTCATAGAAGCTGATCGAGCCGCGCTCGCAGAGCACGACCTTGCCGCTCCAACTGCCCGTGGTGTCGCACAGCCCGCCGTCCGCCAGCGTGCCGCTGGCCGTGCCGTAGGCCGCATAGTCGATGTGGTGGGCAGAGTAGGTTACGCCGTCGACGGTCAGCTCGTCGGTGGCCAGCCAGGGCACAGTGCTCAGCACGTCGACGCCCGGGGCGGCCAGCTCCACCTGGTCGTTTTGCTGGGAGAAGTCGGCTACGACGTTGTTGATGTCGGTGGCGGCCACCGAGACTACCGAGCTGTAGGAGGCGGGGTAACTCTTTTGGGTGTTCCCCGCGTTTCCGGCGGCCGCGATCGACAGGATGCCGCTGCTCCACAGGTTGTTGAACTGCCGCTCCTCCCAGGGGCCGATGCCCTTGCCACCACCCAGGCTCATGCTGATGATCTTGGCGCCTGCTTCCTCACACCTATTGGTGGCATCGATCAGATCCGAGCTGTAGCTCCACGAGCAGTTGTCGCCAAAGACCTTGACGATGTACAGCGCTACGTTCGGACTGACGCCGACCACACCCAAGTTGTTGTTCGCTGCGGCGATGGTGCCGGCCACGTGGGTGCCGTGCCCGCAGCCGTCGGAGTTCCAGCCGCTGGGGTAACCGGCGGCCAACACGGAGATATCCTCGTGGTTTGTGTACAGGCCCGAGTCGATGATACACACCTTCACACCAGTGCCCGTTGCGGTCGGCCAGACCAGCGGCGCCTGCACACGTTCGATGCCCCAGGGCGTGGTCTGCCCCATGGGATAACGTGGCACGTCAGGGGCGACGACCACCACGTTGGGGTTGCGGGCGATGCCACTCACTGCTGCGGCCGGCAGCGTGACGGCAAAGAGATTCAGTTCGTCGAACTGGTAGTGGATGCTGCCGCCTGCGCCTTCCAGCGCGCCGCGCACAGCGGCTGCCCGCCCGGGCGCAAATTCGACCAGTACCCGCTCAGCCTCGACGGCCTGTGACGGCGCCGCAGAGGTGAGGGCCAGCGACACAAGGAGCGCCAGCACGATTGCCATAGAGAATACGTTCCGCTTCATGGTTTCCCTCCTCAGTGATACCCTTCGATGAGATTCGATCCCACTCCGTTTCGCTCACGTGATTGGTCCGACTGCATTGGCTCCTCCTCTGCTATGATGTGGTCTTCTTTGTCGAACAATGCGGGCCCTCCCCTGCTGCCGCGCGTGTTCAGTGTGGCCAAGCCGTCTCGCAGGCCGGCGGCTAGTGCTCCTTACGCCTGTTTGGCGCTCAAACCACCGCTGAACAGGTTGACGACGCAGTCGGCCACCTCCTCCAGGTCGTACTCAACGCCGAGGTAGGCCCGTGAGCGCACGAAGGAGTCGACCGTGCCCAGCAGGCAGGCGGCGGCCGTGTCGACCTTCACCGGGCGGAACGCGCCGGAGCTGATGCCGGCCTGCAGGATCTGCCGGGCCAGCTGGTAGGCAGATTCGAGGCCCAGGCCGAAGCGCCGCAGGCTGGCGTCGTTGAGCTGCGCCGAGTTGCCTAGGTGCAGGCCGGGGTTGAGGGTCAGGAGGGGGAAGGTGGAGAGGTAGGTGTGGACGAAGGCGCGCAGCTTAGCCCATGGGTCAGGGCAGGCGGCCACTGCCTCCCGGAGGCGGTCGCAGAAGCCATCCAGGTTGAGGGCGTCCTCCACAACCGCCTGAAAGACGCCGTCCTTGCTGCCAAAGTGGTAATAGATCACCGGTGCGGTGACCTCGGCACCCTCGCAGATCTCGCGTACAGACGTGTTGGCAAAGCCCTTGTGGGTGAACAGGTGATGGGCTGCCTGCAGGATTCTCTCCGGCGTTGGGACACCGTCCATAGGACTGGATCTCCACGAGACCTGTTTATCGAGCACTATATATACCGCTGGAGGATCGGAAAGGATACGGCCTGGCAGTGGTGATATGCATTTGAAGCACGAGATGTGACCAGGGGCGCTGGAATCTGGGATGGGAGGGAGAATCGAGGAAGGGGGGACCTATATCCGAGGGACTTGATGGCCCAATCTGGGTCTGCTAGACCTCTACTTCGCCTGCTTCCAGGAGCAGCCTCTCTACCAGTTCAGGTGCCACCCGGAAATCAGCTGCCTCCAGCCTTTCGATCTCATGATGCAAAGAGGCGATCTTGCCATCGAGGCGGGCGACCAGCAGCAATCCGAGAGTACCGATCAACTCTAACCCAACGCGACGCGCAAAACGGCGGGCATCGAGGTCATCCATCACCACCCGGTCAGCACCGAGCTCCTTGGCAAGGACGATGGTTTCAGCCTCACCGGGACCAAGATCGGCAAGCAGGATCTCGACAGCCTGCCGGTTGCCCACCTGACGGACAGACAGCCAAGATTGGCACGCATGATCGATTGCACGAGCTGCTTCGTCGGGTTTGGCCTGGATCTCGTCGATCACGGCTTGTGAGGCACAAACCGTTTCAGCGGCGGACCTGAGTAGGTCGAGGTGATCGAGCTTGGACAAAAAGATCAGTGGCCCGGTATCAACGACCCAGATTCTCTCTGGTTCGTGTGCAGGACCGGTCACCGTGCCAGTTCTTTCGCTGTCGAAACCTCGAGATCAACCTCCTCTTCACGAAGGTTGATCGCCGGCACACCGACTCCTGCCAGAGATTGAAGGAACTCGACACGCCCCATGCCTGCCAGTTCAGCCGCCTTGCCGGAGGAAAGGCGGCCCAGTTCATAAAGCTTGACCGCAGCCAGGAACTGCAACTCGCCGGCGAATTCAGCATCCGACATCTTGAGGAGTTGTGGAACCCCCTGCGGATAGGTGATTGTCGTTTCCTTTAACATCGCTACACTCCATTCTATCCGTTCGCTGGATTATAGCACGTTTCCGATCCCCCGACAAGCACAACAGGTTGACGAATCTGGGACAAGGGGCCTGGTCTCGATGCTGTCCATTGGCTCCCTCACCGAGTTCCTATTCGCTCGCGGAAGAGGCCCAGCCAGCAAGCACGGCGAGCGCGACCAGGGACGCCCACAAGGCTGCCGCCAGCGCGGCGTGGACCAGCTGCAGGGCGAGGCCGGGGTTGTAGGCAACCATGAGCCCTCCGATGACAATCTCGGCCAGGAACAGCAGGCCCACGACCGCTGCCGCGGGGCGGATAGCCCCCAACTGGTGTCGCCGCCAGGCCTGGACGACGACGGTGATGATGGAGACACCCGCAATCCCGCCCAGCACACGACGGGCCAATTGCAGCCAATGCCGCCCCTCGGCCACCGGCCAGTCACCACCGTAGAGCGGCCAGCCCAGGCAGCGCACGGGCGAGCCGCTGGCCGCGACCAGGACGCCGCTCACCAGCACGAGAAAGACCAGGATCAGAGTGCCCAAAGCCAACCTGACCAAGGGTTCGTGGAAGGAAAGTCGGGCAGCCAGGTCTGGCCTCTGATGGCGGGCGGCGGCCACCACGGTCGCCGTGACCATGAGGGCCAGCACCATCAGGGCCGCGCCCAGGTCCAGGGCCGCCAGGCCGGGCTCAAGGCCGCGGAGCACCACCAGTGCACCAAAGACAATGACCGCCAGCAGAAAGGCAATGGCGATGAGGGGCGGCCAGCTGACCCAGCGGACCGGACGAGAGTTGCGCCAGCCGATGATGGCCGAGGCGATGATGAGCAACGAAGTGAGTGCCGCCGTCACGCGGTGGGAATATTCGAGGATCGCGTTGATGCGCAGGGGAGGGATGAGCTGACCATAGCACCCTGGCCAATCGGGGCATGCTTTCGACGAGTCGGTGACACAGACGATGCCCCCCAGAATCACCAGCACCAGCGTCAACAGGGACGTCGCCAGCAGCAGGTTACGGTGTCCCGTGGTGATAGGTACTTTGCCATCGTCCTTGTCGGTGCTCATCCGGGGCTGCCCTCCAACCCAGCCTGGACCAACCTGGCCAGCTTCAGGTCCCTCCCACATGTGCCGCGACGTAACCGCCGGGGAAGTGAGCTAGACCTGGCGCAGGGCACCACGGGCAGCCTCAACCGTGGCATCGACCACGCCGGCGGTGTGCACTGTGCTGGTAAAGCCAGCCTCGAATTGGGAGGGGGCCAGGTAGATACCCCGCTGCAGCATGCCCTGGAAGAAGCGGCCAAAGCGCTCCGTGTCGCTCTCCTTGGCGCTGGCATAGTCGGTAACCGGTCCTTCGGTGAAGAAGGTGGAGAACATGGTGCCGGCCTGCGTCTGGTAGACCGGGATGCCCGCCTCGGCCGCTGCCTGGCCGAGGCCCTGGCACAGGCGCTCGGTCAGGGCCACGATGCCATCAAAGATGCCCGGTTTGCGCAGCTCGCGCAGGGTGACCAGGCCGGCGGTCATGGCCAGCGGGTTACCCGACAGGGTCCCGGCCTGGTACATGGGTCCGGCCGGGGCGACGGTCTCCATAACATCCCGCTTGCCGCCGTAAGCGCCCACC
>JAMJFU010000112.1:11008-11227 GCA_023544525.1 Anaerolineae bacterium | reverse complement strand
CCTTTGGCACGCTGCTCTTTGACCTGGAGAGAGACCCAAAGCAAGAACACCCCCTGGATGATCCGCAGGTGGAAGCCATGATGATCGGCCACCTGATCCGGCTCATGGTCGACAACGACGCCCCGCCCGAGCAATTCGAGCGGCTGGGCCTGGGTAAGGAGTATGAGCGCTTCCTGCGAGATGGCAGGCTCCGGGACGCTTAGCCGGGAGCCTAGTCGA
>JAMJFU010000112.1:0-10998 GCA_023544525.1 Anaerolineae bacterium | reverse complement strand
TGGAGAAACCGGCAGATATCAAGTCTCAGAATCTGAATCCAAGCTTCCTGGCAGGTAATGGAGACAGCGCAATCACAGGTCGAAAAAGCCGTGAGATTGGGGTCTTGACAAGCAGGGGGTGATCTGGTATACTTGCACACGTGTGCAGGAGGGGCTAGTACAGCCTGTGACATACCGTCCTTTTTTTGCCCGGCGGTGCACACGTTTGCATCAAGAAGGTGCAGATGACCGTCTCGATCAAAGACATTGCCAAAGCTGCTGGTGTCTCTCATTCGACCGTCTCTCGGGCGCTCGGTGAGAGCCCGCTCGTCAGTCCTGACACCAAGGATCGCATCCAACGCCTGGCCCGCGAGATGGGTTACTCTCCAGATGCCCAGGCCCGCAGCTTGGTGATGGGCAGAACGCAGACCATCGGCATCGTCGTCACCACCATCACCGACCCGTTCATCGCCGAAATCGTGCAAGCCGTCGAGAGCACGGCCCACGATCATGGCTACAGCGTCATCCTGGCCAGCTCCAACTCCCGTCGCCGGCGCGAGATCGCAGCCGTAGAAATGCTCCGCTCCAAGCGAGTGGACGCCGTGATCGTGACCTCGTCGCGCGTCGGCGCGCTCTATCAGGCCCACCTGGACCAGCTTGGGGCACCAGTCGTGCTCATCAACAGCCGCAGCGAGCAACGGGGACCCTACACCTTCTCGGTGACGGTCGACAACCGGCATGGCGCCTGCCTGGCGACCGGGCACCTGATCCGCCGGGGACACAGGCGCATCGCCTACATTGCCGGGGCGGCGAACCATAGTGACGACTTCGATCGAATGGCCGGCTACCGGCAGGCCCTGGGTGAGGCCAACATCGCATTCGAGCCCAGTCTTGTCGTGCGCGGCACAGGGCGAGTGGACTGTGGCGAGGAGGCTTTGACTGCAGTTATGGATCGCAGTGACGTTCCCTCCGCAGCCTTTTGCTACAACGACATGACGGCCATCGGCTTGCTTCGCGCCGCGCGGACGGCTGGTGTCAGCGTGCCGCGCGAGCTGGCCGTCGTCGGCTTTGATGACATCCCATTCGCGGCCTACGTCTCTCCAGCCCTGACGACGATCGCCCAGCCCAAGCCAGAGATGGGCAAGCGGGCCGTAGAGATGGCCCTCGCCCTGGCGGGCGGCGAGGTTTCTGACCTCCCCGGATTCACGAATGTGGTGGTCAGGGGCAGGTTGGTGGTGCGTGAATCCTCGGGCGAACGGATGCAGGTGGAGCACCAGCCTGCATCAGAGTCCGATGGCGGCGGATCGTCTTGATGCGGGGCCTGTTACAGGACGTGGGGGAATTGGGGCTGGCAGGCTGCCGGCTGCTGGCGCAATTGGTGTTGTGGAACGACGTGATTCATCGCAGTGCTGGTCCAAAGGGGGAGAAGCATGTCTGCTGACTCGTTGACCGCGAACTTGACCAGGTTCCGCTACCGGCTGGCCCAATTTCCTGAGGCGGTCGCTCTCATCAGTTTTCTGATCGTGGCGCTCATCTTTTCCTTCAGCGCCGAGCACTTTTTGACGTCCGTCGCCATCTCGAACATCCTGTCCTTTGGCAGCGTTCAAGGCCTCATCGTCATCGGCGTGGCCATCTTGATGATCGCCGGTGAGTTTGACCTCTCAGTCGGTTCGATCTTTGCCGTCGCCAGTTTTGTCTGGGCCCTGTCGATGAATGCGGGCCTTGCCCCTTTGCCTGCCATGCTATTCGCTCTCCTGGTCAGTGCCACCCTGGGACTGATCAATGGGCTGATCGTGGTCCGGACGGGCATTCCCTCGTTTATCGCGACGCTGGGCACGATGCTGGCCTATAGGGGTATCGCTCGCGGCATCGGAGGTGGTGACTTTGCCAAGTATACGGAGAGCACCCCCTTTCTCTTT
The DNA here is from genome assembly GCA_023544525.1 of Anaerolineae bacterium. GTDB lineage: Bacteria > Chloroflexota > Anaerolineae > JAAYZQ01 > JAAYZQ01 > JAMJFU01. The sequence goes on along the minus strand of JAMJFU010000112.1, from coordinate 9,100 downwards.
ACCTTTCTCAACGGCTCGCTGACCAAGCTCAACGTGCTCTTCACGCCGGTCGCCAATTTCCGGCTGTCTATCCTATGGTTCGTCCTTGTCGCGGTACTGATGTCCTTTCTCCTCAGGCGCACACGCTTCGGCAACTGGGTCTTTGCCACGGGTGGTAACCCGGGGGCGGCGCTGGCGCAGGGCGTGCCAGTCAGGCGGGTCAAGCTGCTGGCCTTCACCCTAACGGGCCTGCTCACAGGCCTGGCCAGCGTGATGCAGTTTGCGCATCGAACCAGCGTGGACCCCCTGCGGGGCGAAGGCTGGGAGTTGATTGCCGTGGCTGCCAGCGTCATCGGTGGCGTTCACCTGACGGGTGGTGTGGGCAGCGTCGTTGGACCCGTCATTGGCATCCTCTTGCTCCAGATGCTGGAGCAAGGGCTGGTTCTGATGGGTGTGTCTGTCCAGATCTTTCGCGCCGTGGCCGGTGCGATCCTGATGCTATCTGTCATCTTGAATACATACCTCAGCCGGTCTGACTAGCGAGCTTGCCGGAAGCAAAGTGCTGGCTGCTAGAGAGGGCCTGTCACGAGGGGGGAGGCAACTGAGGAAAGGGGGTGAAGGTCGGCAGGAGCGTTGGTTGGTCGTAAGCTGATGTGGAAACCGGATTCTGAATCCAATGTTAGGAGGAGAGCATGTCCCAAAAGGTTTTGAGTATTCTAGTGCTGCTGTCCATTTTGTTTGTGGCAGCCTGCGGTCCGACGCCGGAGCCGCAGACCATCGTGCAGACGGTCGAAGTGGAAAAGACGGTCGTCGAGACCGTCGAGGTGGAAAAAGAGGTCACCGTTGTCGAGACCGTAGAGGTCGAGAAGGAAGTCGAGGTGATCAAGGAGGTGCCGGTCGAGGTCATCGTTCGTGAGACCGGCCCCGACTCGGTGCTCGACCTCATCTTTGTCCAGCACGCGCTGTGTGCGTGGGACTCGTTCTGGTGCACTGTCGAGAACGGCATCCGCAGCGCAGCGGATGACATGAACGTCAATGCCACGATCCTGGGGCCCGATTCCTTCGACCTGGAGAGGGTTGCGGTCTTGATCGACCAGGCCGTGGCTGCCCAGCCGGATGGTATCGCCTTGACGGTCACCGATCCCGACCTCTTCCGCGAGCCCATCCAGCGAGCGCTGGATGCGGGAATCCCGGTTGTAGCCTACAATGCAGGTTCTGGACCTATCGAAGATGACATCGCTTACCTGACCTACCTGGGCCAGGACGAGTACCAGGGCGGCTATCTCGGCGGGCTGCGGCTGGCGGCCGACGGCGGCACGGCGGGCGTCTGCATCAACCAGCAGGTCGGCCACACCGGTCTCGACAAGCGCTGCCAGGGCTTCGTCGATGCCCTGGCCGAGAGCGATATCCCGGCCGAGGTGCTGGGCATCAGCGACGACCCGGCCGAGTCCCAGACTGTCATCTCTGACTACTACACCGCCAACCCCGACACCGACATCTTTTTGACGCTGGGCCCCAACGGTGCCAACCCCTTCTACGCCTTCATGGAGGCCGAAGGCCTGGATGCGGGCGACATCACACACGGTACCTTTGACATCAGCCCCGAAATCGCCGACCGCATCCGGGCAGGGACGACCATGTTCGGCATCGACCAGCAGCCGTTCCTGCAGGGATACGGCGCGGTACAGATGTTGACCATGGTCCTGCGCTACGGCATCCTGCCCGCCCTGCCGGTGACAGGTACCGGTCCGGGCTTTGTGACGGCAGAAAACGTGGACTTTGAGGTCGATGCCGACCGGCCAGTCGACGCAATCATGGTGCAGCACGCGCTGTGTGCCTGGGACGCCTTCTGGTGCGTCGTGCAGAAGGGCATCGAGGTTGCAGCCACAGAGATGGGAGTCAATGCCACGGTCCTCGGACCTGATGCCTTCGATCTGGAGAGGGTTGCGGTCTTGATCGACCAGGCCGTGGCTGCCCAGCCTGATGGTATCGGAGTGACGGTCACCGACGCCGACCTCTTCCGCGAGCCGATCGAGAGCGCGCTGGACGCTGGCATCCCGGTGGTGGGCTACAACGCCGGCGCTGGGCCCATCGAGGACGGCATCGACTACATGACCTACATCGGCCAGGACGAGTATGCCGGCGGTTATCTCGGTGGGCTGCGGCTGGCGGCCGATGGCGGCAACCGGGGCGTGTGCATCAACCAGCAGGTCGGTCACACCGGCCTGGACAGGCGCTGCAACGGCTTTGTCGATGCGCTGGAGGAACAGGGCATCCCGGCTGAGGTGCTGGGCATCAGCGACGACCCGGCCGAATCGCAAACCGTCATCTCTGACTACTACACCGCCAACCCTGACACCGACATCTTCCTGACGCTGGGTCCTAACGGGGCCAACCCCTTCTACGCCTTTATGGATGCAGAGGGTCTCGGTGCTGGCGACATCCGGCACGGAACCTTTGACCTCAGCCCCGAGATCAACGAAAAGATCAAGGATGGGACGACCATGTTCGGCATCGACCAGCAGCCGTTCCTCCAGGGATACAACGCGGTCATGTTCCTGATGCTGAAGCATCGCTATGGCATCAGCCCGGCCCTGCCCGTCACACCGACAGGCCCTGGTTTCGTCGACCTGAGCAACGTCGAGGTCGTGGAGCGGTTGGCAGGCGAGTATCGCTAGACCGGTCGTAGTGACCTGTTGGTGCAGGTCACGCCACTAGGTGGGGGCGGTTCGTCCGCCAGCGCGTCGTCCGGCTGACGACCGCCCCCATCTCTGAGGGAGGTAGGCCATCGTGACCACTATCGCAGAGCGCCTGAGACCGGCACGTCGATTCGCCGTCGAGTCCCCCATTGCCGGCCCGCTGATGACGCTTGCCGTCGTTTTTGTGCTCTTTTCCGCCTTTGTCCCTAATTTCCTGACAGTCCGGTCCATCTCGGGCATCATCAATGCGGCGGTGCTGACGGGCACGATTACGGTCGGCATCACGCTGCTGATGATCGCTGGTGAGTTTGACCTCTCGGTCGCTCCAATGATGGCTATGGGCGGCTTTCTATACGCCCGGGGCACGGCCGAGGCGGGCAGCGTCCCGCTGGCCATCCTCCTGGCCCTGCTGGTCCCGGCAGTGATGGGTCTCGTGAACGGGCTCGTCGTCACACGGACGCGCATTCCGTCTTTCATCACCACCCTCAGCACCCTCTTTATCTATCGTGGCATCGTCTGGCTCTTTTCCGGGGGACAGATGTTCCAGACGGTGGAAAAGTATCTGATCTATGACATATTCAATGGCCGGTTAGCCTTTCTGAATGACATGTGGCAGGGAGCCAACTTTAGGACCGCTACCCTGTGGCTGCTCGGCCTAGTCCTGCTCTTTCAGTACGTGCTGGTCCGCACACAGTTCGGGAATCATGTCTTTGCCGCCGGCGGCAACCCCGGAGCGGCTGGGGCCCAGGGCGTGAACGTGCGCAGGGTCAAGGTGATCTGTTTCATCCTCTCCGGAGTGATGGCTGGTTTCGCAGGCATCTTGCTCTTCAGCCAATACACCACCGTCCGCATTGCTACTGGAGCGGGGGAGGAACTGAAGGCCATTGCCGCGGCGGTAGTCGGTGGCACGGCACTCACAGGCGGATCGGGCAGCATCATAGGTGCGCTTCTGGGTGTGATGATCATCAGCATGTTGCGCACCGGGGTGGTGCTCACAAACCTGATCCCGGCCGACAACTTTGAGGCGATCGTGGGGGTGACCATCGTGGGCGCCGCCATCTTTAATAGCTGGATCCGCAGCAAGGCCTGATACAGGAGGGAACACGTGAGCATGAGCGGCAATGGCGGTGACACGCCCGTCGTGTACATGGAAGACATCGTCAAGCGCTTTGGCACCATCACAGCACTCGATGGCGTCGACTTTACGGTCAACCAGCGAGAGGTCGTGGGCCTGTTAGGCGATAACGGTGCCGGCAAATCAACGCTGATCAAGGTGCTGACCGGCGTCCACACGCCCACCAAGGGGCAGATCTACTTCGAAGGGCAGAAGGTCGATATCCCCTCCCCACAGGTGGCGCGCGCACTCGGCATCGAGACCTGCTATCAGGACCTGGCGCTGATTCCTCTCATGAGCGTCACGCGCAATTTCTTTCTCGGCCGTGAGGTGACGCGGGGCTTTGGGCCCGTGACGTGGCTTGACATGCCCGAGATGGATCAGCAGGCACGCGAGGCCCTGAAGGACATTGGCATTCACCTTCGCTCTCCTCGCGAGAAGGTCGGTAAACTCTCGGGCGGTGAGCGACAGTCGATCGCCATTGGCCGGGCCCGCTATTTCGGCGCCAAGCTCCTCATCCTGGACGAGCCGACCTCTGCACTGTCCGTGGGCGAGACGCACAAGGTGCTTACCTACACGCTCAACGCCAAGGAACGCGGCCTCTCGGTCATCTTTATCAGCCACAACGTAGGCCACGTGTACCAGGTTGCCGACCGCTTCACGATCATCCGGCGGGGCCACCTGGTTGGTAACTACACTCGGGATGAGGTGACGGAGAATGACATCGCCGATCTCATCACGGGCGAGCGCGAGAAGTAAGAGGGCGGCGGAGGACACGGATGAATTCGCGGGAGCGGGTACGCCTGGCCCTGGATCACCAGGAACCGGATCGTGTACCGTTCGATCTGGGCGGCACCGGGCTCACGACGATCCATCTCACGGCCTACGCCAATCTCCGCCGCCACCTGGGCTTGCCGCCGAGCAAGACCCAGGTCATGGCCATGGCCGAGCAGTTGGCGATGGTCGAGGAGGACGTTGCCCGGCGGCTGGAGACCGACTTGCGCCTGGTCCTGCCCGGCATGCCCTCTGGCTTCCACTACGTCCTGCGGGACGAAGGAGCCTATGAAGCCTACACGGATGAGTGGGGCATCGGCTGGCGCAAGCCCAAGGACGGTGGTTTCTATTATGATATGTACCACCATCCTCTGGCGCCGGCCGATTCGCTGGGCGACTTCAAGGACTACCCGTTTCCGGATCCCCTCGACGAGGGTCGATTTCGTTCGCTGCGGGCGGATGCCGAGCAGGCCGTGGCCAACGGAAAAGCGGTCGTCCTGGCCGGGCCCTGTGCGGGCATCTCCGAGGTCTATTCCTGGCTGCGCGGCTACGAGGGCTACTATATCGATCTGGCCGTCCACCAGGATTACGTGGCCTGCATGCTCGACCGCATGGTCGAGTTCAAGTCGGCCTTCTGGGAGAAAGCGCTGCAAGCGGTCGGGGATCTCGTCGATGTGGTCATCGAAGCCGACGATCTGGCCGGCCAGCAGCGCCCTCTCCTTTCACCCAAGACCTACCGCTCGCTCATCAAGCCGCGGCACCAGAGGCTCTTTTCCTTTATCAAAGACCAGGCTCCCGTGAAGCTGTTCTTTCACTCCTGCGGCGCTGTGCGCCCCTTGCTCAGGGATTTCATCGAGGCGGGCATCGACATCCTCAATCCGGTGCAGCTCAGCGCCGCGGGCATGGATCCTCACGAGCTAAAGCGGGAGTATGGCCGGGATCTCGTCTTTTGGGGCGGAGGCGTGGATACGCAGAGGATCCTGGACAAGGGTACGCCTGCCGAGGTCAAGGCCGATGTGAGACGGAACATCGAGGCCCTGGCTCCCGGTGGCGGTTTCGTCTTTGCCGCCGTGCACGATATCCAGGCCGACGTGCCTCCTGAGAACGTGATGGCCATGTGGCAGGCCTGGAAGGAATATGGGACCTACTGAAGGCATGTCGCGGCAAAAGCACTCATTTCACCCGCATCAAGACCTAGAGGCGATTCTATGAAGATCGAACTTGGCGTGTGTACCTGGACCTTTGGTGACCTGCCGCTGGCGGAGATTGCCCGGCGACTCCAGGTTCTGGGCTTTGACGGCGTAGAGCTGGTCGGCGATCCATCACTGTACACGGCAAAACAGGCGGCCGGCATCCTGGGCGACCATGGGCTGAGGGTCTTTTCGCTCACACCCAACAACGTCGATCTGGCCCATCCCGATGATGCGCTGCGGCAGAAAGCTGTAGACTATTACCTGTGGCTGCTCGATTTCGCGGCCGAGCTGGATCAGCCCATGGTGTCCTGCCACGGCTACGTGGGACGGGTGCGTGCGGTCAGTACGGTGGAAGACGAATGGCGGCTCTTTGCCGGGGCTGTGCGCCAGATCGCGGATCGGGCTGCGACCCTGGACCTGCGCCTGGTCATGGAGGTGCTCAACCGTTACGAGGCGCACCTGGTCAACACCGCTTCCGAGGCCCTGGCTTTTGTGCGTGAAGTGGGTGCGGAGAACGTCGGTGTGTTGTTAGATGCCTACCACATGAATATTGAGGAGGCAGAGCCCGCATCCGCACTCCGCCAGGCCGGCGAGCGCCTCTGGCTCTACCATGCTGCTGACTCGAACCGCCAGGGCATCGGTCGCGGGCATACGGACTTTCGGGCCCAGATGGCGGCGCTGCGGGACATTGGCTATGGCGGCCCCATCATCCTGGAGTGCACGGCACCGGGTCCCGACCCCTTCACGGCCATCAAGGGCCCGGACTCGCGGTCGTGGCTGGAAACCTATTTGCAGGAGTCACGCAACTGGCTCCTGGACAACCAGCAGTAGGGAGGTACCATGGATCGGATCAACGTCGGCATCATTGGCACAGGCCGCATCGGCCGTCTCCACGCGGAGAACCTGATGTACCGCCTGCCCAGTGCGGAACTGCTCGCCGTGTCGGACATCTATGTCGAGGCCGCCGAAAAGGTGGCGGCCAACCTCGGCGTGCCGGCGGCCCATCAGGACTACCGCCGCCTCCTGGACGACGATCGGATCGATGCCGTCCTGATCTGCAGCAGCACCGACACCCATGCCCAGATTATCACTGACGCGGCGCAGGCCGGCAAGCAGATCTTTTGCGAGAAGCCCATTGCCCTCGACCTGGCCAAGATCGATATGGCCCTGGCCGCGGCGGAGCGGGCTGGCGTCAAGCTGATGGTCGGCTTTAACCGGCGCTTCGATCCCAGTTTCAGCCGAGTGCGCGAGGCGGTCGCTGCCGGGGAGGTGGGTGAGCCCCACCTGCTCAGGATCACCAGCCGTGACCCGGCGCCGCCGCCCATCGACTATGTCAAGGTTTCGGGCGGCATCTTTCTCGATATGACGATCCACGACTTTGACATGGCCCGCTTTCTGATCGGCAGCGAGGTCGAGCAGATCTATGCCGCCGGCAACGTCCTGGTCGATCCAGCCATTGGCCAGGCAGGCGACATCGACACGACACTCATCACCCTCCACTTTGACAACGGCGTGCTGGGCGCCATCGACAACAGCCGCCAGGCCGTCTATGGCTACGACCAGCGGGTCGAGGTCTTTGGCAGTGGTGGCGTGGTAAGCGCCGACAACGCCTATCCCAACACGGTACAGATCGGCGACGCCCAGCGCGTCCATCGCGACCTGCCCCTGAACTTTTTCCTGGAGCGCTACAACGAGGCCTATGTTGCCGAGATGCAGGCCTTTGTGGACGCTGTCCTGAAGGACACGCCGCCGCCCGTCACCGGCTGGGATGGGCGCGTCCCGGTGGTCATGGGCTATGCGGCCCAAAAGTCATATCAAGAGGGGCGGCCGGTCAAGTTGAGTGAGGTGGAGTCTTGAGCACGAGCGACATCCGCATCGCCGTGGTAGGCGCTGGTCGCATGGGCATGACCCATGCGCAGAACCTGGCGCGGCGGATCCGGGGTGCGAGGTTGGTAGCGGTGACGACCTCGGATGAGCAGCGTGCCGCGGAGGTGCGGGAGTGCTGCGGTGACGTAGCCGTCTATCCCGACCTGGACGCGCTGCTCTCCGGGCAGAAGCTCGATGCGGTGTGCATCTCGAGTAGCACGTCGGCCCATGCCAACAACGTGGAGGCCTGCGCAGCCGCAGGGCTGAACATCTTCTGTGAGAAGCCGTTGGCCCTGAGCGTGGCGGCCTGTGACCGGGCCATCGCCGCGGTGGACCGTGCGGGCGTCAAGCTCATGGTCGGCCATATGCGGCAGTTCGATGCGGGCCACGTCAAGGCCAAGCGTTTCATCGAGCAAGGGGCCATCGGCAGACCCCTTGTCTTCCGGGCCATCAGCGGCGATGTGGATCCACCTCCGCCCAGTTTCGCCGATCCGGCGGTGAGCGGTGGCCTGTTTCTGGATGCCATGTACCATGACCTGTATCTGTCCAGGTGGCTGCTGGACGACGAGCCGGTGCGTGTCTATGCCGAGGGCGACGCGCTGGTGGACGAGGCCGTGGGCGCCGTGGGCGACGTGGACAATGCCGTGGCCGTGCTACGCTTTGCCCGGGGGGCGATGGCCAACTTCTATGTCAGCCGCACCACCCGCTACGGGCATGACCTCCGCGCCGAAGTCATCGGCGACGAAGGCGCGGTGCAGGTCGGGCGGTTCCGCCAGACGCCGGTGCGGCTGCTGGACCGCGATGGGGGCCATCACGATATGCCCTTCACCACGCCCGAGCGCTTTGGCGAGGCCTTTGTCACAGAGCTTCAGGCTTTTGTGGATTGCATCATGGAGGATGCGGAGCCGCCCGTCAGCGGTGCCGACAGCCGGACGACGGTAGCCGCCGGCAGCGCAGCCACCCGCTCCATGCACGAGGGCCGGCCAGTCAAGCTGAGCGAGGTAGCGGTGTGATCCGGACACTTGGGATCCGGGAACCCCGGCCAGTTCCGGCCCTGGATCCACGGATCTCGAATCTACGAACCAGGTTGTTGCAGTTCTAACATGTGGTCCTGGTGTGTCCCCCCAGGCCTGGTGGGGCGCACTTAAGTATACTGAAAGGAAAGGATAAATCTTATGGTAGAAAAGAAGGTGCCCGCAGGAATGCTGGCCACAGACGAGCCAGACCTCTTCTTTGAGGACAATACGGTCGGCCGCCTGAAGAAGGAGGTCTGGGACGCGAGCGACGCCGAGATCGACGCGCTCCTGGCAGAATACGGTGTCCCTTCACCGGTCGAATGGGGCAAACCCGGTTCCTACATCCAGACCACCGTGCGCTGGCAGGTGGAGGAGAACCGGCGCAAGAATGATATCGTCTTTGTGCCGATTGGCTGCACCGAGCTACACGGGGCCCACCTGGCCAGTGCATCGGACACC
>JAMJFU010000111.1 GCA_023544525.1 Anaerolineae bacterium | reverse complement strand
CGATAGAAGGGATGCAGGGCATTGTCAGTACCGAGGCTGGTATCACGTATCAGCAGGCCGTTGACACGTTCTCCGGCCGGCCCTTCGCGGCGTCCCTCATCTTCGCCCATCTTCAGTTCCCAGCCCTCCTCGAGCACTCGACCCACTCCTCCTTTTTCTTGCCCTGCGCTGTGCCCTTTGGAAGCGTCTGGTTGCCAGCCGGAGTACGCCGGCTAGCAAGAAAGGGGGTGGTCGCCGAGCAGGAACGTATCGTCTCTTGATGGCCGTTAAGGAGCCCGAATCCATTTTCGAGGAGGAAAAGATGCGGATCAAGTCGTTGACAATGCTGTTGCTGGTTGTTGTGACGATCATGTCGTTGGTGGTTGCCTGCGGGCCCACTGCCGAGCCGTCGGTGGTGAAAGAGACTGTCGTCGTACAGGTGACAACCGAGCCGGAGCCAGAAGAGATCTCCCTGGTCTATATCACCGCCGGCGACGTCAACATGCTGGCACTGGGCCAGAACGTGCTGGCCCCCGAGTTCCAGGAGATGTACCCCAACGTCACCACGGCGGTGGTGCACACAGGGCCGGGCGATGCCGGCTCCCGGACGATCTTTGAGAAGCTGTTGGCCGACAAACAGGCCGGCAAGGCGCGCGGCGACGTGGACGTGGCCATGGTCCACCAGAAGTTCATGGCCTGGGCGATGGAAGAGGACCTGCTGATGCCCTATGCCGAGGAACTGGATACCTGGCAGTACATGTCGGCAGGCGACGTCAACAACGCCCTGGGCACCAACATCCAGGGTTACGGCATGCCCATGTTCCACAGCCAGACCGCCCTGGCCTACAATCCCGACTGTGTCGCCGAACCGCCCCAGAGTTACGAGGAGCTGGTCTCCTGGGTAGAAGCCAACCCCGGCAAGTTCGGCTACAACGGCATCAAGGGCGGCATGGCCGGCGTGTCATTCGTGGTGGGCTGGGTCTATTGGAAAACTGACCAGTACGAGAAGTTGGCAGTATCCGGCCCGGTCGACGAGGCGGACGTCGCGACCTGGGAGCAGGCCTACAAGGATCTGGCAGAGTTCAACAAGAACGTGGTCATCACCGCCGGCAACGTGGGCACCCTCGACGCCCTCAACCGGGGTGAGATCTGCATGGGACCGGTGTGGGTCGACATGTTCTACACCTTCATGGCCGAGGGGAAACTGGCTCCGGAAACACGGCTGACTCTGCCGGCGCCCGGGATGCCCGGCCAGCCGATGTACTTTGTCATTCCCAAGAACGCGCCCCACCCCGATATGGCCAAAGAGTGGGTGGAGTATGTCACCAGCCCCGAGGTCCAGGGCCCGGTCATCATCGACCGCTACAACTGGTATCCCGGCATCGACGGCCAGTACGTCAAGGACGTTACGCCGCCCGAGGCCTTTGACCGGCTGTACAAGGACATCACGCCCGAGATCATGAACCAATACGGCCGCTCGTTCCCCATCGTCGAGTACTTTGATGCCATGCTAGAAGCATACGAGCAGTGGACTAGCGGTGAGTAGCGTCGCCGTCGGCGAGCCCGCAGAGCGGGCACCGGGACGGAAAAGAAGGGGAGGTCGGGAGGTCTTCCTCCCCTTCTTGTTGCTGCTGCCAGCAGTGGGGCTGATGCTGGCGCTGTATGCCTATCCCTTCATTTCGTCCATCTATCGCAGCTTCCTGGTCAAAGGCCAGGGCGCGCTGACCCTGTCGAATTATGTCAAGGTTAGCGAGCTTTACCTGCGCGACATCTTCTTCTCCCTCGAGATCGCGTTCCTTAGCACAGCGGTTGCCGCGGTGCTCAGCATCCTGATGGCTACATACCTGAGGCTGGGCTCGGGCCGCGTCGTCCGGCTCATCGGATCGGTCTATCGCCTGCCGATCTTTATCCCCTTCGTCGTCGTGGCCCAGATGATGACCACCTTTCTGGCACCCCACGGCCTGTTGAACGTGAGCCTGGCTCAGATCGGGCTGGTCAATCTGGACACGCCGCCGGACCTATTGAACTGGAAGGGGCTGACCTTCGCCTTTGTGTGGAAGCAGTGGGCCTTTATGACCCTCATCGTGCTCAGCGGGTTCGAGATGATCGACAACACGTATATCGAAGCAGCCCGCAGCTTTGGGGCCAAGCTCCACCAGGTCATCCTACGCATCCTGGTGCCCATGAGCCGGGCCAGCCTGTCGGTCGCCCTGATCCTGGCCTTCACCTCCACTGTGGGCACTTTTACCCTGCCGTACATGCTCATCGGCGGCAAGACACCGACGACCCTGACGGTAGACATCGCCCACCGAGTCACCTACTTTGGGGATTACGGAGTGGCCAACGCGCTGGGCACCATCGCCTACATCCTGGTGGTGTTCACGGCCGTCTATTACCTGCGCTACACCGTCAGGCGCGAGGTATACGAGCAGTAGGGGGCAGTTATGGGCACAAAGCGGTTCCTCACCCGGACGGTGGAAGTCGTGGCCCTGGTGCTCCTGTGCCTCCTGATCTTTGGCCCCATGCTCGGCCTGGTGATCTGGTCAGTGGCGCTGCGATGGTACTGGCCAAACCTGTTGCCTCAAGAGATCGGGGCCGACTACTGGCGGCAGGCGCTGGGGTTGGAAAAGAGCCTGGCCGTGGGGGCAGTGAGCATTACCGGCTCGCTGCAAACCAGCCTGGTACTGGCACTGCTGGTGGTAGCCGTGGTGATGCTGCTCTCCACGCCCGTGGGCTACGTCCTGGCCAAGTATCGCATCCCCTTCAAGGGTGCCATCCTGCTCCTGTTCCTGATGCCCCAGGCGTTCCCCCAGCAGCCGGTGTTCGTGAACCTCCTGCTCGTGTTCACAAAAATGGGGCTGGCCGGGACGTTCCAGGGGGTGCTCCTGGTGCACCTGATGGTCTGCCTGGTTTTCGCTGTGTGGATCTCGACCGCAGCCTTCAAGGCCGTGCCGTCCGAGCTGGAAGAAGCGGCGCGCAGCTTGGGCGCGGGGGGCTTGCGAACCTTTTTCCGCATTACCCTGCCGCTGGCCATGCCCGGTTTGCTGGCCAGTGCCGTGTTCGTGTTCTTGACCTCGCTGGACGAGTTTACCGGCACCTTTTTCATCGGCCTGCCCTTCGTCGCTACCCTCCCTATGCTGCTCTACTCCTCCAGCGGCTTTAACCTGCAGTTCGCTTCGGTGATCGCCATCGTGCTCCTCATCCCCAGCATCCTGTTCATGGTGATTATCGAGCGCTTTCTCAAAGCAGAATATATCGGCGGGATCGGCGTATAGCCGCCCGCCCGTGCCAGTGGGAGACATTCTGGATGCCTAGTTTGAGCCTGCGGAACCTGAACAAACGCTTCGGCAAGGCCGTGGCCGTGGAGAACCTCGACCTGGAGATCCATGACGGGGAGATCATGACCATGTTGGGGCCGAGCGGGTGTGGCAAGACGACGACCCTGCGCTGCATCGCCGGCCTGCTGCGGCCCGACAGCGGTGAGATCTATCTGGGCGACAAGCGTATCACCGACACCTCACCCGAGAAACGGGGGGTCGGCCTGGTATTCCAGAACTACGCCCTGTGGCCCCACATGACGGTCCACCAGAACCTGGCATTCGGCCTGCAGCTGCGCAAGGTGCCCAAGGAAAAGGCCGCGCGGCGCATCGACGAGGCGCTGGCCATGGTGCGCCTTTCGGGCTTTGAGGAACGCTATCCACGCCAGCTCTCCGGCGGGCAGCAGCAGCGCGTGGCCCTGGCCCGGGCACTGGTCATCGAGCCCAGCTTGCTGCTCCTGGACGAGCCGCTCAGCAACCTGGACGCCCAACTCCGCGAGGAGATGCGCTTCGAGATCCGCGAGCTCCAGAAAAAGCTGGGGATCACCAGCGTGTATGTCACCCACGACCAGGCCGAGGCGCTGGTCCTTTCCGACCGCATCGCCATCCTGCACGAGGGCCGGCTGGTCCAGGTCGGTACCCCAGAAGAGATCTATAACCAGCCGGGCAACAGGTTCGTGGCGGGATTCATTGGCCTGACCAGTTTCGTGGAGGGCCGGGTGGCCTCCGTTGACGATGCTGGCGCCTACGCTACGGTGCGCACCGAGGACAACCTCGAGATCCAGGCCGCGGCCAGCGGGCTGCAGCCGGGCCAGAAGGTAACGCTGGCCATCCGCCCGGAGCACATCGAGATCGGCGAGCAGGAACCCGTGCCCTCTGTGGCGGGGACCAACCTGTTCCAGGGGCAGGTGCTACGCGGGGCGTACCTGGGTGACATCATCGACTATCGCATCGGCGTGGGCAACTGGGTGCTGCGCGCCAACACGCCAACCGACCGGATGTTGCAGCCCGGCCAACAGGTCTGGCTATCTTTTGCCCCCGACCGCGTGACCTGGATCCCAGCCTGAGCTGACCAGGAAGTCAGGCAGTGATGCCTTCACCGGTGCCAGTCACGTAGACGCGTGTCTGCCGCTACCGCCCCGGGTGGGACAACGTTGGAACGGGCCGGCCCGGGCCCAAGGAGGAAAGATGACCCCGGTTGTCCAGGAAGCGACCGTCGCCCCTGTCCTGTGGACTCCCGCGGATACGCTCAGCCCGCGGGTTCGCCAGCTCCGCGATCAATTCTGGAGCTTCTACCAGCGCGAGTATACCAACGAGGTCCAGGCGTATACCACCGGCCAGCCCTGGGATCAGGTCTATGCCCCCTGGAACTGGACGAACGTGCCCGAGATGATGATGTTCTTTGAGGGGGCCAAGACCTACCTCCTGGCCGGCGCAGAAGAGGTCAACCTGCCTTCTGGCTTCTGGGACGAGCCCCTGGTCGTGCGAAGGGCCCTCTTTTTCAAGAGGGTGGTCGAAACACACTTGCCCGTCCGGATCCTGGACGGCGAGCTGATCGTCGGCTCTCACTTTTCGACGGCGCTGTCGCGCACCCTGACCCGGGCTGAGGCCGGCCAGTTCCGCCGCCTGGAAACGCAGTTTCTGCAGCAGGTCCGGCACCTGGATGAACTGGGTGTCGGCAACTGCGGCGCGGTGCCAGGTCACCTGATCCCCGACTATCCCAAGGTGCTACGCCATGGCTGGCGCGTCATCAAGGCCGAGGCCGAGGCCGTCGCTCGCGACCCGGCTGCCAGCCAGGAGCAGCGCAACCTGGCCATCGCCATGGCCATCTGTGCCGATGCGGTCCGCGGCCTGGCCCGGCGCTACACCCTCGAAGCCAGGCGTCTGGCCAGCCAGGAAACGGACCCCATCCGCAAGGCCGAACTCTCCCGCATCGCCCAGGCCTGCCAGTGGGTCCCGTGGGAGCCGGCCAGGACGTTTGTGGAGGCGCTGCAGTCGCTGTGGTTCACCCACATGCTGGTGCTGGTCGCCGAGAGCTATCCTGGGCCGGGCGTTTCCCCGGGCCGCATCGACCAATATCTCTACCCCTACTACCGGGCCGATCTGGAGGCCGGTCGTCTTGACCCAGGCGAGGCCAGGGAATGGCTCCAGTGCCTCTGGATCAAGCACAACTATGCCTACGACTACCAGGGCTGGGTTGGCACCAACCAGGGCATCAACTCCTCCTTCGGCCAGCTCATCACCCTGGGAGGCATTGACGGCCAGGGCCAGGATGCCAGCAACGACCTCACCTACCTGACCCTGGACGTCATCGAGGAAATGAACCTCCTGGAGCCCAAGCCCAATATCAGGCTACACCGCAACTCGCCCGATCGACTGCTAGAACGCGTGGTGGACATGGTCGCCGCGGCTCAGGGCAGCCCCTTTCTCCTCAACTTTGACGAGGCTTCTATGGCCGGCCTGCGCTGGCAAGGCCTGCCTGAGGACGAGCTCTGGGACTATGCGCCCGTTGGCTGCCTGGAGAATACCCTGCAGGGTTGTGATCGCTCTGGCACAGTGGACGTGAACCTGAATCTGGCCAAAGCCATCGAGTTGGTGCTCCATGACGGGCGGGATGCGGCCAGCGGACAGCAGGTCGGTCCCCGCACAGGGGACCCCAGCACCTTGGCCGATTTCCCCCAGTTCCTCCAGGCCTTCAAGGAGCAGCTCAAAGCCATCCAGGAGAAGCTCATCGCCGCCAACGATCTGTCCGACGCCGGCCGGGCCAATTTTGAGCCGACGCCCTACCTCAGCGCGCTCGTGGCCGGCTGCCTGGAGAGCGGGCGCGACGTCAGTGCCGGCGGCGCCCGGCACAACTACCTCACGGTTGAGGGCATGGGCCTGGCCACGGTGGCCGACAGCCTGGCCGCCATCAGGAAGCTGGTATACGAGGACCGATCAGTCTCAATGGCCGGCCTGGTACAGGCCCTGGACGCCAACTTTGAGGGCCACGAGGCCCTGCGGCAGACGTTACGCCACAAGGCCCCCAAGTTTGGCAACGACGATCCCTACGTCGACGAGCTGGCCAACGAGGTCAGTCGCTTCTGGACGGAGGAAGCGTTCAAGCATGTCGCACCCGAGACCGGCAAGCGTTACCGGGGCGGTTATTTGTCGTGGAACTACTGGGTTGCCTACGCGCCCAAAACGGCCGCCACGCCGGACGGGCGGCTGCGGGGCCAATTCCTGAGCAACGGCGTATGTCCCGTGAATGGCGTCGACCTGGCCGGGCCCACGGCAGTGATCAAGAGCGTCGGACAGATTTCGCTCGAGACCGCACCCAACGGCGCCTCACATACCATGAGCTTTTCGCCCAGCCTGCTGCGCAGCGACGAAAACCGGCACAAGCTCGCGGCGCTGCTGCGGGCCTATGCCCACGTGGGAGGCACCTGCCTGCAGATCAACGTCGTCAGCCCCGAGACGCTGCGCGCTGCACAGGCAGATCCCGACAGCTACCGCAACCTGCTGGTGCGGGTCACAGGCTATAACGCTTACTTTACCATGCTCGGCAAAGAGATCCAGGACGAGATTATCGCCCGCGAAAGCCACGCGCTCTTGGGAGGATAGGTTATGGGAACTGGGCGGAGTGCGGATGTCATCGTCGTCGGGGCGGGCACCAGCGGCTGCTACTTTGCCTGGCGCCTGGCACAGGCTGGCTTGCGCGTCCTTGTGCTGGAAAAACGGCGGCTGGTCGAGCTGGGCCAGGAGATCGACATCTTTCACATGGACGAGGTCCGCTTCGACCAGTTCGGCCTGGCCCATCCCGAGGGTGAAGAGCTCCTGGGCTACCACCCCACCGGCCTGGCCTGGTCACCGGATCTCCAGGTCCAGAACCCGGTGGACTATGGCTTCTACGTGATGCACAAGCCGGCCTTTGAGCGCCGCATGCACCGCTATGTGCAGGAGGCAGGGGGCGAGATCCTCGAGGAGGTCGAGGTCGTCGAGCCCGTCGTCGAGGCTGGCCGCGTCACCGGCGTCAGGGCCCGCCAGAATGGGCAGCTCTCGGAGCTGCGGGCATCGATCGTGGCCGACGCCTCTGGCATCGACGGCGTCGTGCGCACCCGCCTACCCCGGGAGCTGGGCGTCGAGACAGACACAATCTCGGACGACGCTGCCCTCTTTGTCTGCCTCGAGTTCCGCGACGACCTGGAGGAGGGCCTGCCGACCGGCCTGAACTTCTATCCCTACCACAAGGCGTTCTGGAATCCCAGCCGGGGCAGTGGCGCCATCCTGGGCATTGGCCAGCCCAGCAGTTATGACTATGCCTGGGAAAAGCACCGTGCCTGGCGCGAGGAGTATTTCGGCGATCCGGGCCGCGTCGTCAAGCGCACCCAGGGCCGGACGCCCTACCGCCGCTCACCCTTCAGCCTGGTCGCCAACGGGTTCCTGGTGCTGGGCGATGCCGCCTTCCAGACCAAGCCTTTCTCCGGTGAGGGGGTCACTTCCTCCTTCACTGCCTGCCAGATCGCTGCCGAGGTGGTTACCGCAGCGCTGGAAGGCGGCGACGTGCGCCGCGAGACGCTGTGGCCGTACAACGTCCGCTACTTTCGCGACCAGGGGGCCAAGTTCGCCTCGATGTTCGTCCAGCTCCCGGCGGCCGCGGAGCTTTCACGTCACGAAGTAGACTATCTCTTTCACCACGACCTGATCTTCTCCAGCGAGGAGTTTCGCCAGATGAACCTGAACTATGCCACCGAGATGAGCCTGGGCCAGACGCTCTCGCTGGCGGGCAAGCTCGTCTGGGGCGTGGTTACCGGCCGCTTTTCCTCTGCGAGCTTTGGCCGGTTGCTTAAGGCATCGACCACCGCCGGCCAGATCCGCAAGCATTACGAGGCATTCCCGGAAGACCCGGCCCAGTTCGAGGCCTGGGTTGCGGGGGCGAAGCCCCTGTGGGGCGAGGCCTAGGCAAGGGAGACGTGGCACTGACTGGCACGACTTTTAACGTCCAGCGCTTCAGCACCGAGGACGGCCCCGGCATTCGCACCACTGTGTTCTTTAAGGGCTGCCCGCTGCGCTGCGCCTGGTGCCACAACCCCGAGGGCATGTCACCACAGCCGGAACTGATGTGGTATGATACGCGCTGCATCGGCGCGCAGGATTGCCTGCGTGCCTGCCCGGCTGGCGCCCTGCAGCTGGCACCCGGGGACATGCAGGTCGACCGCGGCCTCTGCGACGCCTGCGGGCTCTGTGTCGATGCCTGTCCAGCGGGTGCGCTGGAGGTCATCGGCCGCTCGTGGACCGCCGAAGCACTGCTGGCGGAAGTGGAGAAGGATGCGGTGTTCTACCAGACCTCGGGCGGTGGCGTGACCCTCTCCGGGGGCGAGCCGATGATGCAGGCCGAGTTTGTCGCGGCCCTCTGCCAGCTCTGCCACCAGGCCGGCCTGCCCGTAGCCCTCGACACGTGTGGCATCGCGCCTTGGGTCCAATATAGGGCACTATTGCCCTGGCTGGATCTGGTCCTCTACGATCTGAAGCTGTGGGACGGAGCCAGTCACCGTGTCGTAACCGGGGTAGACAATACCGCCATCCTCGACAATGCGCGGCGAATCTCTGCAGCGGGGATGCCGATGTGGATCCGGACGCCAGTGATCCCCGGTCACACCGATAGCGCGGAGAACATCGCCGCTTTGGGCGCGTTCATCGCCGCCGAGTTGCCCACGGTCCGGCGCTGGGATCTGCTGGCCTACACCAACCTGGGCGAGCCCAAGTACCGGCGCCTGGACCGGCCCTACGCCCTGGCGGGCAGCCCGCTGCTGACCCGGGACCAGATGGAGGCAATGCATGCCGTCGCCGTCGGCTTGGTACCCTCGGCCGTGTGGTCCGGAGCGACACAGCAGGGAGAGCCAGGGTAGCAATGTGATCTGCGGGCCGGAGGCGCCTGATGGCAGCCAGCCGGAGTCACGAACGCGTGCCAGGAGAGAGTGATACCGATGCTACTAGACCAGCCCGGGCTGATAGAGGCCCTATCGCACGAGATGACGCCCAAGTTCCTCGCCACCCGCTCGCCGGACGGCGTCCCCAATGTGGTGCCCTGCACCTCGCTGATGCCGTCCGGCGACGGCGAGGCGCAGGACCGTCTCATCTTTGGCAATTTCCTGCTGCGAAAATCGGTGACCAACCTGGACAACGACCCGCGCGTGGGCATCCTGGTCATCACGACGGACCTAAAGGGCTGGGTCCTGCAGGGGAATTTCGTCGAGTGGCAGCGGGCCGGCGAGTACGTGGACCGGCTCAACAACACCGATCTGCTGCGCTACAACGCCTATACCGGCATCCGCAACGCCGGCGTGATTGACCTCACGTCGGTCACCGGCGCCTTCCGCATCTCCAAGCTGCGGGTCCTGGGCGATTATCTGCTGGCCCGCGCAGCCCGTGCTGCCATCCGGCGGGAATCGCAGGTGGAAGGAGCAACCTCGATGCCTCGCGTGGTCCGGGACAGGTTCACGCCCATGACCGCCGTGCGCGTCCTGGCCTGCCTTGACGAGGATGGTTATCCCCTGGTCGCCCCCGTCCTGTCCCTGCAACCTGCCGGAGATCGGGGCCTGGTCTGCGCCCAGGGTACTGCAGCCGCACGGCTCACCCAGCTCTCTCCCGGTGCCCTGGTAGCCGCCAACCTCCTCACGCTCGACGTGGTCTCCTTCCAGGCCAAAGGCCGCTGGTTGGGCACGCGCCAACTCCTGGGTTCGCCCGTCGGCGGCATGTCGGTCGAGTCGGTGTTCGCTGGCGGCCCACCGATCCCCGGGCGGCAGGTGGCCTAGCCGCGGAACCGAGAAGCCTCGATTCCGCTGTATCACATTCTGACTGCCTTGAGCCAGCTATGGCTGGCTCAACCATCACCCCGTTCACCGCAAGGAGTTCGGGTTAACCGGCACTCGATCCTTGAAGAAAGAATGGGTGTGTTTCAATCCAGTCAGAGCGATCGCGCTGGATAAAAACCTTTGAGGGGGTCTTTGGGACTGCTGTCCGGGCATCCCTTGTGATGTGAAACACACCCATTCCACCTCTCACTAACTAGACGTAGAACTGCCCGAAAGGTTACGAGTCAGATCAACCACTTTCGCACTTTCTTGCGCCAAAGGCCAGGAAAAGGCAGCTATGATGATGGCATCTAGCGAGATTCACCCATTCCTGGCCTGTTGGCAGCTTCTGCTCGCTCGACCGCTAGGGCGTGGGTCCTTTGGGTCCCTTGCCCGCCTTCTGCAAGTACTTCAGGGCATCGTACGCTTGCACGAGGCCGTAACCGTAGTGCACATCGCGCCCGGGGTCACCCAGATACTGGCTTGGACTCTGTATTCAGCCCGGCACTCACCGGCCAGCTTGGATCCGGGAGGATCGAAAACTGACCGCGGCACACAGTCCCCCGGTTGCACTTATTAGACGTGAAACTGGGCCAGAAGTTACGGGTACAGGCCGCCAGACGCTCCACAAGCGGCTGAGCCAAGGCTGGTCCCATCTTGCACGTGCGATGGGCCCGTGCTATACTGGGAGGGCGGCTGCGTGGACATGTGCCCAAGCAGGGGCCGTGGCCATCGGGTTCGAGGGGTCGTCTGCATGCTCAAGCTGGAGGATTTTGCCTATCTGCCCCAGGCAGAGGCACCAATCAAACAGATCATGGAGACCGGGCCAGGGCTGGTGCTCGTGGCCGGCCTGGACCCACGGCCGCATGTGGCACACGCCGGTGGCAGCCCCTTCCTGCCCAGTGGGCGAGCGGCGGTGTTTCGCTTGCTGATGCGTGAGATGCTCTCGCGCCAGCGGGCCAGCCAAGCCATCCTGGTCAGCCACGCAGCCAGCCCTCCCCGGCTGCCGCGCGCGCTGCGCCCCCGGGTCCAAACCCTGACCGTGGCTTCGCCGGGCGGGTATCCTGCGGCCATCGCCCGGGCGGTGGAGCAGCGCCCTGACCTGCTGGTCATCGATGACCTTGG
>JAMJFU010000110.1 GCA_023544525.1 Anaerolineae bacterium | reverse complement strand
CTGCGCAAGGAGGAGCTGGGCCATATCTTCTGGCCTGACCATCCGCCGCGAAAGTTGGATGGCATCTTCCGCTCGACCCTGTACCGGCTGCGTCGGGCCGTATACCGCGACGCCGTGGTCTTTGAGGATGGCCTCTACAGCTTTCGCTGGGACTGCGATTACTGGCTCGACGTCGAAGCCTTTGGGCAGGCCCTCGACGAGGCTGGAGCGTTAGCCGATGGGCAGAAGAGGCTGGTTGCCCTGCAGGCCGCCCTGCGCCTCTACGGGGGCGATTACCTTGAAGGGGTCTACGACGACTGGTGCAGCCTGGAGCGGCAGCGGCTGCGAGAGAAATACCTGGTGGCCCTGGAGTCGCTAGCCGGGCTCTATGCCGGGCGGGGCAATTTGCAGCAGGCCGTCGAAGAGTACCAGCGGCTGGTGGAGCAGGATCCCTACCGTGAGCCCGCCCACCGCGAACTGATGCGTTCCTATTTTCGCCTGGGCGACCGGGCGGCCGCCATCCGGCAATACCAATCCTGCGTCGAGATCCTCCGCGATGAACTGGGCCTGAGCCCCAGCCGCGAGACGGAAGAGCTGTACCTCAAGATCATCGACTGAGCAGGACTTTGGCTCCACGTTCATCCCCCGGCTAGTCTCACAGACTGCCAGAGTTGTGGTGAAGCGACGCCTCTGTGTGTGCGGCGTCCGTTTCGTCCCGGCGCCAGTGCCTTACGTTGGCTCCGTAGCAACATCATTCCTGCCATTGAGACTGCAGCCAAGGGCCAATTCCTCGCCAAACAGGTAGTAGTCCCCGGGGAGTACATGTCCTCCTCCTTGCGTACTGGTTGGCATATCCTTCCATTTCTTACCATAAACTGACCTCTGGACTGATACCATCCGGATCTGTTTTAGAGTATACTAGATACAGCAGAATAGGAAACATCCTGGGGCCAGGTGACACCAAAGGCTTTGGTGAGTGCTTTGGTGAGTCGCCTGGTGAGTGGTGTATGGTATGCTCTATTCGCAATCAATGATGAAGTTCATCCAAGGGGAGGATCAGAATGGAAAAGCTCGCCAGTCTCTGGCTAAGGTACGGAACGGTTCGCAACCGCAAGGTTGCCTACATTGTATTGACCCTCGTCGCCCTGGCTGTGGCGGGTGGTGCACCCGGTGCGGGTGGAGGCATTGGCATCGGCAGCATGTAGCCGATTGCCGGGCGAGCCCCGTAGGACGATAGGGGACCGTCACAGGTAATAACCTTCCTCCTCACAACTTGGCTCGACGCCATTCTGACCAACACTGGCAGCCGGTCGGCTGCTGGAGTGCATAGCATCTCTTGATGCTGGCACGCCTGCAGCTGTGACCTTTCATCGAGGCATACGTCATGATCTTAGCAGTGGCTGTCGTCCTAGGCCTGATCGTCAGCCTAGTGCGCTACAAAACCCAAGCCATCGACCGCATCGCGGCACTCCCCCTGCGCTCCGCTTGGCTGGCGCTCCTGGCCCTGGTGATGCAGTATCCGCTGCTATTGGCCCCATTCAGCGAGACCCAGCAGGTGGTCTTGCACCAGGTACTCTTCCTCCTCTCCCATCTGCTTCTCCTCACCTTTATCTGGCGCAATCGCTGGATGGCCGGCATTCAGATCATCGGCTTGGGCGTCGTCTGGAACCTGGCCGCTGTCCTGGCCAACGGGGGCTTTATGCCCGTCTCCCCGGAGGCCCTGGTCCAGATCAACCCGGGCAGCAGCTTGGAGCAGTGGCCAGTTGGATTGCACTATGGGTTCTCAAAGGACATCATCCTGGCCCGCCAGGAGACAAACCTGTGGCTGTTGTCGGACATCCTGGTACTGCCACCGCCGTTCCCCTGGCCGACCGCCTTTAGCTTGGGCGATCTCTTGTTGGCATTTGGGATCGGGGTGCTGTTGCAAGGACCACGGGACCTGGTGAATGTGACCGCGGAGGGCCTGGTGCAGGTGCTGCCCTTCGATGCGGTAGGGGTGCCAGGTTTTGGCGGAGGCCGGCCCATCCGGAGCCAGTCTCACACCAGCTCTTAGCCCCGGCGATGCTGGGACAAGGAGGGAGTTTGATGAAACACAAGAGTCTCAACCAGTTGCTTTGTGCCGCCACGGTCAATAGCCGTTTCCGGGAAACGCTGTTGAGGGATCCGGCCAGGGCGATCGCAGCAGGCTACTTCGATCAGACGTTCAGCCTGACCACCGAGGAGCAGAACCTGGTAACGGGCATCCGGGCACAGCAGTTTGAGGATTTTGCTGCCCAGGTCTATCACTGGATCTCGATCAAGGCCAACGGCAACGGCCGCAACGGCAATGGTAACGGCAACGGGTACAAAGCCAACGGCAACGGCCGCAATGGACACGGCAAGATCCTCGATCCCCTCGCTCAGGGAGAGGGATTCGAGGATCTTTACTGCGCGCCCGCTCTGGCCCGGGCCTGAGGGCCACGGGTTCAGAACGCCGCTGTGACGAGGCGTCTCGACCAAGCCCGGTCATCGCTAGCTTTCTGAGCATACTATCATGATCGCACAAGGGCATTCTTTACGGCTAAACAACCTACTCCATCAGATCACCGAGAACCTGACCGAAGGTGTGGCCATCGTAGATGGTTGCGGCCAGGTTGTCTATGCGAACACGTTGCTCGAGCAGCTTCTCGGAGCCTCTCCCGGTGCATTGTCTGGCTCTCACTGGATGGACCTCTTCACTGAGGCCACGCGCCGCTTTGCCGAGGCCTGGCGGGTGAGCGCCTCCCAGGAGCCCAGACGCCAGTGTGAGCTGGAGATACTACGCCGCGATGGCACCGAAATCCCGGTCCTGCTGAACAGCAGTCCCCTCCACGATGCGCACGGCGAGCACGGTCTCTTGGCCACATTTGCCGATCTGAGGGAGCGGCATCACTTTGAGGCGGAGCTGGAGCGGCTCGAAAAGGTAGCCGCGATGACCAACCACGTGTCGAGTGTGGCCCACGAGCTAAACAACTCGCTGACCATCCTTGTGCTGCAGACCCAGCTTCTGTCGCGCAAGCCGGCCGAGTCAAACGAGTTCGGCGAGAGCCTGGCCATCATCCAGGACCAGGCCAAGCGCATGATCCAGATGGTGGATGATCTCCGCTCGTCGACCGATCCCTATGAGCTGTGCTTCGAGTATGCCGACGTCAATGCGCTCCTGGAGCGCACCCTGGAACTGATGGAGTGTCAGCTGGAGGCAGATCAGATCCAGATCGAGGTCGAGTTGGACAGGAGCCTGCCTGTGGCCTCGGTAGATCCCCACCGGTTGCAGCAGGTCTTTGTCAACCTGATTAACAACAGCCGCCAGGCCCTGGCATCGGGCCAGATGCCGAGGAAGCTCAAGATCTCTACCGGGTTCGTCACGACCGGGCTGAACCTCCCCCCCAGGGTGCGGATCGTGTTCGCAGACACCGGTCCGGGCATCTCTGAGGAGATCATGCCCCACATTTTTGAGCCGTTTGTCACGAGCAAGACCCCCGAGCAGGGGATGGGCCTGGGCCTGGCCATCTGTGAGAAGATCGTCGAGCGGCATGGGGGCATCATCTGGGCTGAGCCCAATACGCCGCATGGCGCCGTCTTGATCCTCGAGTTGCCTATCGCCCAAGACGGCGACGAAGAGGCAACGCTGTTCGGCACCGCGGATGGCTTCTGGAGGCTGGACAAACTGTCTCCCCACGACCCGGATGCGGACTGCCATATCCTGGTGGTGGATGACGAGCCTGCGGTTGCCGAACTGGTACAGGGGGTACTCGAGCACGCAGGCTACCGCGTGACCACAACTCACGAGCCGCGTAACGCGATTTCGATCCTGGAGCAGGGCAATATCGACCTGATCGTCTCTGACATGTCCATGCCGCTCATGAATGGCGAGCAGTTCTGGCAAGCGGTGGCCGAGCACCACCCGCGCCTGGCACGGCGCATCATCTTCTCCAGTGGCGACAGCAGCGGCGGGCGTGCTCGTGCCTTTCTCGAGAGCAGTGGCTGCGCCTACATCCGCAAACCCTTTGATCCGCAGGATCTGATCCAGCTCGTCCGGGAAACGCTCCAGGATGGCTCTGAAGCTGTCCCGATGCCAAGATAGGCTAGGGCCATGTACCGTCGCGTCCTCCTGGTAGACGACGAGCCCATCCTGCTGAAGAGCCTGCGCCCGTTCCTGGAGGATGCGGGTCACCAGGTGCTTACAGCTACGGAGGCAGGCTCGGCGTTCCAACTCCTCGAATCGGATCGGCCCGATGCCATTGTCTGTGACGTCGGGCTGCCAGGTATGGATGGGCTGGAGTTCTTTGCCAAAGTGCGCCAGAACCCCCAGTGGCGCGGAATTCCATTCATCTTTCTCACCGGCGGCAAGTCCACTCCGGGATCGAGCACGAGCCGCCAGCCCAGTGGGGGCAGGGTGCTACGCAAGCCGTTTGACGTAGACGACCTATTGATGCTCCTGCGCTGCAACGCAGGCGGCGAGGCGGACGCCTAGGCGCCGCCTCGCCGCTCTTTCAGACCCGGAAGGAACTATCCGGGCTGATCAGTTGACTCCCCAGGTTCTCGCCCCTCCTCCTGCGAAGCCTCTGGCAGGCGACCCTTCACCGGGAAGAGTCTGGTTGCGCAGTGCGGGCAGGTCGCCGAGAGGTTGTTGATCGTGCCGACAAACCCCTTGCAGTGGGGGCAGATGAGGCCGCCGCACTTCTCGAGCTGCTGCATCATCTCTCCACGCACCCCAAGCATCTTGGCCAGGTGCAGGTTGACACAACCGAGATAGCCTGCAGCCTGCTCCGGCCCCAACTGTTCGCTATCCAGCAGCAGTCGCACACCTTCCAAGGCCTCCAGGATAGCCCTCAGGCCGTACTGCCCCTCATAGGACACCACTTCTGCCATAGTAGGCCCTCCTCTAGCGGTAGGAAATGCCGGTCAGCAGCTGGTCGAGGGCCAGCCTGCGCAGGCATTCCTCACCGGGCTGGCCGCTTTGGGGGTCCCAGCCCATCCTCTCGTAGAAGCGTTTCTTGAACCAGGCGAAATCCTCATCGCTGATGCCACTACCCTCAATGGGGCCCTCCTCGAAGGGAGTCATCACCCGCTGGGGCAACCGGTCGTCGTCGGCGGTGAACCCCTCTCGCAGGTTGAACAGCCTTGACAGGGTCTGGGCGCGCTCGCCGATGGCCAAGATGTCCGCAATGCTGTATTCGACCCCACTGACGCCCGAGAGCGCCTCGGCCAGGTGCTCGTAGTCGTAGCAGTAGAACATGCAGATCAGCGCACAATCCTGGAAATGGGACCAGTTCAACTCGTGGTAGAAGTACTGCATCTTGTCTTCGCCGAGGGAGGCACGGTCGACCGGGCCCACCGGCTCGGCGAGGGCCGAGCTCACTCGCCGTACCGAGCGCCCGTCGCGGGTAAAGGCGGTATCGTGCATGTTCATCATGTGATCCGCCCCGACGGGGGCTACGGCATAGCCGACGCCCATGGCCGGTTTGAGTCGCGGTTCATGCATGGGCAGTTCCTGCCCCTTGACGGTCAGATTGAATGGCTGCGAGCCGGGACCGAATTGCCTGGCCATGTGGTCGACCCCCTCGGCCAGGGTGTTGCCAAAGCCCTGGCGGAGGGCGATGTGCTCTACTGTCCGCACCACAAGATCGCCGTCGCCCCAGCCGAACTCCAGGCCGCCGGTATCACTGTCAGTGATCACGCCGTTTTCGTAGCATTCCATGGCAAAGGCAATGGCCATGCCCGTCGAGATGGCGTCGAGGCCGTAGGCGTTGGCCCGCTCGTTGGCTTTCAGTACGGCCAGGTTGTCCTCTACACCGCAGCAGGGTCCAAAGGCGGCCATGGCTTCATACTCGGCGCCGCCATAGACCGGGTCCAGCCGGCGATAGGGGTCCTCAGCGTCGTGGGCAAAGACCTGTTTGCAGCTCACGGGACAGCCGTGGCATGTATCGCGGTCTTTTAGATACATATCATAGTTGCGCTGGCCGCTGAGGAGTTCCGGATGGTCGAAGGTTGCCTTGCCAAAGTTGTGGACCGGCAGCCCGCCGACCCTGGCCAGGCCGGGTAGGCCATCCTGTGTCCCTCGGCCGATGCCGGCGGTGGCCCAGGCCATGAGCTCTTTGTAGTTCTCCGCCAGCCAGCGAGCGACTTTGGTCACGCGAGTCCGGTCAGATACCTCCAGTTTGAGGCTGCCCCGCACGGCAACGGCTTTCAGGTTCTTGGAGCCCATGACCGCTCCCATGCCGGTACGCCCTGCAGCGCGGTTGACGTCGTGCATGATGGCGGCAAACCGCACCAGGTTCTCGCCGCCTGGACCGATCTGGGCGATGCGCACCCGGTCATCGTCCAGCTCCTGGCGGATGGCCGCCTGGCAGCGACCGGTGGTCAGACCCCACAGGTGGCCGGCGGGCCGGATCTCGACCTCACCGTCTTTGATCCAGAGATAGACCGGTGATTCGGCCCGCCCGCGCACGATGAGCGCATCATAGCCCGCCCGCTTGAACTCGTGCCCCCACCAGCCGCCCACCTCCGAGCTGCCCAGCGCCCCGGTCAGCGGCGACTTGCCGCCGACACCGTGTCGCCCCGCGCCGGGAAAGCCGGTGCCCTGCATCATGCCGGGCGCAAAGATCAGCAGATTGTCCGGGCTGAGGGGATCGGTGCCCGGGGGCAGGTCTCGCAATAGCAGGTAGGCGACGACAGCCCTGCCGCCGGCTAACAGCTGATAGAATTCGTCGGGGGGATGTTCGACGCGCGTCTGGCCAGTGCTCAGGTCTACATGCAGGATCTTGCCAAAGGTTCCACCTAGCATCCGTGTTCGCTCCTTGGTCTATGATGGCACACCTCAGGTGCGCTGTGCTTGGGGTAGGGTGAAATGAAACGTGGCGCCCTGGCCTGGTGTGCTCTCGACCCAGATCTCTCCGCCGTGGGCGCGTACCAACTCCCGGGCTATGGACAGGCCCAGGCCGCTTCCTTCAGCCCGAGAGGCATTGCCGCGCCAGAAGCGGTCAAAGACGTGAGGCAGGTCCTGGGGCGATATCCCCGGCCCGCTGTCAGCCACCGATACCTGTACCATATCACCACGCGGCAGGGCCGATATCCGGATCTGGCCGGCATCTGCGGCGTGGCGCAGTGCGTTCGAGACCAGGTTGCCCAGCACCTGTCGCACGCGCTGGGGATCGGCATCGACCGGTGGCAGGTCTGGCGCCAGGTCGAGGCACAACGCCTGCTTCTGGGCGCCGGCAGCGCACTCGAAACCCGATAGCGCCCCCTCCAGCAGCTCCGGCAGCTCGGAGGGGCGCCGCTCCAGGCGTAACTGGCCCGCTTCGGCCTGCGCCAGCGCGCGCAAGTCGTCCACCAGGCGTGATAGAAGCAGGGTCTCTTCGTGGAGTGAAGCCAGGTTCTCCAGCGAGGGTTCGTAGACCCCGTCCAGGAGGGCCTCGACATCGCTGCGGATGACGCTCAATGGTGTGCGCAGTTCGTGGGCGATGTCGGCCATCAGGTTGCGCCGTAACGTCTCCTGACGGGCCAGAGAGCGGGCCATCTGGTTAAAGGCGCCAGCGAGTTCACCTATTTCGTCCTCGCTGCGCACCTGTACCTGCGGCACAGGTTCTGTGCCACCGTCCCCTCCTTTGCCCTTGGCCAGTCGCTGTGCCGCGTCGGTCAGGGCACGAAGCGGTGCCGTCAACTGGCGCGCCAGGAGCAGGCCGGCCACGAGGGCCAGGCCGACCGCGGCCAGGGCTGCCAACCACAGGGAGCGGTTGACGTCTTGGATGAATTGCGCCTCGAGGGTTTGGTGTGCATCGGCCGGAGCCGTGGCCAGCAGGGTGCCCACCTGTTGGCCGTCCACCTCCACCTGCACGCCAAAGGCCAGCTCGCGGTCAGAAAGCGCTTCTCCACCTAGCAGGCCCAGCGAGTCAGCCACGACCTGTCCATCCGGGCCTGCCAGAAGCAGGCGATCCAGCGTGGTGCCCGCCGTCATGCCCTGTCCGCGCCCCATACCCCGTCCGCCGGTGGGTTGGCTATCAAGATCAGCCATCCAGTCCTCAACGCCCGCCCAGCTGCCGGTCTGGGCATAATAGTCAGCGAACTCGGGCGCCAGGCGCAGAGCGCGCATCTGCCGGCCCTGGCTGATATAGACCTGGAACTGCTGGGTGGTCGCGCGGTTGGCGAGAATGCCCACCAGGCCGACGGCCGCCAGGGCCACCAGCACAAAGCCCAGCCCGACCTTGACCCACAGGCTACGCAGTATCTTCATCTTCCTCCAGCGGCGTATAGAACTCTACGACGTGGCCCACCGGATCCTGCAGGGCCGCTGTCCGATAGCCCCAGGACGTGTCTTGGGGCGGCCGGAGGAAGTCTTCGCCTTCGCCCAGCAGTTCATCATAGTAGCCGTCTACATTGGGCACCTCAAAGTGAAGCTGGACCCGCTCGGGGTGATCCAGCGGAGTTCCAGCGTGCAGCCCAAGCCGGCTGCTTCCCTCGCCGACCAGCATGCAGAAGCTGCGCGATTGCCACACGACCGACAACCCCACCAGGTCGAGATACCAATCCCGGACTTCTGGTAGCCGCTCCTCCTCAACGTTCAGTGTGATGTACCCAAACTTGACCATCGCTTCCTCCACGGCGCGAGAGTAGTTGGCAGTCATCATAGGTCGGCAAACTTGTAACCCACGCCATAGACCGTCAGGATGTAGCGCGGATCCTTGGGGTCCGGCTCCAGCTTCTGGCGCAAGTTCTTGACGTGGGCATCGATGGTCCGTTCGTATCCGTCGAAGGTGTGGCCTTGTACCCGATCCAGCAGTTCGAGCCGGCTGAACACCCGGCCTGGGTGACGGGCCAGCACCGTCAAGAGATCGAACTCGGTGGGCGTCAATTCTACCAGTTCCCCGGTCACGGTCACCTGGCGCCGCT
The DNA here is from genome assembly GCA_023544525.1 of Anaerolineae bacterium. Lineage (GTDB taxonomy): Bacteria > Chloroflexota > Anaerolineae > JAAYZQ01 > JAAYZQ01 > JAMJFU01. The sequence continues at coordinate 2,392 of JAMJFU010000110.1, read as the reverse complement.
CAAAGTCGACCTGCACTTCGCCGGCACGAAGGGGGGGCGGCGCGCCGGTGCGGTCGCCCTGGGTGCGGCGCAGCACCGCGCGAACCCGGGCAACCAATTCGCGGGGGCTGAATGGCTTGGTGATATAATCATCTGCTCCGAGTTCCAGGCCGATCAACCGATCGGTCTCGTCCACTCGGGCGGTGAGCATAATGAGCGGGACATCCGAGTCGCGCCGCAGGGTGCGTGCCACGTCGAGCCCGTCCATCCCTGGCAGGCCCAGGTCCAGGATCACCAAAGCTGGTCTCTCGTGGCGAAAAGTCGTGAGTGCCAGCTGCCCGTCGCCAGCAACGACGACCCGGAAGCCAGCATCTTCCAGGTAGGCCCGCACGTTCTTGACAATTTTCGGCTCGTCGTCGACGACCAGGATCGTTTCTCCGCTCATAGATTTCCGGTTCCACTCCTGTATGATGGGCAACCTCGACCCCTTGGCCGGCTGGCGGCCAGGGCCCGGTGCTCGAGTCATGGGCATTGTACCACGACCCCCAGGCCGGGGCAAACCTGGGGATCCGATGCTCCAGGTCCAGCAGCACGGCGGCAACCCTGTCCGGCTGGCCCAGGCTTATCGCCGAGACGCGCAAACCGGGCGGGCCGCGCGACCCCCTCAAGGGCGCGGACCGCCCGGCCGGTGCAGCGGGAAGGGGGTTTCCCCTTCCCGCTGCCTGCCAGGTGCTTTGGGGGTTAGCTGCCCTGGCGCCCGCGGCCCGCCCACAGCGGCCGGCCGTTCTCGTCGCGCAGCGATGCGCTCTGGCCTGTGGTCTCGTCGTTGATTTGACCGACCTCAAAGTCGCCGTCCTCATAGAAGCCTGTCAGGCTGAGCTGGTCACCCTCGTAAGCCATGAAGCCGAGCTCCTGGGCAAAGCGCCACGCCCTGCCGTCGACCAGGATTTCCTGGCCATCTCCGGTCTGCACGATCATCTCGTCGACCGTAGCGACCTGAACCGTGCCGTAGAGTGTGATCCACTCGTCGACCTGGGCTTGCCCGGTGCCGGTGCCATCGCCAGGTGCGTCGAGCTGGTCTTCGCCACTATAGCCGCCCTGTCCCCGGCTAGGTCCCGTGCCGGGTCCCCGGCCCTCGATGGTGCCGTCTGTGGCAGCGATGCCCCGGCCGTAGCCACCGGACCACGCCGGCCGCCCATACTGGTCTCTGACCGTGATGGTCTCGCCGTCGCGCAGGCGGGTCAGCTCGCCAGCCTTGAACTCGCCGTCCTCCCAGAACCCTGCGACCCGGACCTGCTCTCCCTCTTGCAGGCCAAAGCCCGCAGTATCGAGGTAACCCGGTCCTGTGCCGACCACCAGCTCTTCACCCTCATCCGTCTGGACGATCATGTCGACGCCCGCTGCGGGTACCTGTAGCACCGTACCCTCATAGACGGTCCAGTCTTCTGGTGTGGGGGCGCTGCTGAGTGGCCCGACGATGCCATCGTCCGCCACACGGCCCTGGCCGCCCCCGGTCCCATATCCTCCACCCCGTGTCTCGCTGCTATTGGCCGCGACGTAAGTGACCCCATCAGAAGCCCGGCCACGTCCCAGTCCCTGAGCTTCTGCCACGTTGCCTGTCTTGTCCAGTGTGCGTATCACGGCACCTACTGCCAACACGCCGATCAACGCTACCAACAACCCACCCAGTACAATCTTTTTCACCATTCGTTCATTCTCCTATGACATTCGTGTCGTTTATTTGTGTGTGGATTAGGGCCTGTCGACCCATCCATCCCTACTGTAGCAGATCCTTGTGAACAACCCGTGAAGGACCTGTGCAGAGCCGTTGAATTGTGCGTGCCTCCCGCCGGTCCGTGGCCTTAACGGGCCAGGCGGCGGGGCTCCAGCCGTGGCTCTGGCGCTGGCTGTGGCCATAGTGATAGGAAGAACTTGCGGGTCACGTTTTTCACCCAGCGCCAGTGGATGGCCAAGTGCACCACCGCGGTGGTGATGAGCACCACGCCGCTCCAGGTATGGAGCATGTCCCAGGTCGTAGCGCTGAACAGGAACCCAGTCCCCTGCCCGGTAGCGCTCGTTGCATGCAGGCCGCCTTGGGGGACGAACAGGAAGTAGACCCCAGAGATGGCACAGACCAGGAAACTGGCCGCCACCAGGGCGTCCAGGGCGACGTTCAACTTGGCCCCCCGGGACATGTTGCTGCCTCCATTGCTCATGGCGGCGATCATGCGCCGGCCCATCATCTTGACCCACTTCCAGTGGATGGCGAAGTGGATGGCGATGGCGACGATCATGGCCACGCCTGTCCAGACGTGGAGATCGCTCCAGGTGTGGCGGCCGAACAGGATTTCGATGCCGTAGGCGGGATTCCGGCCACCGCGATAACCGCCCGAAGGCAGGAACAAAAAGTACA
>JAMJFU010000010.1 GCA_023544525.1 Anaerolineae bacterium | reverse complement strand
GTCCAGGCCGAGCGGCTGGCCATGGCCGCCCAACTGGCAGCATCGCTGGCCCACGAGATCAACAATCCGCTGCAGTCGGTCGTCGGCTGCCTCGACCTGGCCCTCGAGGCCCTGGACGCCGGCCGGGAGCCACGCAAGTACATCAAAGTGGCTTCCTCCGCATCAGGGCGCGCGGCCAGGGTAGTGTCCCAGTTGCGGGAACTGCACCGCCGCTCACGCTTGGAGGCAAAGCAGCTTACCGATATCAACATGCTGTTGGACCACGTGCTGGTCCTCTGTCAAAAGCGCTGTGAAACCGGCGCCATCGAAGTGGTTTGGGAGCAAGATTCGGAGCTGCCACGGTTGGAGCTGATGCCCGACGCCATGCAGCAGATCTTTATGAACCTGGTCACCAACGCCATCGACGCCATGCCCCATGGCGGCCGGCTAATGGTTTCCGCCCAGAGGACTCGGCAGCCCTCGGGGGTGAGCATCTCCTTCGCCGATACAGGCACAGGGATGTCGCCTGAGGCGCTGGAGCGCCTCTTTGAACCGTTCCATACTACCAAGCCTGATGGCCTGGGTTTGGGTCTGTTTATCAGCCAGAACATCGCCCAACAACACGGCGGCCTCATCGAGGTCCAGAGCCGTGTTGGAGAGGGCACCACATTCAAGGTGTGGCTTCCTGCCTAGCTGGCCGGGCCCTCCGAGACACAGGAAAACCATGGAGATTCATCGATGACCAAGCCTATCCGGACCCTGATCGTAGACGACGACGAAGGGATACGCTTCTTCCTGGGCGAGACCCTCGAGAACGAAGGGCATGATGTCACACTGGTTTGCAGTGGCGAAGAAGCCCTGGACTGCTTGCGCGACCGGTCCTTTGACCTGGCGGTCCTAGACCTGAGACTGGGCGGCCGCGTAGACGGCCTCCGTGTCCTGGAGGCCATCAGTTGGCGTTGGCCACAGACCGCACGGATCATCCTGACGGGCCACGGCTCCCTCGATTCGGCCCGGACCGCTATTAGCGAAGGCATCGACGCCTACCTGCTCAAACCGGTACGGGCCGCAGAAGTGCGCCAGGCAGTGGACGAGGTCCTCAGCAAACGGCACAGGGCACATGACGTCGAGGCAGAGCAGGCCATGACAACTGGGGACCTGTTGCAGCAAGGGATCTTCACTGTCAACCTTACGGATCGCCAGGCATTCTGCCGCGAGGAACCCCTCGACCTGACGGTATGCGAGTTCGAACTGCTGGTCCATCTCATGCAGAATGCCCAGCGGGTGGTGCCGCCTCCAGAACTGGTCGAAGTGGTGCGCAGCTATGAATGCGACCACCTCCAGGAAGCCAGGGATATCATCAAGTGGTACATCTATCGCCTCCGCCACAAGGTGGAGGAGAACCCCTCGCGACCGCGCCACATCTTGAATGTGCGCGGCGTCGGCTATACGTTCAAAGCCTAGGCCTTCCAACTTAACCAACTTTCCCAACCCTTCCAACCGGATCCGGAGACAATCCACCCCTTCCCCGGCGGTTGGCAAGTACTTCCCCTGCTATAATCATACTTGAGCGATACGTGTAGGTAGCTCTGCTGGTCCGGGTATGTGCCAACCCAATGGCACGGGTACAATGGCAGCGATGCTGCCATGCCTCGCATTTTGGCCTATCTCCGAGGAGATGGTACGTTGCTGTGGCTGAACAAAAATGTATCCTGGTGGTTGACGATGACGAGCAAGTGCTCTTTTTCCTCCAAGAGACCCTGCAAGCGTTGGGGCCTTGGTGCAAAGTGCACATCGCCCGCAACGGCCTGGAGGCCGCGGGTTTGCTTACAGAGACCCCCTATGCGCTGGTGATCACCGATCTGCGAATGCCTGGGATCGACGGCCAGGAACTCACCGAGATGATCAGAAAGACAAACCAGGAGACTGTAGTAATCTGGATCACCGCCTTTCGCGGCCAGGAGACCGATCTGGCCGCCCAACGGCTGGCCGTCTACTGCTGCCTGGAGAAACCAGTACGCGCAGCCCAGATGCGGCGCATCGTGCCCAAAGCCCTGGGCTTGGACCACCGCAGCAGCTCTGCAGCCAATGCAGCAGCCATATAGAGGGCATCCATCGATGGCTTCAACGAGAATGAGACACCGTACCAGTGATAGAAAGGAGTCGCCTATGAGCCTTTTTGGGTTTACGTTGGGGCCGGTGCACTGCCCCTGCCGGCTTTGCAGCCCCACCTGTGCGGCTGGTGAACGTCATGCCAGCCGTTGAGCGCTGGGAGAATCACCTCCCAGCAACCGCTGCATTTGGCCTGAAGTCCAGTGTACAGACGACAGGTCCGATCGAAGTCGTAAGTGGCGGATTGCCATGCCCCCGGCACATTTCTACTGAGGAGGAGCACAAATGATGCGAAAAGTGCAAGCCGACGCCGGCTCCGAGAGCCGGCCAAGGCACCCAGCCTGGGCCATTCTGCTGACCCTACTGCCAGTGTTGTTATTGATACCGCTGCTGTTGACCATGCCACGCGCTGTGGCCGCGGTGCCAGGGGCAGAGGCAGGCGAGATGCTGGCCAGGACTCCCATCGAGGCTGCGGCCATCCAGGCCCCAGCCCAGACGAACACCCTCACCCTGCGGGTGGTCGCCGCACGCACCGAGCTCAAGGCTTTGGGTGGCGCGGTGTACGCAGGGGATCTGGTGACCGAGTACGAGTTCCAGATCGTGGAGGACAACACCGGCGACCCCTTCGACACCACTGACTGCTGGGCCTACACAGACTACCCGACCAATACCAACCCGATCGACCGCAACCTGAACTATCCCGAGGGCTGCGAGTGGCCCGGGGTGCATACCACCCCTGGCTGGGCGCCCATCGTCACCCAGGGCACCCAGGACGAGTTGAACGAGACGACGGGCATCACCCTCCCGCCCGGCAAGTACCTGATCTCGGTCCTGGCCGACGGCTACAAGGTCGACGGCGAGCACTTTACCGTGCCCCTGGTGGACCCGGGCCTGGTCACAGTCGCCGTGCATCCCCACCCGCTGCCGCCGGCCTCGATGGTCATCAAGGTCTTTAACGACAACTCGATGACCAACAGCCAGTTCGACGCACCTGTCGAGCAGCCGGCACCCGGTCCGACGAGCATGGCCGGCTTCCGGGTCAGCCTCAACGACATCGCCGGCGAGATCACGGCCGACCTCTTTGGCAACCCGCTGTGCACCGAGTATGAGAAGGACCCGGACACCGGCGAGGTCCTGGTCGACGCCGACGGCATGCCGCTGAATATCACCAAGATCGGCGGTGAGTGCCTGAGCGACGATTATGGCATCATCAACATCCCCAACATCGGCACCATCCGCTACGACGTGCTGGTGACCCCACCCGACGGGACGGACTGGGTCCAGACTACGACGCTGGAGGGCTCCCACGGCTGGGACACCTGGCTGCAGGAGGCCGGCACCGGCCTGGACAACGAGTTCATCGTGGCCGGTGAGCCCTTCCCCTGGACCATCTTTGGTTTTGTCCGGCCCACGGACACGCTGACGGTAACAGACGCCACCTACGGCAGCATCAAGGGCGTGATCATGGGCATCACCACCTACACGCCCTCCCAGGGCGGGTTACCCCACAATGCCGACATCTGGGGCGGGCTCATGGGCGCCAAGCTGGACGAACCGATCGCCTACCCCTGGCTGTCGCTGAACAGCCTGCAAGGCGGGGATACAGCGGTCTGGGTCGGGATGGGAGAGGCCGACGGCAGCTTCCAGATCGACAACGTGCCGCCCGGCGACTATTTCCTGTCTTACTGGGACCTGAACCAGCACTATATCCTGGACTTTGTGCAGGTCACGGTACAGGCGGGTGAGACGACCGACATCGGCGTGCGGACCATGACCAACTGGTTCACCAAGTGGTATGGCACGGTCTTCAGGGACCTCAATGAGAACGGCCGGCAGGATCCCGGCGAGCCGGGCGTGCCCGACTATGTCGTCGTGCTGCGCGACCGGGACAATACCGAGATCGATCGCATGTCCATCGCCTCGGTGACCGACGCAAATGGCAACTGGGCCCTGGAAAAGGGCTACCCCATGAGCTCCTGGATGGTGCTGGAGGCCTACAGCGACCTCTACCACACCACGGGCGTGACCTACCAGGCCAGCAACGCCACAGAGGAGACGACGGTCCTGGGCAATATCGTCGACCTGGGCGTGCTGCCCATCTTTAGCCAGTGGGGCCGCGTGGACTGGGGCGTGCATCCCTACGAGCCGGGGACCCACGGCGATATCGCCGGCACAGTGTTCTTTGACACCGTGCGGGCCGAAGACGACGCCCGCTACGCCGGTGCCGAACCCTGGCAGCCGGGCATCCCCAACCTGCAGATGCGGCTCTATGCCACGGTGAAGAACCCCGACGGCAGCTTTGTGTTCGATGCAGATGGCTCATATGCAAAGGGCCCTCTGCTGGCCACCACAACCACCGAGGATTTTGTGCGGCCCAAGAACTGCCAGCCGCTGGACGTCTACGGCGAGCCGGTGGACTTTCCGTCCTTCCCGCCGGCAACCGGCGATTACGACTGCCTGGAAGGGCCACCCATGGGCGTCCAGTTCAGCCAGGGACAGCAGGAGCTGCCCGGCAACTGGGGCTTTGGCGAGATCTTTACCGGTACCGACGGCATTTCACTGCCTGCGCCAATACCCCTCCCCGTGGGCGACTACCTGGTAGAGGTGGTCATCCCGGACGACCCGTACACGGGCCGGCCGCTGTACGAGGTGACCAAGGAGGAAGACGTCAACATCTATGATGGCGACGTGTTCTATCCCGAGATCCCACCGCCGGCCTGCGCAGGGCCGCTCCACGTCGTCGACGTGGCCGGGATCGAGCCTGATGGCCTCGATGCTGTCGAGAACCCGGGTTACGTCGAGGTGGGCGGCAGCCGCTTCGAGGGCCAGGAGATGCCTCTGTGCAATGTCAAGTTGGTCGAGGTCCGCGATCAAAAGGGTGTGGCGCCCATCTTTACGCTGTGGACCAGGGTACCACCTCCCGGCCGCTGGCGCGGTTACATCATCGACGACCTGAATGTCTCGACCAACCCCTTTGAGCTCTTCTTTGGCGAAAAAGGCGGAATGGCCAACATGCCCATGGGCATCTATGACTTTACCGGGCGGCTGGTGCACACGGTCCACTCCGACTTCCACGGGGTGTACGAGGTGCTCCTGCCCTCGGCCGCAACCTACAACACGCCGACGCCCTCTGGCATGAACGCCAGCATGTATTATATCTATGGCAACGACCCGGGCCAGCCCGGCGCCTTCAACGAAAGATACCATCCCGGCTACCGCTCCATCGGCACCACCTTCGAGAGCTATCCCGGCGTGCTCGTGCCGTCTGACCTGGCGCCGACGCAGAACGGGGCCCTCATCTGGAACCCCGCGTCCAATGTGAGCCAGATCGCAGCCTGCAAACTGGAGGACACGACGCCCCAGATCTTTGCCGTGGACAAGCCCTACATCGAGGATCAGGGCAACCTGACCATCTACGGGCTGGGCTTTGGCGTCTACGATCCTGACAATACGCGCTCCGCCGTCTGGCTGGACGACAACAGGCTGGACGTCGTGAGCTGGACCGATCGCGAGATCGTGGCTACTGTCGGCCGTAACGTCGATGCCGGCCCACGCCAGCTCAACATCGTAGCCGGCAACAACCAGACCACGGTCAACGGCCTGACGATCCACGTCTTGCGTGGACGCGTGGGCCAGCGACCCGCCTACCTGCCCAACCTCTACGAGGTAGGGCCAGGTCATACCTATGACCAAGCGGCCTATCCCCGGCCCGGCCTTGGGCCGATTCAGGCCGCCCTCGACGATGCCTGGGCATCGGACGGGGATGACCTGGTCGTGGTGTATCCCGGTGCGGTGATACCGTTCACCAACCCGCTGGGCTTCTACCTGGAGAACCCGGTCATCTACTCGCCGGTCAAGCTGCAGGGTGTCGGCCCAGGTGGGGTCTACACCGACGGCACCGGCATCCAGGGCACCATCCTGGACGGCCGTGGCGTAGGCGGCAACGAGGCCTATGCTGAAGAGTGGCGCTTGAACGTGGGCGACATCTGGCTCAACCGCGGCTTCGACGGCTACCCTGGCTGGGACGGCAGCCCGGAAGACGGCGACGGCAACCCGCGCATCTACGAGGGGCCAGTCGTGACCGTCTTTGCCGAGGACCTCGAGTTCAGCAATGACTTTGCCGTCTCTATCGACGGCTTCAAGATCCAGGGTGGCGACCAGCAGGGCTTCCCCAACAACCTCAACCAGGTCGGCGGGGAGCCGATCCCAGGCGTGCCCGCCGAGGTGGTGATCCAGGGTGGCGGCATCTTTGTCAACGGCTATGCCAACTTCCTGCGCATCACCAACAACCAGATCGAGAACAACGGCGGCGCCTACGCCGGCGCCATCCGCCTAGGGACACCCGATCGGGACGTGCCCTTTAAGGACAACCATAACGACGACATCCTCATCGCCCACAACCGCATCGTGGGCAACGGCGGGACGAACCTGGCCGGCGCCATCGGCGTCTTTGCCGGTACCGACAACTATGAGATTGCGGCCAACGACATCTGCGGCAACTTTTCCGCAGAGTACGGCGGTGGCATCAGCCACTATGGCGAAAGCCCCGGTGGCAGCATCCACCACAACCGCATCTACTTTAACCGCTCCTACGACGAGGGCGGCGGCGTCATGATCGCCGGCGAGCTGCCGGCCGATCCGGCGCTACTCTCGCCCGGCGCGGGGCCGGTGGACGTCTATGCCAACCTGCTCCAGGGCAACCTGGCCAACGACGACGGTGGCGGCCTGCGCTTCCTGATGGCCGGCAACTTTCCCTTCAACGTCTACAACAACATCATCGCCAACAACGTCTCGACCCACGAAGGCGGTGGTGTCTCACTCAACGACGCGCCCGACGTGCGTTTCTACAACAATACGGTCATGAACAACCTGACCACGGCCACGGCTATGACCAGCAACGGTCTGGCGGCACCCGCCGGCTTTAGCAGCAGCAGGAACAGCGATCTGCTGCAGGCAACGCTGCCAGCCGACGCACCCATCTTTGGCGACGCGCTGATGTTCAACAACATCTTCTGGGACAACCGGGCCGGCACCTGGACCGGCGACGGCGTGGCCGGCATCGGCCTCGACGGAGACCCCAGCCCCATTCTCTATTGGGATCTGGGTGTCGCGGGCAACGCTGGCCAGCTAAGCCCCACCTACACGCTGATGCAGGTCCTGAACGGCGTGCCCGATGCCTCGAACATGGTAGGCGTCGATCCCCTGGTCATGGCGGAGTATGACTCTACCGTGCGGGTCTTCCCCTGGCGGGGCAACCCCAACTTTGTCGGCGCCGACATGGTGGCCGTGGAGCTGCCTGTCACGCTGCTGGGTGACTACCACCTGCAGGACGGCTCTCCGGCCATCAACATGGGCATCGACGAGGAGGGCGGCATCCTAGCCCCCAACCAGGACTATGACCGCCAGCCGCGTCCGTCGCAGGGCAGTTTCGAGATAGGTGCTGACGAGACCGGCGCCAACTTCCCCAACACGCCCATCCTCTTCCCCACGGCGGCGGTTGTCCAGGCCGCGGAAGCGGTGCAACCTGCGGCGCCGATCCAGGCTGACTTTACCGTCTGGCTGCCCATCATCTCCCACGGCGGTACGGGAACCGTGGTCGAGTGGGGCGGCGAGACAGAGAGCTTTGTCCTTGACGAAGCAACCGGCATCGAGGTGCTGGACAGTGGCAGCATCTACTGGAACGCGGACCTCTTCAGCGTCGACCAAGAGGCCTACTTTATCTTTGGCGCTGCCAGCGAGACCGCCACGCGCCAGGACCTGCTGCTCAAAGTGGGCGGCCTGGATGCGGGCGAACTGCGTGGCATGGACACCTACCTGATCGACGTCGGGTACGATGCCACCGCCGGGACGATACAGGTCGCGACCCTGTCGCCCGGCAACGTGTGGCAGGTCCACGCGACCTTTGGCGGGCTGAGCCTCGCCGCCGGCGACGCCTTGGGCGCGCGGGCGACGCGGGGAGGCCTGGTCGAGGTCTATCAAAACGGCCTGCTCATCGGCCGGACCGACCTCAGCGCCGGGGATAACCCCTGGCCGTACTACTCGGGGTTTGGCCGCATCGGCCTGTGGTTCGAATGGCCTGTTCTGACGACACCGGACGGGGCGAGCATTACCGGCTTTGGCGGCGGTACGATGCCCTGGTAGGACGAGTTGCGTGGGGGACCCGCTGCGCTCCGCGCAGCGGGCCCCCACCCCTCCGAAAGAACAACGAGGAGATACAAAATGAGAAAAGAGAACCTGACGCGAGAACTCAGCCGGAGGCAACTACTCAAACTGGGTGCCGGCCTGGTGGGCGTCACGGCGGCCGGTGCAGTGGTGCCCAAGGCCCTGCTCAAACCGGACAGAGTCGTGGAAGCGTCGCCCGCCGCCCAGGATCCCATCATAGGTGTCTACCGGCACTTTGCCGCCACCGACGGCTGGATCTACCTGCCGGGGGCAAACCCGCCCTACCACCCCGACAACCTGGCGCCCCCCGGGCTGACGACCTACATCTTTGGCTTCCGCGACGTGACCTCGATAGAGGGCAACCGCGACCTGATCTTTAGTCAGAAGATGAAGTGCCAACTCACGTCGCCCATGTTCTGGCTGGACGAGTGGCGCAACGAGAACCCACTGGATCCGCATGACAATACGACGGACTTTACGCTGAAGCTGACCAACCTGGGCTTGCAGATCCGGCCAGACCTGATCGACGCCCACACGCTCCACTTCCATGGCTTCCGCAACGCCATCCCCATCTTTGACGGCGAGCCGCACTCGTCGGTGGGGGTGCCCATCGCCCGCGACCTGACCTACTTCTACCGGGCCCGGGACCCAGGCACCTATATGTTCCACTGCCACTTTGAGGAGACGGAGCACGTGCACATGGGCATGGTCGGCGGGGTCTACATCCGGCCCAAGCAGAACTTCCTGGGAGGAGCCTCGGCGCCCATAGCGCGCCTGGGCGGCAGCCTAGACGCCGCAGCACCCATGGGCTACGTCTACAATGACGGCGATGGTTCGACGGCCTACGACCGCGAGTTTGCCCTGGTCATGAACGAGGTCTGGTCCCTCGCCCACTGGTGCGACTCGCACGTGCAGTTGCCCGAGTGGAGCGACTACAATCCCGACCTCTACCTGATGAACGGCCGGGCCTATCCTGATACCATCGCTCCGAATGGCGGTGGTACAGATTCCGCTACCGGTGACTTGATCCCGCCTGCCGGCCGGCCGGAGCTGAAGTACCAGCCACTGTCGTCGCTGATCACCTGCAATTCAGGCGACCGGGTGCTGATCCGTTTCATCAACCTGGGTTACGTCGAGCAGTCGATGCGCCTGACCGGCATCAAGATGCGGGTCGTGGGCCGCGACGCCACCTTCCTGCGCGGCCGGGGCGGAAACGACCTGAGCTTCCTGACCGATAGCGTACACATCGGTGCGGGACAGAGTGTCGACGCCATCTTTGTCGCGCCGGACGTGACAGAGAAGACCGTGCTGAAGCTGTTCAGCCGCAACCTGGCCCACCTGAGCAATCCGGGCATGCCCGGCCTCGGCGGACCCATGACCGAAGTCCACATCTACCCCGCCGGCACGCTGGGCGACCAGGCCGCGGCCAATGACTGGGGGGGTGCGTGATGAAGAGTGAGGTGAGACCAATGAAATCCTCAAGCCTTAGAAGGAACGTCCTACTGCTGTCCCTGCCCCTGGTGCTGGCGGCTGTGCTGCTGGTCATCGTTGGCAGCGGTGGGATCGTAACGGCCGGGCACGAAGACATGCCGCCCCACGGCATCGTGTGCACTGAGAATGCATCCCCGGATGGCAAATCCGCCATCTTTAGCCTGAGCACTATGACAGGCACGATCAGCCTGCCGGATGGCAACAGGGTGTACATGTGGGGCTTTAGCGCCGGCGGCGATCCGTTCCAGCATCCGAGCCCGACCCTGTGCGTCACGGAAGGGATGACGGTGACCATCGTCGTGAACAACACGCTGGACCACGACGTGTCGCTCATCTTCCCTGGGCAGGAGGACGTGCTGGCCAACGGCGTGCCATCCACGCCGGTGGTAGACGCTGGGACGGGAGAACTCATCTCCCTGGCGCCCGTGGCAACGGCCAACGGCGGCAGCATGACCTACAGCTTTGTCGCTTCCCAACCAGGCACCTACCTCTACGAGAGCGGCACCGAGCCGGGCATCCAGGTCAACATGGGCCTCTTTGGCGCGCTGGTCGTCCGGCCGCTGGCTGGTCCCAACTTTGCCTACAACGAGGTTGTGGTCAGCGGGACAGTGACCTACACCACCGAGTTCATGCCGGATGAGGAGTTCCTGCTGATCTTTTCCGAGATCGACCCCATGCTGCACATGGCCGTAGAGCAAGGCCTGCCCTACGACATGAACAACTATACCTCGCGCTACTGGAACATCAACGGCCGCAGCTTCCCCGACACCATCGCACCCAATGGCGCCGAATGGCTGCCGGACCAGCCCTACGGCTCGTTGATCCACATCAACCCCTTCAACGACGATCCGGCCGCCGGAGACGCCTACCATCCCCATCCGGCCTTGATCCGCTACCTGAGCGTGGGCACCGAGAACTATCCCCACCATCCCCACGGCAACCACGGGCGGATCATCGCCCGGGACGGCAACGTGCTCATCGACGGCGCAGGCCAGGACCTGTCCTATGAACGGTTCACCATCACCCTCGGCCCGGGCCAGACCACCGACGAGATGTTCGCCTGGACCGACGTGGAGGGCTGGCATCCGACAGAGAATCCCATCCCGGTGACCATCCCGCAGCTTCAGAACCTGACCTTCGGCACCTTCTACAGCGGTAGCCCCTACCTGGGCGCCACCGACCTGCTGCCGGTAGGTCACCAGGCTCTGAACGCCTGCGGCGAATACTATCACATCAGCCATAACCATGCCCTGCAGCAGATCACCGCCTGGGGCGTGGTGCTCAGCGGCCACATCACCTTCACCCGCATCGACCCGCCGCTGCCCAACGACTGCCCATGAGGTGCCCAATGAAGACGAAAAGAACTAACGGACTTTCTCTCGGCAGTCCACAGAGAATGGAGAACACTGACATGAGAACAAGAATCCGTTCCCTGGCTCTCCTGGGCGGTCTGTTCCTGCTGCTGGCGGTGGCATCCCTGCTCTTCGCCGCTCCGGCCATGGCCGACCTACCGCCTAGCAGTTGCACTTCGGACGGCCTTGGCACTACAACCTGCGAGCTGTGGGCCACGCACGGTGAGCTCAGCATGCCGGACAGCGCACTCGTCCACACCTGGGGTTTCGCCAGCAGTGCAGGTATCTCGGCCACGGTGCCGGGGCCGCTGCTGCTTGGCAACGAGGGCGAGACGATGGTGGTGACGCTGACCAACTCGCTGCCCTTCACGGTCGCGCTGGCCTTCCCCGGGCAGGACCTGCTGCCCGACCTGGACGGCGTGCCACCGGGCGGGACAGCGACCTACAGCTTTACCCTCGCCTACAGCGGCACCTTCCTCTACGAGGCAGGCCTGACGGCAGAGGGCCCGCGCCAGGTGGCCATGGGTCTCTACGGCGCCCTGGTCGTGAGTCCTACGCTGGCCCCGGGCACCTACGACGACGAATGGCTGCTGGTGCTGGGTGAAGTCGACCCGCTCTTGAACCTCGACCCACTCAACTTCAATCTGTACGAGTATGCGCCGCGCTACGGGCTGATCAACGGCCAAGCCTATCCGGCCGTGCCCGCCATCGACGTCATCCCTGGCCAGACGATCCTGCTGCGCTACGTCAACGCCGGGTTGGAGAGCCACTGGATGGGGCTCCTCGGCCTGGAGCAGCAGATCATCGCCTCCGACGGCCAGCCGCTCCCGGCCGGCTACGGGGTGGTGGCCGACACCATCGCCGCCGGCCAGACGGTGGACGCCCTGGCGACCATCCCGATTGCGGCTGTGCAGGACCAGCGCTACGCGCTGTATGACACGAACCTGCTCCTGCACCGCGGCATGATGACCTTCCTAAACGCTGTCTCGACGGCAACGGCCACGGCCGGCCCGGTGGCCAGCAACGTGCTGGTCGGTCCCAACCCGACGCAGGGCGATGAACCCGTGACCCTAAGCGCTGGCTTTACTCCAGCGGCGACTAGTGCTGAGTTCTTTATCAACACGGTGGGCTCGCCAGGCAGTGGAACTCCCATGACAATGGGCGGCGGTGGAGCAACGTACTCGTTCGCAGCCGGCGAACTGCCGGCAAGCTGGCCAAGCGGCTTCCTCGTGTTCTACGTACGCGGCCTGGATGCCAACGGTTGGGGGCCGGTGGGCTCGGCAGTGCTCAATCTGGACTACGCTGGCCCAAGGGTAACGGGCATGAGCCTGTCGCCTGAGCCCAGCAACGGCACGAAGCCGGTGCTCCTGCGGGCCACCGGCGACGACCACAGCACGGGCCGCAACAACGTCGTGGCTGCCACGTACTCCATCACCACTACCGCGCGAGCGATGCTCCTGGCCCGGATCGACAATCCCATCACGGCCATGACCGCCACGCTGACCATCACAGACCTGAGCACCCTGGCCGAGGGCCTGCACCCCATCGCCATCGTGGCCGAGGACGCGCTGGGTAACCTGAGCGCGCCAGCGGGCGTCATCACCCTGACCCTGGACCAGAGCGGGCCCGTAGTTTCCGCGGCCAGTCTCACGCCGGCACTGCTCGACCTGTCTGGTGCGCCACCGGTGACTTCCGTACGCCTGGAAGGCACGATCTCCGATCCCCTGGTGGCCGAGGCGCAATCGCTGCTGGCCAATGCCGAAGCGTTCATCGACACGATAGGGCCCGACGGCAGCGGCTTTGATCTCTTCCCCTCGGACGGCCTGTTCGACGAGATCACAGAGGGCGTCTACTTTGACATCCCCGTCGCCAGTTTCCTATACCTGGCCCAGGGCGACCACACCGTGTACGTGCACGGCCTGGACGCGGCCGGCAACTGGGGAACCACCTTTGGTGAGGCAATCATCACCATCGACCGCGGCCTGGTAGACACCGAAGGACCCGTCATCGCCACGCTGACGGTCACCTTCAACGTGGCCGCCAGGACGGCGACGGCCGAGATCGCAGTCGCCGGGGTGCCGACCGTTGAGATCTCGGGCGCGGCAGGCGATCCCAACCTCCTGTCCAACGTCGTTGGAGCGGAATGGTTCGTCGATGCCGATCCCGGAGAGGGAATGGGCACGCCACTGGAGGCAGCGGATGGGGTATTCGATACCCCGAACGAGGTGCTGGTCGGCACGGTCGACGTCAGTGCCTGGCCTACCGGGGAGTACACCTTCTACGCACGGGCCCTGGACAGCTTGGGCTTCTGGGGACCCACAGCGTCGGCCACGGTAGAGATAGACGCGCAAGCTGCTACGTTCACCATCTACCTGCCCGTCATCTCGCGCAACCCATAAGAGCGCTACTAGTAAGCGGCCAGGGCTTGCGCTAAGCTCGCAAGCCCTGGCCCTACCAAAACACTGATACGAGAGCATGAGGGGGAACTCATGATGAACAAATCGGTAGCTACAGTCAAGGCCTGGCGCGGGCCAATGGGGCTCAACATCAACCACTTTGCCCTGGCTCTGGGTCTGGTGCTGCTCGTAGGTGGTTCCCTTTGGGGATGGCAAGCCTTCAGACCCGAGCCGCAATGGGAGCCGGGCAACATGCCGGTCAACAGCGAGATCGAGGAAAAGTTCGGCGTGCGTTTTGCCTTCCTGGCCGTGACCGCTGACGGCGGCATGGTCGAGCTGCGCTACCGGGTCGTCGACGAGGGCAAAGCGGCCAACTTTGGGCACTATTCCGAGACGGCACCAATGCTCATCGCCGAAGACACGGGCGAGATCGTGGACGTGACCATCATGGGGCTTCACAACCATCGCGTGGAGCCCGGGCGCACGTACTACGTGCTCTACCGCAACACGAGCAACGCCATCCAGTCGCACCGGCCGGTCACCATCGCCGTCGGCGACCTCAAACTGGAACACGTGGTAGCCTGGTAGCAGCGGGCTACAGAAAGCCATTGTCTCCAGAGTAAGCGCCGTGACCATCGGGAAGAGACGGGCAGGCTCTCAGCAGTGGAGGATAGGTGCCTTGCGCCAGCCACCAGGCTTGGCGCCAGGTCGCCCAACCTCCCGTCCAGCCTCAGTGCCCATAGTACGTGGCCCACGGTGTCAACTATGCAGGAGAAGACACGCTTGTCGTCGCGAGCGGCAGGTGCCGTTTGCGAGCGATGCCCGCCCCGAGGGCAACCGAGGGCAAGCGATCTTTCCCTTGCTCACCGGAGACCCGTTCACCGGTTGCAGTGACAGGATCCTGTCCCTCCTGGGCCTGTCCCTCGGCCGAAGCTATGGCCCTCTGCGGGTGCAAGGTCGCCGCACCCGATCCCCTCCCTGGCAATGACGCCCCTGCAAGAGCCGGACCTATGTCATTGGGATAATTGCATTTGGCCAACTGGACCATCCCAGGCGCGATGACCGCGCCCCTACGAGTGACCTCGTGGTAGGGGTTGGGTTTCCCTGCCCTGTCTCAAAGGCAAAATGTAATTATCTGGCTTACGTCAATCATCGTACTTGCTTTCGGAACCAAAGCACGATACAATCAACCAAGCACAATCAAGGGAGGGAAAAAGAATGAAACTTGCAGCTGCCGCAATCGCCATCCTGGCCATCGCCATCGCCGTCGTACCCATGTTCACCGACTGTGAGTCGGCCGGGCGCATGTTGACCCTGGCCGACGGCCGGCAGATCTCTATGAAGTGCCACTGGACCGGCCGCGCTGAGCTGGGCCTGGGCTTGCCCCTGCTGGCTGTGGGGCTGATGATGGGCTTTAGCCAGCGCAAAGAATCTCGCCGCATCCTGGGCATCACCGGCACAACGCTGGGTGCCTTGGCCATCCTCTTGCCCACGAGCCTCATCGGCGTGTGCATGAACCCTGACATGCCCTGCGTCTCGACGATGAAACCAGCGCTCATCTTTATGGGGGCACTGGTCATAGGCATCAGCCTGGTGACCGTTGTCTTTTCCTGGGGCCGGGAGGCCGAGGTCGTTTGACCAGAGCCAGGTTGGTCTGGAGAAACATCCTGGGCAACCTGTTCAGGAGCGGGGCCATCCTGGTCTGCGCCGCGCTGGTGGCCGGCCTGAGCCTGTCGGCGACGCTGGTCGTGCGCGGCGCAGAGAGTGGCCTGAGGCAGAATCTGAGCCGCATGGGCGCCGACATCATGGTCATCCCCTGGGGCACGATGTCTCAGGACTTTGACGGTGCGCACCTGGTGGGCATGATCACCGCTCGCTGGATGCCCCGGGCCTATATGGATCGGGTCAGGGCCGTGGAAGGGGTGGAGGCCATCACGCCTCAGCTCTATCTTTCGACCCTGACCGACAGCCCCTACTGCGCCTTGCCCGAAATGTACCTGGTAGCCTATGATCCGCGCTCCGACTTTGTGCTCAAACCCTGGCTGGACCACGATCCCGTTGGCAACCTGCGCCTGGGCGAGGCGATTGGCGGTGCAGCCGTGTCGATCCCGGATGGCGGCGACAAGATGCAGGTTTATGGTTATCCGCTCAAGTTGGTGCGGACCCTGCAGGAGACGGGCGGCGACGTCGACCAAACCCTGTTTGTCAGCTTTGACACCGCGCTGGCCATCCTGGAGCAGGTGCAGAACCAACCCCGGCCGCCGTTTCAGATAGCGCCCGAGAGCATCTCCAGCGCCATGGTCAAGGTCCGGCTGGGCAGCGACCCCCACGAGGTGGCGGTTCGGATCCTGGAACAGGTGCCCGGCGTGGTACCGATCGAGAGTACCGGCTTTTTCCAAACGCAGCGGGCCCAGATGGTCGGCCTGTTGCGCACAGTGCTGGCCCTGGCCGGCCTGACCTGGCTGCTGTCGACGCTCTTCATGGGCCTGGTCTTTTCGCTGGCCGCCAACGCGCGGCAACGGGAGATCGGGACGCTGCGGGCGCTGGGCGCGACCAGCAGATTGGTCCTCCAGACCCTGCTGGCCGAAGGGATCGTGCTGGCCCTGTCAGGGGGCCTGGCCGGCATCGGCCTGGCCGTGCTTGCCGCGGGGCTCTTTCAGAAGCAGATCGCCCGAGCCGCTGGCATCCTGATCACGCTGCCACCTGCGCCTATACTCGCCGGGCTGATCGTGGCGGGGTTGGCGCTAGCTGTGCTGAGTGTCACGGTGGCAGCCTGGATCCCGGCATCGAGGCTCAGCCAGCAAGAACCGGCATTGTCCATGCGAGAATAGCATCGTCATGGCCGGTATCACAGTTTCCGTACAGGAGGCAATTCTGTGCAAATGATCCGCCTTGCCATCCGCAACGCGACAGGCAACTCTTTCCGTGGTTGGGTTGTCTTTTTCTGCGCGGCGCTGATGGCCGGTTTCGTCATCTCGTCCACGCTGGTCATCCGCGGCGCCAATACCAGCCTGCAGCTGGCCTTGGAGCGGCTGGGCGCGGACATCATCGTCATCCCGGAAGGGCACGAGCAACGCCTGGAGAGCGCGCTGCTGATGGGCATCCCCGTCCACTGCTGGATGCCCGACACCATCAAGGACCAGGTTGCGGCCGTGCCCGGCGTGGTAGCGACCTCACCCCAGCTCTACCTATCCACACTGCGCGGGGCGACCTGCTGCTCCGTGCCCGAGATGTTCCTCATCGCCTACGAGCCAGAGACCGACTTTACCCTGACACCTTGGCTGGAGAAGAACCTCGACGGTGGTCTCGAGGTGGGGGAGGCGGTCGGCGGCAGCCTGGTGTACGTGCCCAGGGACGAAGGCGTGCTGCTGGTCTACGGGTATGCCCTGGATCTGGCAGGCAGCCTCGACCCGACAGGCACAGGACTGGACCAGAGCATGTTCTTTACCTTTGACACAGCGTTCGAGATCGCGCGCGCGTCGGTCACGGAGGCAGTCAAGGTCATGGACATCCCGCCCCGCACGATATCCTCGGTCATGGTCAAAGTCAGCACGGACGCTAACGTCGAGCAGGTAGCTGCAGAGATCGATGCGGCCATCCCAGGCGTGACGCCTCTGGAGACCAACAAGCTGTTCAAGGGCCAGCGTGAGCAGCTCCTGAGCTTGCTGAACAGCGTGGTGGCCCTGCTGGGCATCATCTGGCTGCTGGCCATGGCCCTCATCGCCGTCGTGTTTTCGTTGGTCGTCAACGAGCGGCGGCGGCACATCGGCGTCATGCGCGCCCTGGGCGCACGGCGCACCACCGTCCTAAAGTCATTGATACTCGAGGCCGTCCTCCTGGCCCTGGCCGGTGGCGTCACCGGCATCGCCGTGGCCATCCTGGCCATCTACCTGTTCCGGACGCTGATCGTCGGCCTGATGGGGACACCCTTCCTCATCCCGGCTCCGCTGGGCCTGGCTGCCCTGGGGCTGGGCGCCCTGGCACTGGCCCTGGCTGGTGTCGTCGTCGCCGCCTTGATCCCGGCCGTGAGGATCAGCCTCCAGGATCCGGCCATCTCGATGAGGGAGTGAGCCCATGATATCTCTGAATAGAGTTTCCAAGATCTATCCGGTGAGCAAAGAGGTCGTCGTCCCCGCGGTAAGGGACGTCTCCTTGCACGTTGAGCGCGGAGAGTTCGTGGTCATCACCGGACGCTCAGGTTCAGGCAAGACGACGCTGCTCAACCTGGTCGCCGGGCTGACCCGGCCGACCTCAGGCCAGGTCCTCCTGGACAACATCGAGGTGTGGAAGCTGCCCGACAAGGAGCAGTCCCTGCTGCGCAACCAAAAGATCGGCTTTGTCTTTCAGTTTGCCAGCCTGCTGCCGACGCTGACCGCCGTGGAGAACGTCATGCTGCCCAAGATGTTTGGCGGCGAGCAGAACCAGGAGCGCGTGTACGAGCGGGCGACCCAGCTTCTGGAGCAGGTGGGCCTGGCCGACAAGTTCAAATCGTTCCCGCGCCAGCTCTCCGGCGGGCAGCAACAGCGGGTGGTCATTGCCCGAGCCCTGATGAACGAGCCGGAACTGCTTCTGGCCGACGAGCCGACCAGCGATCTGGACGAGGCCACCGAACACGAAATCATGGAGCTATTCCGCGGCATCCACACCGAGACCGGCGTGACGGCCCTGCTGGTGACCCACTCCATCGATCTGGCCAGCTACGGGACGCGCTCGATCCAGATGGCTGAAGGAGAGATAGTGAGTCCGTAACCCGTTTTCCACTTTGCAGGCTACACAAGGAGGAGGACAAATGCTTGGAAAAAGGAGTCTCATGCTGGCCGCGGTGCTGGCGGCGCTTGCGCTCGTCAGCACGGCAGTGTTGGCCCAGCCTCCGCCGGCTGTGCAGGACGACCCGCTGGTGAGGATGCCGGGCACGCAACCCAATCCTGAGAACAATGTGGACATCAACGAGGCCGACGTTTGCCTTCGTTGCCACCAGGGCTACAACTCGGCAGTGGAGCCGGGTTTCAACTGGAACGGCTCGATGATGGCCCAGGCCGCTCGCGACTTTTTGCTGTGGCCGGCCATGACCGTCGCCATCCAGGACTCGATGTATGCGCTCGACGGCAACCCCAATGCGGGGGACATCTGCGAGCGCTGCCACTTCCCGGCTGGGTGGCTGGGGGGGCGGTCGGACCCGGCCAACGCCTCGGCCATGCGCCTCGACGACTTTGACGGGTTGACCTGCGACTTCTGTCACCGCATGTACGACCCATTCTTCGAGGACACCTACGCCGGCATGCGGGAGGGGAACGACTGGCTCAACTACTGGGATGAGACCAATCTCAGCGACTGGCCGTCGGCGGATGAAGCCCTGCTGACCTATAATGAAGACGTCATCCAGGCGCAGGGTACGCTGCTGTTCAACGGCGATCCCTTCTTTGGCCCCGACAACCGGCCCGTGAGCCCAGCCTACGTCGAAAACGCGGGCGGTCAGTACTTTGTGAGCGAGCTAGAACCGAGGCGTGCCTCCTTTGCCGATGCGCAGGAGGGACACGACCGGCTCTACAGCCGCTACCACAAGAGCCGCTACTTCTGCAATAGCTGCCACGACGTGTCGAACCCTGCCCTCCACAACCTGGGCGCCGATCCGACGGATCCGCTCCCCACGGAGCTGGACCCTGCCTACTCTTACTTTCACGTCGAGCGCACCTGGTCCGAATTTGCCATCTCGGCCTACGGCCAGCAGGCTGGGGCCCCCGGCCTGGGGCCCTTTGCGCCGGACCAGTTCGAAACCTCCTACGCCAACGACTACATCGCCAAGTGCCAGGACTGCCACATGCGTGACGTGGTCGGGCAGGGTTCGGACAGCAACAATGCCATCCTGCGCCCCGACGGGAGCGTAGAGCACCCCCTCAGCGGCCAGCCGCTCCATGACCTGACCGGCGGCAACGCCTGGGTCTCGTGGGTGCTGGCCAGTGCCATTCCCGGTTCGCCGAACTATGACCAGACGAACCATGATCTGCTGTACCAGGGGGCGTTGACCCTGACACTGGACCTGGAGCAGGGCGTGGGCATTACCCCGACGATGCTGTTGGCCGGTTCAGATCGGGCCAAACAGCAGCTGGACCTGGCGGCCACCATCCAGAACGCCGCCTATGATTCTGGCACCGATACGCTGCACTTCCGGATCCAGAACCAGACAGGTCACAAACTGATCAGTGGCTATCCCGAGGGCAGGCGTATGTTTGTCAACATCCGCGCCTACGCCCTCGGTGCGCTCATTTACGAGATCAATCCCTACGACGCGGCCGTCGGCACCCTCAAGGGGTTACCAGGAGCACCTTTGGGCATCAACGAGGAGCACGTGGATGCGCTGGTCTACGAGGCCAAGACCTCGCTGGACCCCGCTCTGGGTGAGACGACGTTCCACTTTGTGCTGTCGACTGGCCGCTACAAGGACAACCGCATCCCGCCTAAGGGCTTCCTCATCGACGAGGCCGACGAACGGCTGGTCGATCCGGTCTGGGAAGGGGTTTCACGTCCCGACTATTTCTCAGCAGCCGAGTATGCCGGGGGATACGACGACGTCAGCGTCTCGCTGCCCGCCGGGCTGAATCCAGACGCCATCGAGGTCAACCTCTACTACCAGACCACCAGCCGCGAGTATATCCAGTTCCTGCGGCACGAGATCAATGCCACGCCGGGCCAGCTGACCCTGCCCCCTGAGGCCTATGTGGTGCAGACCGATGCCTTCTTCGAGCAACTCCGGGCCTGGGGCGACACCATCTGGGATCTGTGGACCCACAACAAGGACGTCCCCGGAGCTGCGCCCTATCTGATGGCCCAGGCCGCCATCGAAGTAGTCCCACCCGTCTGCCAGCCACCCGTCCCGAACCTGCTGTCGGCACAGGCCGGACCGGCCGAAGCCACCCTGGCCTGGAGCGATGAACACACAGCAGACAGTCAAGTCACCGGCTACCGGCTGTACTACGACCAGGCGGGAAAATACCAGTTCATCGCAGAAACGGGCACCGTCACCACCTATACCGATTCCGGCCTTACACCAGGTGAGCAGTACTGCTACTATGTTACCTCAACGTACACCGAATGCGAATCGGGGTTGAGTAATATGCTATGCGTGGTAGCGGGCTATCCATACCATATCTACTTGCCCGTGATCCTGCGCTGACAGCGGAAAGCGGGTACGTTGCTGAGGCTTTACCACAATCTCTATAGGGTCCCGGTCTGACGTCAGAAGGGGAGAGGCCCGCCAGGTCTCTCCCCTTTTCCCTTGCCGTGCGCCTGCCCCGTTGCGTCCCAGCTCCAACTCTTCCAACTCTTCTCGTAGGCAATTCCAACCATCCCCTGCGGTAGGAAAGGGATTTTTGTGATATCCTGAAGGTAGAAGTGAGGAGTCAGGAGTAGTCGTGGCACGGTGGCCACTCACCGTTAAAATATCAGGGCAGACGGCGTGATACGCCGTCTGCCCTGAGTCTTTGTGGGGTGCGCAGCCGTGCGCCCGTACCCTATTCGGAGGCCGCCTACTCCACCGTCACGCTCTTGGCCAGGTTCCGTGGCTGGTCCACGTCGGCGCCCCGTCGCACGGCCACGTGGTAGGCAAAGAGCTGCAGGGGCAGGACCGTCAACAGCGGCGTGAGCAGCGGCGACGTCTTGGGCACATAGATCACGTGGTCAGCCTTGGTGGAGATAAAGCGGTCGCCCTGGGTGGCCACGGCAATGACCGCCCCGTCCCGGGCCTTGACCTGCTCTACCTGGCTGATCATCTTTTCATAGACCCCATCGCGCACGGCGATGGCCACAGTGGGCATCCTCTCGTCGATGAGGGCGATCGGCCCATGCTTCATCTCCCCGGCGGGGTAGCCTTCGGCGTGGATGTAGCTGATCTCCTTGAGCTTGAGCGCGCCCTCCAGGGCGATGGGGTAGTTGATGCCCCGGCCCAAGTAGAGGAAATTCTCCCGCTTGAAGTACATTCCGGCCAGTTCCTCATAGGCGCCCGCCCCGCCATTGGTGGCGTCCTGGTCCAGCACCTCGCCGGCCAGCTTGGGCAGGGCCAGCACGTCGTCGAGCAAGGTCTCTACGCGCTCGGCGGACAGGCTACCACGGGCCTGCCCCAGGTACAACCCCAAGAGGTAAAGGTCCGCCAGGGATGTGGTGAAGGCTTTGGTGCTCGCGACGCCGATCTCGGGCCCGGCATGCATATAGATCACGCCATCCGAGATGCGGGCTGCCTGGCTGCCGATGACGTTGACGATGGACCACAGGCGGGCGCCCTTGGCCCGCGCCTCCTCCATCGCCGCCAGCGTATCCACCGTCTCTCCGCTCTGGGTGATGGCCAGCACCGCCGTCCGCTCGTCGACCAGGGGGTCGCGATAGCGGAACTCGGAGCCATAGTCCACCTCCACGGGGATGCGGGCCATGGCCTCGATGAGAAATTTGCCCACCTGCCCGGCATAGGCGGACGTGCCGCAAGCGACGATGATGATCTTGTCGATGTTCCGCGCGTCCTGCGCCGATAGGTTCAGCTCCTCCAGCCACACCCGGCCCCGCTTGAGGTCGACCCGGCCGCCGAGGGTGTGGGCCAGGGCCTCTGGCTGTTCATAGATCTCTTTTTGCATAAAGTGGCGGAATTCGCCCTTGACGGCCGAGATGGGGTCCCAGGGAATGGTATGGGGGCTTTTCTCCAGTACGCGTCCATCGAGATCGAGAAAACGGGCGCCCTCGGCGGTCACGACGGCCATCTCCTGGTTGTCGAGGTGTATCACCTCCTGGGTATGCTCCAGGATGGCCGGGATATCGGAGGCCACAAACATCTCACCCTGGCCGATGCCGATGGTCACCCCGCCGGCGTTGCCCAGGCGGGCAGTGACCAGCTTGTCCGGCTCCCGGGTGCTGAGCACGGCGATGGCGTGCGCCCCCTCGATACGGTGCAGGGCCTGGCGGACCGACTCCTCCAGGCTGAGGCCCTGCACCAGGTAGCGCTCGACCAGGTGGACGATCACCTCGGTGTCTGTCTCGGACTTGAACGCGTGACCCTCGGCCCTCAGCTCGTGGCGCAGGGCCCGGTAGTTCTCGACAATGCCGTTTTGGATGACTACGACCTGCCCGGTGCAGTCGACGTGCGGGTGGGCATTGGTCTCACAGGGGCGGCCATGGGTTGCCCAGCGGGTATGGCCCAGGCCGATGGAACCTTTGATGGGCTGGCTGGCCAAGAGCTCGCCCAGGCAGTCCAGCTTGCCCGCCTGGCGCCGGATGGCGATCTGGCCATCCTGGATGACGGCGATGCCTGCCGAGTCATAGCCCCGGTATTCGAGGCGCCTCAAACCTTCGTAGACGATCGGGGTCGCCTCACGCGACCCCACGTAACCGACGATGCCACACATGGGCTTCCCTCCTTGCGGAAGATAGGTGCGTCGCAAGCCCGGCCCGGGGAGTCGCAGTGAGGAAGGGGAGATAGGCGGCTTGCGTTCTGCTGCCAGCGTAACGCTGGCCATCGTGACCATCAGCGCGGCCCTTTGTGCCGCCGGTCACCCGGCGGTTTTGTACGGCGCGTGTGTCTTCTGGAGGGAAAGATACGGGCTATGGTCTGGCCCGGGAGGCATCCGCCGATCTGTCGATTTTCCGCCCGGCCATCGGGGGATGGCCGGCGTTAGCCCCGCCGTGAGACGGGGAACCTCCTCCTCGTCAACCTCGCCGCCTGTAGTGGCGACCAGGTCCTGGCGCTGTCTTCCCCAGGTGATGTACCTGTAAGTGGGTGTCTCTCCTGGCTGGTGACCTCCTTTCCCCAGGTGCGGGCGAGCGCCCAGCTTGCGTCTCAGTGGGACCATTATAAACGAATCGGGCCCAAAAGACAAGCTAGCCGCACAGCACACCAGAACGCCGAGCCGGTGCATACTGCGATACTGGACCAGTCTTTGTCCGATGCCAGATACTGCGCTATACCATGTGCGTTAGAGCTGCTAGAAAGACCTCTGCATCTGATCAAGACTGGTCCAGTATGAGAGGATCAGTAGTTCCTCATCGTAAGCGGCAGATAGACCGTCCGGATCTCTGGTATTTCGGCCACAACCACATAGCCAACGTCGGCGGCGCAGCCAAAGGTTGATGTAAGCGGGCTGATGCCCACGATATAGGTCGCGTCCTCCGTTGGCTTCCAGCTCAGTTGGGTCTCGCCCACCGGGCTGAGGAGATGCCCCTGCCCATCGTACAGCTCCAGCAGGGTCAATGTGTTGGTCAGGCTTGTCACCCGCACCATAACCCGCTCACCCGCTGTCAGATCCAGCGACAAAAAGTCCTTGTCGGCGGCATAGACGGCCGGGTTGCTGTCGAACGAATGGACCTGGGCCACTCCGAGCTCGAGGGGCTTGGCCATTATGACAGACCCTGAAGCAGCCATAATCGGGAGCAGGCCAAGCCTTGGCGCCTGCGCCCGTGCTACAGAGGCCGTCCACCGAGTTGACGCTGGCAGAGATCGAGGTATAATTGAGCCACCGCCACCGCTGGCGAGTATTCTAGAGGAAACAAGGAGGTTTCTGAGCCATGGTGATCATCACTGACGAATGCATCGAATGCGGCTCCTGCGCGGAGGTCTGCCCGGAGGGTGCCATCCACGAAGGCGATGGCAAGTACGTCATCGACCAGGAGATCTGCATCGAGTGCCTGAGCTGCCTCGACGAGTGCCCCAGCGAGGCCATCGTCGAGCAATAAGCCCTAGCGAACGACCCCCGGAAGGCACGTGAACCAGAGGTTCACACACCTTCTGGGGGTTTTCTTTTTACCAACAGCCCCTCAGCAGGGCATCTCCCAGACCTTCAGCGCGGTTCCTCGATGCCAGCTACTCCATCGCCTGACGGCCCTTGAGAAAGGCCTGCCGGTTAAGCTCTACATACTTTGGTGGCACCCGCCCTTCGATCACCTCCAGCCAGGTCTCGGCCGGTACGTCTAGCAGCGTCGAAAGCGCCCCGAGCAGCACCACGTTGCCCGCCCGGGCGTTGCCCATCTCTTCGGCGAGGGCCGAGCCGGGGATGAGGTGAAAGCGTCCGGCGAGGTCACGGTACAAGGCCCGTACCTCGTCCTCCGTTGGATAGCGCGCCCCGCCGGAGGTAACAGTGATCGGCTCGATGGTCTCGCGGTTGACGATGGCCGCGCCGCCAGGCTTCAGATATTCGGCATAGCGCAGCGCCTCGGCCTCTTCGAAAACCAAGAGTACATCCGCTTCTCCCAGGCCGATGAGCGGCGAGTACACGCGCTCTGCATCCCAGCGTACGTGGGTGTTGACACTGCCACCCCGCTGGGCCATGCCGTGGACCTCCGACTTTTTGACGTCATAGCCTGCCGCCAGCGCCACTTCCGACAGTACATCGCTGGCCAGGATCGTGCCCTGGCCGCCAACGCCGGCGAGCAGGAAATTGTAGCTCTTGTTCATGCCAGTCTCCTAAGCCTCAACCTGAGCCCGGAACAGGATCGCATCCCGAGGGCAGACCTGGGCGCAGACCTCGCAGCCGGTACACAATGAGGGGTCGATGCGGGCCTTGGGTCGCTGCGTCTTACCGTCCAGCTCGTCGCTCTTGAGGATGGCCGGGCAGCCGATGCGGAAGCACATGGTGCAGCCGTTGCACTTGTCGGCCACCACCCGCAGTGGCAGCCACCTGCGCCGGGCGCTGGGCAACAGGGCACACTCGTCGCGGGCGATCAGTACGCTGGGTCCCTCGGCTTTCAGATATTCCTTTATGGTCTCGTCCAGCGCCTTGACATCAAAGGCCGGGACCGTCTTGACCCGCTCAATGCCCAGGGCCCGCACCAGCGGCTCCAGCTCCAGAGGAGGCACCTCTTCCATCTGCAGGGTGTAGCCCGTGCCGGGGTTCTGCTGGTGTCCCGTCATACCGGTGATACGGTTGTCCAGGATAATGGTGACCACGTTGCTGCGGTTATAGGCGACGTTGGCCAGCGCTGGCATGCCGGTATGGAAAAAGGTCGAGTCGCCGATCACGGCTACCATCCGCTCGCCGATGCCGGCCTTGTCGGCGCCATGTGCCTGGCCAATGCCAGCGCCCATGCAACCGCAGGTATGGATGGCTGACAGGGGTGGCAGCAGGCCCAGCGTATAGCAGCCAATGTCGCCCGTCACCGGCACCTTGCGCTTGTTGAGCACGTGAAACACTGCACGGTGGGGACAGCCGGGGCAGAGGACAGGTGGCCGCGGCGGGATCTCGGGCTTGTCCAGCTCGGCCACGGGCACGTGGGCCGACGCGGGCAGCAGCCCGGCCTCGATGGCACTCTCGCGGACCACCCGCGGATCGAACTCGCCCAGCATGGGGAAGATGCTCTTGCCCTCGCAGTGGATGCCCATCAGCTTGATCTCTTCTTCCAGGAAGGGATCTAGCTCTTCGATTACGATCAGCCGGTCCACCCTGGAGGCAAACTCCCTCACAAGCTCGGGCGGCAGGGGATAAGTCAGGCCCAGGCGTAGTACAGAGGCATTGGGAAAGACTTCCTTGGCATACTGGTAGGACACACCGCAGGTCACAATCCCAAGTTTCCCCTCGCCACCCTCCATGTCGCCCCACTCGATGCGGTTGAAGGGGAAGGTCTCGGCAAACTGGGCTACCAGCTCCATCCGCTCTTCGATCACCGGGTGCTTTTTGCGGGCATTGCCCGGGACCATGACATACTTGGTTGGGTTGCGGGGGAACCTGGCGCTGGCTGGCGCCTGGGGGACCTGCTCCCCCAGCTCCACGGCGGTGCTGGAGTGGCAGATGCGGGTCGTAAGCCGCAAAAAGACCGGGGTATCGAACTGCTCACTGATGGCCAGTGCCGCGGCCACCATGTCCTTGGCCTCCTGGCTGTCGGACGGCTCTAGGCACGGGATGCGGGCGAACTTGGCGTAGCGGCGGTTGTCCTGTTCATTCTGCGAGGAATGCATATCCGGATCGTCGGCTGTGACGATCACCATGCCTGCTTCCATGCCGGTCATGGAGGCGTAAAAGACAGAGTCGGCCGCCACGTTGACGCCCACATGCTTCATGGTCGCCAGCGACCGCCGGCCTGCATAGGCGGCACCCACCGCCACGTCGACGGCCACCTTCTCGTTGGGTGCCCACTCGGCATAGACGTTGGGATAGCGGGCGAAATTCTCCAGGATTTCGGTGCTGGGGGTGCCGGGATAGGCCGAGGCAACGGCAACGCCTGCCTCCCAAGCCCCCCGGGCCACTGCTTCGTTTCCTGATAACAATCGTCTCATGGGCATTCACCTCCGTTGGTGCTGTAGGGTGGATTATACCACGAGGGCAAGCGCCCTCAAAATCGTCCCTCGCTGGCCGTATTTGTGCCGATGAACCCGGCCTGCGTGAGCCGGATCGCGCCGGATCCCAATATCAGGGGTCCTTATCTGACGAAAGGGCGACGCTTGCCCTATGACTACAAGACGAGCTATTGACTTCCGGTCAAGGTGGCGGTAGAATGGTTCCCGAGGCAGAACTCCTATTCTGCTTCCTGGCAGCAACGCATCTGCTGCTTGCGCAACTGTCACAAAGCCGGCTCGAATCCTACAGGATATCGGCGGCCTCCCCACTTTCCAGACCCTGTCACCCGTATCCTCCATAGCACCCGTCCCGATGGCACCTCTGCCCATGGACAAGATGGGCCGGCCGACATTGGCTAGAAAGGAGGTTGAACCCCGGATAGCACGGTCCTTGGCTGGAGACGAGTGCATCTTGCAGTCTCCGAACGTGTATCTACCCTGCAGCTTTGGCTCGACAAAGTCCTAACCCTTTTCAGAAAAGGAGAGGAACATGCACAACCAAACGAAACGCCGCGGGACGATTCCCGCTCTGGTCCTGACAATCGCCGTGCTGCTCGCACTGTTGTGGCAGCCGGTAACCATCAGCCCGGTTATGGCGCAAGATCCGCCGCGCTTGCCGGGCTTTACGATGGAACAGTCCACCTGGGAACGTGAATATGAGAGCCTGTTCCAAGCCATTCCCGATCCCAACGTAGCAAGCGAGCACAGCATCGCCTTGACTTCACACCCCACGCTGGTCAGCACGGACGGTGACTGGCAGAATGTGCAGTACTCGATGGACAAACTGCGCGAATACGGCCTCGAACCCGAGTTGGTGACCTACTATGTCTACCTCTCTGTTCCCAGGAACATTTCGGTAGAAATGGTGGCACCCAGCGCGTACACGGCCAAGGTCAAGGAAAACGGCTGGCCGTGGCACGAGAACTTTGACGACGTCGTCGTCGGCTACAATGCCTACTCCCCGGCGGGAGAGGTGACGGCCGAGCTGGTATACGTCAACTATGGCGTGCCCGAAGATTACGCGCTCCTCGAGGGCCTGGGGATCGACGTAGAGGGCAAGATCGCCATCGCCCGCTATGGAGGCGTTTTTCGCGGCGTCAAGGCCAAGGTAGCCTACGAGCATGGCGCAGCCGGGCTGATCCTCTTCTCCGATCCGGCCGACGACGGCTTTGTGCGCGGGCCGGTCTACCCGGACGGTCCCTGGCGCCCGGACGATGCGATCCAGCGCGGCAGCATCCTTTACATCTTTGACTACGTCGGCGATCCACTGACCCCAGGCTGGGCCTCCACTGAGAACGCACGTCGCCTGCCCCCAGAGAGGGCGAGCAACCTGCCGCAGGGGGTGCCCACCACGCCGCTGGCCTACGGCCAGGCCGCACCGCTGTTGGAGGCCATGGGCGGACCCGAGGCACCAGCCGAGTGGCAGGGAGCCCTGCCCTTCACCTACCACCTGGGACCTGGCCCGGCCACGGTCCACCTGAACCTGGAGATCGACTACGAGATCGCACCCATCTGGGATATCGTGGTCAAGATCCCGGGGACCAAGTATCCTGACCAATGGGTCATCGCCGGTGCCCACCGCGACGGATGGACCTACGGCACCAATGACAGCAACAGCGGCTACATCGTAGTCATGGAGATGGCCCGCGCCCTGTCTCAGCTCATGCAAGAGGGCTGGCAGCCCGAGCGCACCATCGTGCTGGCCGGCTGGGACGGCGAGGAGTACGGTCTCCTGGGCTCCACCGAGTGGGGCGAGGAGTTCCAGCAAGAGCTACGCAAGAATGCCGTGGCCTACATCAACCTGGATGGCGCGGGGGGCGGCCAGTACTTCAGTGCCTCGGCCGTACCAGCCCTGGACCAACTCCTCTACGATGTGACCAAAGAAGTCGAAGAGCCACGCACCCCGGGTGCCTCGGTCTATGATGACTGGTCTGCCCGCCAGGGAGGAAACGTGCCGCGCATCGGCCGGTTGGGCGGTGGCTCCGACTACTCGGTCTTTCTCGACTTTCTCGGGGTCCCGTCCATCAGCATGGGCTTTGGCTCACCGGGCGGCGTGTATCACAGTGCCTACGACGACCTTTACTTCATGGAGAACTGGGGTGATCCCGGCTACCTGCACCACGCGGCTGCTGCGCGGGTGGCCGGCCTGGCGGCGCTCCGCCTGGCCAATGCAAACATCCTGCCTTTCGAGTACAGCAAGTATGCAGGCGAGATCTCTGGCTACCTCGACCGCCTGAATAACCTGCAGATCGACCTGTACGGGGAGGTGATGGTCGACTTTGGCCGGGAGATGCAGCAGGCTCAGGCATGGCAGGCGACAGCCACGGAGGCGGAAGCCAGGGCAGCGGAGATTCTGGACAGCAACCCCTCCCTCCCGCAGGACCTGGAAGGGACGGTGGTCTTAATCAACGACAAGTTCATCCGCCTGGAGAGGGATCTGACCCAGGCAAAGGGCCTGCCGGATCGCTCCTGGTTCAAACACGTCATCTATGCACCCGGGCTGTACACGGGATACGCAGTCCAGTATCTCTCGGCACTGGAGGACTCGCTGGTCATGGGCGAGTGGCCCAAGGTCCGCAACTACAAGGCCTTGCTGCATAACTCGCTGACAACCGCCACCAACACCAGCCAGACGGCTGCCAGGGCAAAGTAGGGAGCACGAGCGACCCCTATAAGAGGGCAGGTCCTCGACCTGCCCAAGTCAACGGCCCCGAGGGTCTTAACGATCCTCGGGGCCTTGGGTTGGTACGATCACCCGGCCGTGACCGAGGGCTTGGGCCGCTCGTCCACTACCAGACGGAACACATCAGGCCGGGCATAGTGCCCCATGGGATCGAAATCGAAGCGGGCCCGCACCACAGCTCCCAGGTCTAGCTCGGCGTAGAGGGTGCCCTCTTGATCCCACAGGGGGCCGGCCAGCACCTCGCCCAGAGGCGAAACAATGGCACTCCCACCCCGGCATATGATCTCGGGCTGGTCCGCGAGGTCTTCGAGCCCCTCCAAATCCTCAGGATACATCGCCTTGGTCACGAACTGGTTGCAGCCCAGCACAAAGCAGCGCCCCTCACAGGCAATGTGTCGCAGCGTGGCCTGCCAGGAGTCACGGGCATCGGCTGTGGGCGCCAGATAGATGGCTACCCCCTTGGCGTACATCGCCGCCCGCGCCAGCGGCATCATGTTTTCCCAACAGATCAGGCCACCCACGGTGCCAAAGGCCGTGTCCACCGTCGCGAGCGTGCTGCCATCGCCTTCGCCCCAGATAAGCCGCTCGGCACCTGTCGGCTTGAGCTTGCGGTGTTTGGCCAGCAGCCGGCCGTCGGGACCAAAGTAGAGCAGCGTGCAGTACAGCGTCCCCCCGCCATAGTCCTGGTCACGCTCCACTACGCCTACGGCCAGGTAGGCCGCTACCTGGCGCGCGGCCTCGCCGAGAGCCTTGGTCGCCGGTCCAGGCACATCGACGGCGTTGGCCCAATAGCGCTGCCACAGGCGGCGACCGGCATCGGTGCGACCACCCACCACCGTGCCAAAGCTCAGGCCTCGCGGATAGGCAGGCACAAAGGCCTCGGGGAACAAGATCAGTTGCGCGCCCTGTGCTCCGGCTACCAGCTCCCGGGCTTTGTCCAAAGTAGCATCGCGGTCAAAGAGCACCGGTGCCGCCTGTACCACTGCCACCTTCAGCTTCGAGACGTCCATGGGCCTCCACCTGATCTCCCCTACATGTGCGGCGTAAACCGTCCGCGACCTGCAAGCACATTCCCGTCACTCAGGCGGCCCATGCCGCGATGGCCGGACTACCCCCGCAATGACGCCTGTACCGCCTCCACTTGTAAGGGCGCTTCGCGGCGCTAGCTGGCAGCCGCAACCTCGACGGCACCCTCGTGATCGGGCAACAGGTCCTCGACGTCGCGCACGATGGGGATCAGGTATGCACCGAGGACGAAGCTGAGGCCCACCAGCGCCGAGAACACAAACAACAGCGACATGCCCGAGCCCGCGCCTGTGCCAACCAGCCCGCCGAACACCCCCACCAGCGCGCCGCCCTCGCTCATGGCTGGCTCCATCACATAGTCCGCCAGCGGACCGGCAATCAGGCTGGCCAGGGGGTTGGCGAACCAGGCAATGAGCCGCCGCGTCGAAAAGACTCGGCCCTGCACATCAGGGGCGACCTTGGCCATCCAGATCGCCTGGTTCGAGCCGTTGATCAGCGATACAACCAGCGTACTGATGAGGATGCCGGCCGTCCACACGCCCAGCATCCAGGGCGGCTCGGGACGGCCCAGGCCTATGATCAAGATCCCGAGGAACGACAGCGCCCAGCCTGCCAGCACGCCGTGTATGCGCCGCTTGAACCCACCCCAGGCCCCAATCACCAGGCCGCCAATGACCATGCCTACCGCGCCGACAGTCTCCATGCTGCCAAAGATCAGGGCGTTGCTGCCGGTGCGGGCCAGGATCATCGGCGCCAGCAGGGTGCCGGCGGCTATCGTGTAGAAGAGATTGCCCACCAAAAAGACCCCCTGCAGGGCCAGCAGCGGTGGCCGGTCGAGGATGTAGCGAAAACCATAGATGGCTTCTTTGAAAAAGCCACCTGCCCCAGTCCCCACAGGGGTGGTGCGCTCCGGCTTGGGGATATAGATGAGCAGCAGCGTGCCGATGGCGGCGACAAAGGTTACAATGTCGATGACCATGATGAGTGCGACACCGTCGAACCCAGCCGTATCGCCCAGGCCTATGATCGCTCCACCCAGGATGGGTGACACGATGCCCGAGGCCGGCCCCACGATCTCTAGCAGGCTGCTGACCCGCACATAGTCCTTCTTGGGGACCATCAGCGCCAGCGCGGCCGAGTAGGCGGGCCATTGAAAGCCCTGGAACAGGCCGTTGATGGCGGCATTGACGTAGAGATGCCAGATCTCCAGACCGCCGGTCACATAGAGGACAAAGATAAAGACCGTCGTCACGCCAGCAGCCAGGTCGCTGAGCATCATCATCAGTTTACGGTCGTAGCGGTCGACCATCACCCCTACGACGGGGCTCATGACCAACAGGGGGACCATGAAATAGACGCCCATGAGTGCCAACTGGGTCGCCTGGCCCGTCTCCCGGAAAAGCCAGATGGTCAGCGCGAATTGGGTCAATCCGCTGCCCAACAGCGAAACCAGTTGCCCCGCCCACACGATCCAGAAGGCGGTCATGCCGCTCGGTGCCCGGCGCTCTCCTGTGGTCACGTCGTCGTTTTCCCTCCTGGTTTCTGGACCCGGAATGCAGGGATTTTACCACGAGCGGCAGGGGAAGGGAAATCTGCGGTTAAGACGGATGAGGAGGTGACGAAATGCCGGCATACCTGTGGCAATCAAAGAGGGCGCGGCAGGGGCGCCGGATCGATGTCCATGACCGCCTCGTCCAGGATCGCCACGCCCACGTCGTGGGGATTAGAGCCGCCCCAAAAACAGCCCGGATGGAGGATAGGTGTCCCCACAAGACCTCCTTCGTAGTTCGGATTGTCTGTCATGTCGCTGTCGAACCAGACGCGAGCCTTCTCGACTCCATCTTCGACGCAGTGGCCCGCCGTGAGAAACACCCTCGGCGCGACCAGCGTGCCCGTACAGCGCCATGGCCGGACACCATCCTTGTAGACGTACACCAGGCCTACGTTAGGGTGCCCTTCTCCATCCAGCCCACCGGCAGGGCCATCAGCAGCAGCGCCAAGAGCGCTGCGACCACAACCGTCGCTTTCCTCATCGCTTTCTCCTTTTTTGTGTGTGGTGCCGCCCTGGCCAATGCCAGGGGGCGGGGTGGAAGAACTCCTCTCACTGCGCGAGGACGCCAGCGCTTGCGGTTTCGACGCGGGGCAGCAGGTGCAGGCACAGACTATCCACTACTTAGACGGAACCTGGGGTCAAAAGGTTACGGGGAAGGACCAGGCCCATAGCAGGGCGATGCTGAATAATCTACAACGCCGCACCTTGCTGCTCGCCTGGCGGCGGCACCAGCACGAGGCGCGGATTGGCCACTTCTCTCAACTCCTCGACAAATGACTCAAACTTCTCCCGCTTGAACGTGGGCCGGCCGGGGCCACGCACGGGCCAGCCCATCACCAGCGTGTCGGCCCCTGTCTCGGAGGCGAGCTTGAGCAGTTGTTTGCGCACGTTTCCCTCTCGGATG
Source organism: Anaerolineae bacterium (assembly GCA_023544525.1). GTDB lineage: Bacteria > Chloroflexota > Anaerolineae > JAAYZQ01 > JAAYZQ01 > JAMJFU01. Next base: position 7,713 of record JAMJFU010000010.1, on the reverse strand, counting down.
CGATAGTCCACCTCCCGCACGCCTTTGCGCTCGGCCCGGTCGCAGAGGATCAGCATGCTGAACTCGGCCATCTGGACCAGCTCGCGGTAGACTCTGCTCAACGCCACGCCGACGGTCGCCCGGCCCTTGAATTCGGCATCGACTACGTAGAAAAAGGTCAGCCGTGCCTGGCTCACCAGAGCCAGCTCAATGGCCCGGGTGACCGTGGCTCGGCTCTGGGGGCTGCCCCGTACAGCACAGATGATGTGCCGCGGTCTGTCTTCTGTCATCGGCTCTCCCTTCAAGATCCTCCTGACCGGCGTCCAGCCGGCAGTGCACCATAGCCATTATAGCATGCCCTGCTGGCAGCGGCAAAGATGCATTGTCCCGGGCGACGCTCAAACTGCGGGTGACGAGCCAGCAGAACTCTTGTCAGGCGGCTCGGACCGTGGTATAATGTTATCAGGGAAAGAGGCGTTCCTGGCCGGCGAGGATGGTTTACGCTGCATCGGAGGGAATACGATGTCACCCTTCGGCTTCGGCCCTGATTGGAGGAAATCGCCCGCTCACCTGCTACTCCTGAGCAACTTCCTACGACCACGCGTGCCCGACGACTTTGTGCAGTCTGAGTGCTGGAAGGCTGTCCTCGAAGAGGCTCCCCGCAAGGCAATCAAGCGTTACCTGCGCCAGGGTCTGCTGGCAGAGCCCAGTCTCCACGAATGCCTCGATTACAAGTACCGCCCTGCGCAGCTCAGATCGCTGCTCGAGCAGCGGGGATTGGGCACGGACGGCCCCAAGCCAGAGTTGATCGACAGGCTCGTAGCAGCTGATCCCGCCGGCATGCGCGGGTGCCTGCGCGGCTTGAGATTGCTGCGCTGCAGCGAGCGGGGTCAGGCCCTGGCCGAGCAATTCCTGGCCGAGAAGAAGGAGCGCCGGGCTGGCGTCGACAGTGAGGTGCTGACTGCGCTCTTGCGTAGCAGATTTCGGGAGGCCACTCAGCGCGTTGCCGCATTTGAAGCCCAACAGGCGCTGCCCCGGACGGTCGACGGGCCATGGCAACGCTATGACACTGCGACCGATTTCGCAGTGCTCAAGGCGATCTCCCACGCAAAGCCAGGCATCCTGAGCAACCTGGGTGAGAGCCAGCTGCAATGTTTGCGTCTCGCGGCGGCCATGATGCATCTGTGCGGAACGGAAGAGTGCCGGTCCTGGCTGCCAGATGGATTCCAGGTCCCCTCAAGGATCGACAGCGAGGCAGCCGCCAGGATGGTTCTCCTCTCCGCCTATCACCACTGCAACATGGCCTCCCTGCTGGCAGCCGGCATAGAGATGGTGGCTATCCAGAGAAGGCACAACCCGTGCCCTGCCTGCGAGGCCATCACGCAGCAAACATACCGCCTCAGCGAAGTACCTGAGCTGCCGTACGAGGGCTGCAGCCACGAGAGGGGCTGTCGTTGCAAAGTGTCTGAGGCCTAGCCCTACAGCCAGCGCTACACATTCCGGGGTCACCCGTCGACCTGGCACGAAAAAAGCCACCCATGAAGGTGGCTTTCCCAGGTGAGCCGTGAAGGATTCGAACCTTCGACCCGCTGCTTAAAAGGCAGCTGCTCTGCCTGACTGAGCTAACGGCCCACGCTTACATTGTACCACCCCCCGGCCTTTTGGGCAAACGGTACTGCTGAGGCGGTTACCACCGACATCGCCCTCAGCCTTGGCCTCAACCCTCACCCGCATAACGCTCAAAGTCCACGAAGCGGTAGCCCACACCCCGCTCGGTAAAGATATAGCGTGGATTGCTCGGGTCCGGCTCGATCTTTTTGCGCAGGTAGGTGATATAGAGCCTCAGCAGCCCAGCCTCCTCCCGGTACTCGTAGCCCCAAACCTTGGACAGGAGCATCTCGTGGGTCATCACCCAGCCAGCGTTGTTCACCAGGTGATACAGCAGGCGGTACTCGGTCGGCCGCAAGCTGACCCGCTCGCCGTCCACGATCACCTCCCGCTTGCGAAAATCGACCTCGAGCCGGTCGTCGATGCGGATGGCCGTCTTGGCCACCGGCGACGGCATCTCTGCCCGGCGTAGTACCGCCCGGATGCGGCTCGCCAGCTCTCGCGGGCTGAAGGGCTTGGTCACGTAATCGTCCGCCCCCAGCTCCAGGCCGCGGATGCGATCCTCTTCGTAGCCCTTGACCGTCAGCATGATCACCGGCACGTTCGAAATCTCCCGGATGTGCTCCAGCGTCTCGAACCCATCCATCGTGGGCATCATGACATCGAGCAGGACCAGGTCGGGCAACTCGTCCCGCACCTTTTCCAACGCTTCGATGCCACTGCCTGCTTCGCTCACCCGGAAGCCCTCAAGCTCCAGGTTCATCCGCACAAAACGCACCATGCGTGACTCGTCGTCTACAACCAGGATCAGCTTCTCGTCTGTATCGATCACACTTCCTCCATTTGGGATACTGGAGATTGGGGATTAGAGATTGGACTCACCTGTCTTGAACCTCAAGACTTTAATCCCTACCTCACGGGTAGGTTGAACATAAAGATCGAGCCCCGATCCGGCGCGCTTTCGACCCATACTCGCCCCCCGTGGGCCTCGACGATCGCCTTCACCAGGTATAGCCCCAGGCCGGTACCCTCTGTACCACGATGCAGCCCCGTTTCTATGCGGTGAAAGCGATCAAAGATGCGGCCTTGCTCCTCCGGCGGGATGCCGATGCCTTGATCCGCGACGTATACGGTGACCCCACCCTGGTCCACACGCCCGCCGACCCAGACCATGCCCCCCTTGGGTGAGTACTTGACCGCGTTGCTTACCAGGTTGGACAACACCTCTTGAAGCCGTTCAGGATCTCCCCACACCGGCGGAAAGTCCTCTGGAAAGTCCAGGTCAAAGGTATGGATGCCGGTCTGGGTGCGAAAGGCATCCACCACTTTGGCCGCCAGGCGCGGAAGGTGAACATCTGTTGGCTGCAGCTTCAGGCCGCCGGCCTGAATGCGGCTGGCCTCCAGCAGGCTATCGATGAGGTGGGTCAGGTGGTCGGCCTCCTCGGCGATGACATCCAGGCTCTCCCGGATCGTATGCCGATCCCAATCGGCATCCTCCCGCCGCAGCGTCTCGGCATAGCCCTTGATCAGGGCCACCGGTGTCTTGAGTTCGTGCGAAACCACCGATACAAAGGTGGACTTGAGCTCTTCAGCCTGGCGGAAGCGCGTAATATCCACCACGTTATAGATCTCACGGACCAGGTCGCCTTGTTCCCCATAGAGAGGTGTGGCTGTCACCCCCACCGTCAGCGGTGGGCCAACGCGGCGTTCGACGTCCCCCTCCACGTACGCCCGGCTCTCCGCTGCCGAGGTACGCTGCCGCGGCGGCTCGGGCAGGGACATCGGCTGGCCTTGTCGATCACGGAGCACCAATACCTCTGTGGCATGCCGGCCGATGGCTTCGGTTGCCTCCCAGCCGGTGATGCGGCTCAGGGCCCGATTAAAGACTTCAATGCGACCGCTCGCATCGAGGATCATCACCCCTTCGGCACTGTTTTCGATCATGGCCGACAGGGCCTGCTGTTCCTCGATCACGCGCTGGTAGAGTTCAGCGTTGCGCACAGCAATGGCCGCCTGATCGGCAAAGGCCGCCAACAGAGCCCTGTCACCGGCTGAGAAGGCACTCCCCCGTGTGCGAAACACATAGACGACGCCGATGAGCTCGCCTTCGATCACCAACGGCAGAGCCACCACCTGGCTCAACGCCAACCCCGCCGCCGCCGCCACCATCCCCAGGCGCATCTGCAGGTCAGGGATGTGCCAGCGCGAGACGATGCCCTCCAGTTCGTCTGAACCAACTCCGGGCAGATCAGCCCACAACGGCTGGAAAAAGCGCACCAGGCGCTCAGGCAGACCGTAGCTGGCCTGGACGCGCATCACCCCATCGCGTCCACGCAGCACGATGAGGCCTACCTGGCCGCGCACAATCTCCACCGCACTGCGCAGCGTGAGCTCCAGGAGCGAAGGTAGGTCCAGACGGGCGGTCATTGCCCGGCTGATTCGGAGTAGATAGTCTCGCTGTCTTAGTTGATAATCTTGCATCGGAGAACTAGTGGTGCACGACGATGCTTATTAAGCGGCATTGGTGGCTGTTGCCAGGTCTAGCTCAGGCGCCATACTTTGTCAGGCGCAGCGCGTGCCCCAAGGCCAACGCCATTTCGTCCGTGGCCGGAAACACGCCCAGGCTGCCCCTGCCGCAGGCCCGCTCGCCAAACTCGGCACCCCCGGCACCGAGCGCGCCGTCTGGCCGGCAGTAGTGACTCCACAAGAGCGTAGGCACCGGATGCCAGGAATGGCTCTTCAGGGCGGAGGGCGTCGAGTGGTCACCCGTGACGATCAGTACATCCGGCTCCATCTGAAGCAGGGCCGGGACCACAGCTTCGTCCACATGCTCGATGACGGCCGCCTTGCGGTCAAAGTCCCCATCCTCCCCCGCCGAGTCGGTCTTTTTCACGTGGAAGAAGAAATAGTCATAGTCCGCCCAGTGGCCGCGCAGCGCCTCGACCTCGTCTTCCACGTCCTCACCAGCCACTGGCAGGACATCCATGCCGATCAACTTGGCCACGCCCTTGTACATAGGATAGGTGGCGATGGCCGCTGCCCGCAATCCAAAGACCTCTCCAAACTTGGGCAGGCCTGGATCTTTGGCCAGGCCCCGCAGGTTGAGCGAGTTGGCGGGGTGATGGTCCTTCAGGATCTCGCGGGCAGCCGCTATCCAGCCGTTAACCAACTCGGCCGTTGCCTTCGAGGCTTCATCTTGCGGCTCCGCCGGCAGAGGCGGCACGCCCAGCTTTTGTGGATCGGTGTCGGCGATATTGGCGTAGAGGGTCTGGCCCTCTGTGGGACGCAGGACCAGCACGAACCGGTACTCTTTGACCGGTTCGACAAAGGTCTGCACCCCCGGCACCTTGATGTCGCGGAGCAGGACTACCAACTTCTCGTTGAACTCGGTAGGGATCCGCCCTGCTCGCCGGTCGGTGATACGCCCTTCCTCGTCGACGGTGCAAAAGTTGCCGCGAGCGGCCACGTCTTCAGGCTGCAAGTCGAAGCCGATGCCCAGGGCTTCCAGGACCCCACGGCCGATGTCGTATTCGAGTGGATCGTAGCCAAAGAGGGACAGGTGAGCCGGACCGCTGCCGGGTGTGATGCCCGGAGCGACCGGCACAGCCAGGCCTAGCTGGGAGCGGCCCGCGAGGGCATCGAGGTTGGGCGTGTGTGCCGCCTCCAGTTCTGTTTTGCCGTCCTCGGCCCTGGGCAAGCCTCCGAGCCCGTCCATGACGAGATGGATGATCTTGGTCTGCGCCTGTATTTGCAGGTCTCGAGTCAACTTGAAGTTCGCCATTTTTGGACCTCCGAAAAGACACAATGCACAATCCCCACTTCACAAGAGGCATGGGAACTGTGCATTGTGTGTTGCGTTCAACCGCTGCCTAGCGGATGACATCCTCCGTCTTGCGGTCAAAGAGGTGGACGTTCTCCATGTTGAACACCACATCCATCTCCTTGCCAACTTTGGCCTTGGTCCGCGGGTCCACCCGGGCGATGAACTGCTTCTTGCCCGTGAGCAGGTAGACAAAGACCTCGTTGCCCATCAGCTCTGTCACATCCACCTCGGCGGTCATCGGTTCGGCGCGGATGCCAGGCGGGGTAAACTCACGGTCGTGTATGTCCTCGGGGCGCACCCCACAGACGACCTCTTGGCCAGCATAAGGCTTGGCCGCCTGGGCCTTTTCGGGTGGCAGCTTGAGGCGGAACGTGCCGCTGTCGACATACAGGTCCCCATCCTGCTCAACCATGGTCACATCAAAGAAGTTCATGGCCGGGCTACCGATAAAGCCGGCGACAAAGACATTGTCCGGGTAATCGTAGAGGCCCTGCGGCGTATCGATCTGCATCATGATGCCGTCTTTGAGCACGCAGATGCGGCTGCCCATGGTCATGGCCTCAGTCTGGTCGTGGGTGACATAGATGAACGTCGTCGCCAGTCGCTGATGCAACTTGGAGATCTCGGACCGGGTCTGGACGCGAAGCTTCGCGTCGAGGTTCGACAGGGGCTCGTCCATGAGGAACACAGCCGGATCACGGACGATGGCCCGTCCCAGGGCCACACGCTGCCGCTGGCCACCTGAAAGCTGTTTGGGCTTGCGATCCAGCAGGTTCTCGATGCCCAGGAGGGAACCTGCCTCCTTGACCCGCTTGTCGATTTCCTGTTTCGGGGTCTTGCGCAGCTTCAGGCCAAAGGCCATGTTGTCATAGACTGACATATGGGGATAGAGGGCGTAGCTCTGGAACACCATGGCGATGTTCCGATCCTTGGGCGGGACATCGTTCACCACACGGTCGCCAATCTTGATCGTGCCTTCGGTGATCTCGTCCAGACCAGCCAACATGCGCAGGCTGGTGGACTTGCCACAGCCCGAGGGGCCGACAAACACCAGGAACTCTTGGTCTTCGATAAAGATATCCAGGTCCTGGACGGCGATAACGTCGCCGAAGCGTTTCCATACGTGCTCGAAGGTAATGCTTGCCATTGAGTTATGCTCCTTAGAGATGAGGCGGGACCCTGGAGACAGAACTTTTCGGTCACGCCGTGTGGCATGGCGTACCATTCCGGCGTGGGCTCATTGCCAAAACCGCTCCCCAAAATCCCTGGCAAAGTCTTGATGCAAGTAAAGGCTACGGGAGCATAGCCGCCTGAACAGGTGTCAGGCTGTGCGCGGTTTTCTCTTCCCCTCCACCTCCCCATCATGGCCCGTGAAGCCTCGAACCACAGCGCCCCCTGTGCTCCTGGCCAGAATCACTTCCAGGGGTACAATGATTATACCCGATCTTGCCCAGAAAGACAAGCCGGCATTCTGCGTGCCCGTTATTGGAACTGGCGGCGCTTCTCCAGCGGTGAGCGGACTCCGGGGAAAGTGTGTCCCGCACCTGGCACCACCAAGAGGGTGGAAGAGACAGTTTGCCATTTTGCGAACTCGTGCGTATAATGGGAACGCCCGAAGGCGGGCACCCAAATCAAGGAGGAGACAAGCCATGACATCATCGGGCGTTGAGATCATACCGGTGACCACGGAAGAACAACGGCGCGCATTTGCCAGATTCCCCTGGCGTGTGTACCGTGACAACCCAAATTGGGTTCCGCCGATCTTTGGCGACAGGCTCAAGCTGCTGGACCCAAAGGGCCACCCTTTCTGGGAGCACGCAGAACAACAGCTGTTTTTGGCCCGGCGTGGGCAGGAGATCGTCGGTACCATCAGCGCCCACATCAACCACCGCCATAATGAGGTCTATCAAGACAAGGTCGGGTTCTTTGGCTTCTTTGAGGTTTTCCAGGACCAGGCCGCCGCCGAGGCCCTGCTCGACACCGCCGCAGATTGGCTCAGAGAGCGGGGAATGGAGGCCATCCGTGGTCCGGAGAATCCCTCTCAAAACGAAGAAGTAGGGCTGCTCATCGATTCATATGACAGCCCTCCCGTCATCCTGATGACCTACAATCCTCCCTACTATCTGGATTTTGTGGAAGGTGCCGGCTTTGACAAGGCCCAGGATCTGTACGCCTGGATCCTCCCTACGGACATCTTTGACAAGGACGTGCAGCGCCTCCCGCGCAAGTTCCTCCGCGTGGCCGAACAGGCTCGGAGCCGCGAAAACGTAGTGATCCGCCGCATCGACATGAAGCGCTTTGAC
>JAMJFU010000109.1 GCA_023544525.1 Anaerolineae bacterium | reverse complement strand
GACGAGCTCGCCTACAAACGAAACCGGTGCCTTTGATACAGAATCCGCGGCGCCGGACCTGGAGATTGAAAAGCCTTCGGCCCAGGACCGCATTGAGATCGCATCGGTGGGCGAGATGGTCATCACCGGAACCTCTCTCCTGTTGCTACAGACGGAGGGAGAGCGCCAGACGCTGGTCGTACTGGCGGACAACGAAGCTGGGTTGGACAGCGCCCTTGTTCGCCTGACCGAGGGCAACCTGGATGGCTGCCTTCTTCACAGGTTGGCGGAAGGTGGCCAGGATCTCCTGGCCCTGTGCCCTACGGGCGAGATCGCACTTGGCGATGAAGGCGGCTGGCAGGAGCCTGAGGGGCCGCCGATCGACCAGGAGCCGTCCCAGGAGCCAGGCCCGGAACCATCTGCACCCGGTGGCGAACTGGAAGGGGAGGTGCTGATCGTCGCCCTGGACGAGGGCGACGCACGCTATGGGGGTCGCACCGGGGCGGAGGACTATGCCGCCATCCTCGAAGGGCGCTATGGGGTCACCGTCTCCAGCGTCGTCGCAGATGGTTGGCCCGACACTACAACGCTGCTGGCCTATGACCTTGTCATCTTGACCGCGGGTGACTACGAACAGGGCCTGGGTGATCAGGGAAGTGAGCTTTTCCTCGACCTGCTGCTGGAGGGCAGACCCATCCTCCTGTCTGGGGCCTACGTTGGGGAGTCCGAAACCCAGTCAGTGCAGCGGGACATCCAGGTAGAAGACCCTACCCATCCCCTGGCCGATGGATTCGAGTCCGGAGAGGTTATTCCCTTTATCATAGAGCCCCCGGCCGAAAGCTACGAGGTCGATGTGTTGGACGATCCCGGCGAGAGCGGGGAGGTGGTTGTCTTTGTCAGGGGCCCCGACAGCGAAGACAGCGGCGGTGCCTCGCTCATAGCCCTCGAGGACGAATTCAGTGACGTCCGCGTGGTGCTGATCGGCTTTCCCATCTACCTGCTGCCTGATGAAGCCAAGACTCACCTGGTATTGAACGCCACCACGTGGCTCCTGAACCCCTGAACACGATGGGAGGAGAGATGTCGCCAGTCATTTTGGTCGTCGACCCGAACGAGGCATTTGCCACCTTGCTCAAAGACTTGTTAGAAACCGAAAGCAGCTACTCCGTCCGGATCGCAGAGAACGGAAGCGAAGCCATGTCCCTCCTTGGCCGGGAGACAGTGGATCTGACCATTGTGGACGTGGACCTCGACCCGGCTGGCATGAGCTATCGCGAGCTGATCCGCGCCATCCGGCGGCTTCATCCCTCCATGCGCATCATGGTTATACCCCTGATGGGTGAAGATCTGCCACCCGAAGCACGCGAACTCGACATCCAGGGCTCGCTGTCCAAGCCCTTCTTCGCCGATGACCTTCTGCCCCGGATCGAGGAAGCCCTGTCCCACAGAGTTGGGAGGGCCTACGAGGAAATAGCGGCAGACGACGAAAAGGAGGAGGAATACAAAAAGCCGGTGCCGGTGGAGCCAACCCGGGCCAGCCAGGAGCCTCTCCACCTGGCGGCCGAGGCGGACGCCGAGGTCGAGGAGGTGCTCTCAGAGCTGGCCAGGGAGACCCAGGCCGACAGCGTGCTGCTCATCTCTGCCGCTCCCGGCCAGCGGGAGGTCATGGGCCACAGCAGCACCCTGCGCAGTCCTGATGTCGAGAAACTGGCCGGAGCCGTTATCGCCCTCATGGAGGCAGCTCAGGCGGCGGGCCGCTTTGCCGGGCAAGCGGATTCTGCCTTTGAGCACAACATGCTCGAAGGCAAGACCTCCAGGTTGTACGTGATGGCCTTGCCCGAAGACCTGCTCCTGGTGACGGTCACGCCCCTCCATACGCCGCTGGGCACCGTCCGGCACAACCATCGTCGCGCGGGCCGCCGCCTTGGATCTGGGCATTGACGTAAGCTTGCTTAAAATCGGGTGACCGTGAAATCTTAAGATAGCAGACGATGAGTGACGCTCTTACACACTAGATGTGGGGGTGCGGGACCCAAAAACCCCTAGATGTAGATCCTGTGCGGGCCTGCGCCAACAGCTATCCCCCCATCTAACGGGAGGATCCCCCTTGCGCAATATAGGATATTTTGCTACAATATCGACGACCGTAGTATGAGCAAAGGGGAATCGGCCTAGAATCGATAGAAGACGTTACCGCAATCCCCACGATGTCGGATGAAAGGCCACCTCCGCGGCGACCGAGACCGGTGGTGTCCAAAGTCGTACCGACAGGACACCCTGGTCGCTAACCCAGCTTCAGGCTCTACCTCACGGTCAGACCGCTACATGGTTAGCAGTAGAGACCAGCCTAATATAACTCGTGTTTCGGTGGCAGTGTGCGCCACGCCGTCAAGTCGTCCACTTACGTCCGAAACCTGGCCTGCCTTCGGGCATGCGAAGCAAACAACCGCCGGGAGATCTCATTGGGTTCGGGAGAAGGGAACATTCCGTCAGCAGAACAGCCGTCGACCAGCGACACACTCTCCATCGCACAGAAACAATGGCAGGCGGTTTTGGGCGAGCTGCAGCTACAGATGACGCGGGCCACCTTTGACACCTGGCTGAGGGGCAGCGAGGTCATCGCTTTTGAGGACGAGGTCCTGACCGTGCATGTGCGGCATGCGTATGCGGTAGATTGGTTGGAGAACCGCCTCATGCCACTGATCCGCCGCACACTCCGCCGGCGCGCAGGCTCAGATATCGAGGTCGTGTTCACCGCACGTACGCCGGACCAGCGGGAACACCTGGTACTGGTTGCCGAGACCGTGCCTGAAGAAGCGACCCTGGTGGGGCCGGCATCTACCGCGGCCAACGGCCGGCCATCAGGAGAGCTCAACCCGCGCTACACCTTTAACAGCTTTGTGGTTGGCACCAGCAACCGGCTAGCCCACGCAGCGAGCCTGGCCGTGGCTGAAAACCCGGCCCATGCCTACAACCCGTTGTTCATTTATGGGGGAGTTGGCTTGGGCAAGACCCATCTGCTGCACGCCCTCGGCCACGAAGCCAAGCAGCGCGGCCTCTCTGTATTGTACGTTTCCTCTGAGTGGTTCACCAACGACCTGATCAACGCCATCCGGGACCAGCGAACCGAGGAGTTCCGGGCCAAGTATCGCAACAACGACGTGCTGCTTGTGGACGACATCCAGTTTATCGCCGGCAAGGAACGCACGCAAGAAGAGTTCTTCCACACCTTCAACACCTTGCACGGCGCTGGCAAGCAGATTGTCGTCTCCTGCGATCGACCTCCAAAGGCACTGGTGGCGCTGGAGGACCGTCTCCGCTCCCGCTTTGGCTGGGGGTTGATCGCCGATGTCCAGCCCCCTGATTTCGAGACACGCGTTGCTATCCTCCGGGAAAAAGCGGCCGCAGTGTCAGCTCAAGTGCCAAACGAGGTCCTGGCCCACATCGCACGCAAGGTACCCAGCAACATCCGCGAGCTGGAAGGGGGGTTGAACTGCGTCCTGGCCCACGCCGGGCTGATGAACGCGCCACTGACCCTCGAAACAGCTGAGGCTGCCCTGGAGAGCATTCTGGACCGGCCGGCAGATCTCTCCCCAGAACGGATCCTCTCAGCGGTCGCCAAGCATTATGGGCTGACCAGGGATGACCTCGTGGGACGCAGCCGGCGGCGGATGGTGTCAGTGCCGCGGCAGTTGGTCATGTACCTGGTCCGCGAGGAAACCGAAACCTCTCTGCCGCGCATTGGCGAGCTCCTGGGCGGGCGTGACCACACCACCATCATGCATGGCTGCGACAAGATCGCCAGCCAGATCGAGACCGACGAGCAACTGCGCCGCGACTGGTTAGCCATCAAGGAAAGGCTTTCGGCAGAGACACGGCGCTGATCCCGATCCGGCAAGACCGAACCCCGGCTCCGGCAACACAGGGTTGCCTGGCAGGCCGGGGTTCTTTGTCGTTCAACGCCCACCGGTGTGGGCAGGTCGCATCCTCGCGCCAGGGCTCAGCTTTGCAGCGCCGCCAGCCGCATCTGCAGCCGCCCGCGACGCTCCAACTGCTCGTCCAGGCGATCCCGCTGCTGCTGCACGATGTGAGCTGGCGCCTTGTTCACAAAGTCCTCGTTGGCCAGCATCCCCTCGGCACGCTGGATCTCCTTCTCGGTCTCCTCGAGCGCCTTGTGCAGGCGTGCGGTCTCTTGCTCCAGGTCGACCAGCCCGGCCAGGGGCAGATAAGCCTCCACCCCCTCGCTCGCCACGAGGGCAACTGCCTTCTGCGGCTTGTCCTGGAGAGAGCGGGTCAAGGTCAACTGCTCATCGTCCAGCTTGGCCAGGAAGGCGAGCAATTCTCGTTGTGCCTGCAGCATCTCCACCTTGCCAGCCCCGGCAATGATGGCCGCGATCCGCCGGCCTGGTGTCACATCGAACTCGGCCCGCGCATTGCGAATCTGGCGGATCAGGTCCATGAGCAGCGCCATGTCGGCTTCCGCGGCCGGGTCCAGTTGGGCCTTGTTCACCTCGGGCCAGGGTGTGATCATCAGGGATTCTTCCCAATCGTCGCTGCCCGGCGCGGCTGTCTTGAGGTGCTGCCAGATCTCTTCCGTGACAAAGGGCATGTAGGGGTGCAGCAGCCGTAAACCACGGTCCAGCACCCACACCAGGGTGACCTGGGCCCTTGCCCGCGCCGCCCGACCCTCCGGCGAGTCGTCGCCATAGAGGCGGATCTTGCAGGCCTCGATGTACCAATCGCAGAACTCGCCCCACAGGAAATCGTTGATACGCCGCCCGGCCTCGCCATACTGGTAGGACTCGAAGAGATCGGTCGCCTCGCCGACGACCTGGTTCAGGCGGCTCACGATCCAGCGGTCCTCCAGGGATGGCGCGGCAAGCCGCGCATCGCCCGTGGCACCTTCCAGGTTAGTCACCACAAACCGGGCTGCGTTCCAGATCTTGTTGCCAAAGTTGCGGGCACCCTCCAGCCGGCGTGGATCGAGGTTCATGTCGTTGCCCGGGCTGGAGCTGGTCAGCAGCATGTAGCGCAGGGCATCAGCGCCGATCCGGTCGATGATGTTCAACGGATCGTATTCGTCAATATCCTCCATCGACTTGCTGATCTTTTGCCCAAACTCGTTTCTGACCAGGCCGTGCAGGTAGACCGTATGGTAAGGCGCCTTGCCCGTCATCTCGATGCCCAACATCATCTCACGCGCCACCCAGAAGAAGAGGATATCGTAAGCGGTCTCTCGCATGTCGGTGGGATAAAAGCGCTGGAAGTCGGGCGTCTCCTCTGGCCAACCCAGTGTGCTGAACGGCCACAGGCCCGAACTGAACCAGGTATCGAGCACGTCGGGATCCTGGTGGATGCGGTCGCTGTCGCAGTGGTTGCAGCGGTCAGGATCGTTCGGCCCGGACGTCTGCTCGCCACAGTCATCACAGTACCAGACCGGGATGCGGTGGCCCCACCATAACTGGCGGCTGATGCACCAGGGGCGGATGTTCTCCATCCAGTGGAAGAAGCGCCGCTCCTCACGCTCAGGGATGATGGTGGTCTCGCCGCGCCGCACCGCGTCGATCGCCGCCTCAGCCAGGGGCTTGACGTTGAGGAACCACTGGGCGCTGATGCGGGGCTCGATGGCCGTTCCGCAGCGCTGGCAATGACCCACGCTGTGTTGGTAGGGCTCCACCTTGAGCAGCAACCCCTCTTTCTGAAAGTCGCGTACGACCGCCTCCCGCGCTTCGTAGCGGTCCAGGCCTGCGTAGGGACCGGCGAGCTCGTTCATCTCGGCCGTGTCAGTCAGGACGGTAGGCGCTTCCAGGTCGTGGCGCAGGCCCACCTCATAGTCGTCGGGGTCGTGCGCCGGCGTGATCTTGACCGCGCCGGTGCCAAACTCGGGGTCCACAAAGTCATCGGCCAGGATGGGAAGGTGCCGGCCCAGGATGGGCAATACCGCGGTGCGGCCGATCAAATGGCCAAATCGTTCGTGATCCTCGCGCGTCGCCACCGCCGTGTCGCCCGGGATGGTCTCTGGACGGGCCGTCGCCATTTCGATGAACTCGGTCGCGCCCTCGGCCCAACGCCCACTGCCCCAGGGCTGTTGGGGTCCCTCCCAATCCTCGTTGATCACCGGGTAGCGGATGGTCCACAGGTGATCGGCGTGTTCCTCGGCAATGGCCTCCAGGTCCGAGATGGCACTCTCACAACGGGGGCACCAGTTGACCAGGTAAGCCCCGCGGTAGATCAGGCCCTTCTCGTAGAGCAGCACAAAGGCCGTGCGCACCGCCCGGCTCAGGCCATTGTCCAGGGTGAAGCGTTCCCGCGACCAATCACAGCTGACGCCGAGACGTTTGTGCTGGTCCGTGATGCGAGCGTGATAGACCTCCTTCCACTCCCACACCTTCTCCACGAACTTTTCCCGGCCGAGCTCGTGGCGAGTGACTCCCTGCTTGGCCAGTTCGCGCTCGACGACGTTCTGCGTGGCAATGCCGGCATGATCGGAGCCCGGCAGGAACAGGGTTTCAAAGCCCCGCATGCGGTAGTAGCGCGTCATGAGATCTTCGACGGCCGCGACCATGGCGTGACCCAGGTGTAGCGCGCCAGTAACGTTGGGCGGCGGCATGGTAATACACCACGCCGGGCCGTCCGGCCGGGCCAGGCCTTTGTCCAGCAGGGTTTCGGGCTTGAAGTAGCCCTGTGACTCCCACCAGTTGTACAGCCGCTTCTCGGTGCTGTGGGGATCATAGATCTTGTTCATTTGAGTCTTTGTCTCTTCAGCCATTGTTAGCCCATCCTCTCCTTCTTTTCAGGGGTGTTGTCGACAGAACCGTGGCCGACGCCGACGTCAACCTCGTCCACCGGCATCACCTCCTCTCTCAAGGGTGGATGAGCTCCTGTACAGGGCATGATGCGGTTCATGGCTCATCTCCTCGTCTTCTCTCTCGCCTTGTATCACTGCTTCAGGGCCTTTGCCCCTTCAACTTTTCGCGCCACCATGATCAGCCGTTTGCTGTCGAGGTCGAAGGGGCTGGCATCAAACCCTCCGTAGGTTGCCGCCGGGACCAGCCCGGCCCGGCGCAGCATGCCTTTCAACTCGGGGGCTGTGTAGTGGCGGACCGAATGGGTCAGGGTCTCTGCCTGAGAGCCCTCCAGCCAGGTAAACTTGGTCGTGAAACGCGATGTCTCTGGGTCAAAAGAGTTCTCCTCCAGGATGACAGCCTGGCCCTGCCGGCGCCAGGTATAGGGCCATGATCGCAGCAGATAATAGTCCCGGTTGGAAACATCCAGGATCAGCATGCCCCCGGGCCTGAGCACACGCGCCATCTCGGCCAAGGCTTGCTCGTTCTCGTCCTCCTCTTCAAAATAGCCAAAGCCCGTAAACAGGCTGATGCAACCATCAAACACCGGGCCCCAGGGCAGCGAGCGCATGTCGCCGCGCACCAGGTGCAAGTCTACCTCCTGTGCCCTGGCTGCCCGCTGTGCCTCCTGCAAAAGGTACGACGAACGATCCATTCCGCGCACGCGAAAGCCGGCGCGGGCCAGTGGCACGGCGTGGCGTCCCTGGCCACAACCGATGTCGAGGATGCGAGCACCCGGCCTCAGCTTCAGCATGGTGATCACACCTGCCAGCTCCCGGGCAGTTCGATCCGGCGTCAGCGTCGCTTGCGACAAACGCAGGTAGAGCTCGCCGAAATAATCCTCCCACCAAGGCATCGCCTTCTCCACACACAAAAAGCCCCTTTCATCACAAGGACGAAAGGGACACTCTTTCGCGGTACCACCCTGCTTGGTGAAGAAGTAGGCAGCACTCAGGCTGACCAGCTGCTCTCCACCCACTCGACTGCGATAACGGGCATACCCGGGCCAGCTTACAGGTCCATGATGGGACCTTTCAGCCAGCCAGCTCCCAGGCGACCTTCGACGGATGGCTGCTGCAGGGGGCTTGCAGCCGGTGACCCCCCTCTCTCTCGGGCGCTGCCCGCTCGCCAGGGCCCGTCCGCCTACTCCTCCTGTTCCTCGCTGTTGCGCTATACGAGGGCGCTCCCTGTGCCACATGGCAGGGGTACCCTCCCTTGTGGCGGCATTATACCTGATTTCCACTTGTCTGTCAAGTAGGTTTGACAGAAGCCAGTCGATGCAGTATAATCGCTTCGTTTGCGCACAGTCAGGTGTCACGAACAGGATCTGGCAGATTCTACCGCCAGAAGGGTTCACATCGTAGGTGTGGCCCAGCCTGACGATAGTTATGCCCATCCACGCAGCCGCTGGACTCGTGACTGCAAAGCTGCACACTGCTGGGAGGAACCGCAGATTAGATATGAGTAGCCGAAACATCATCTTGCTCAGCGCCATCCTGGTCTTGACCCTCGTGACCGTATACGTCGTCGTGCCCAACAGCCCTGGCATCCATATTGGCCCCCTGGACCAGGATTTTGGGATCAAGCTCGGCCTGGACTTGCAGGGCGGCCTGCAGGTGTTGTTGGAGGCGGATCTGCCCCCGGGCGAGGCGCTGGATGAAGGCGCGCTGAACGTCGCAGCCCAGATTATCGATAACCGGGTCAACGCCCTGGGCGTCGTCGAGCCGCTGGTACAGACCCAAGGGGATCGGCGCATCATCGTCGAATTGCCCGGTATCCAGGATCCAGAGGCGGCCATTGCCACCATCCAGGAGACCGGCCTGTTGGAATTCGTCGACGCGGGACAGACTTATCTGGCACCCGGGACCCAAGTACAGACCACGTATCCCCGCCTGGAGTCTGAGGGCGCCGAGACACACCAGGTGACAGGCGAAACGGCGCCTGCGCCAGAGATCAACCCCACCCAGACCGTCACCACTCCCCTCGAGATCGAGCCCCCAGCCGCCGTTAGCACGCCATCCGAACCTACGGTCACCCCCACGCCTGTTTCTGAGCTGGACACAGGCCCGGCTGGGATCGAAGCTGGTCCCGTCATTACCGACCAGGTCTTTGCCACTGTCCTCACCGGTGCCCATCTCCGGAACGCCGTCGTACAGCGCGATGAGCAGACCGGGCAGTTCATGATCGCCTTCGAGCTGGATGAAGAAGGCGCGACGATCTTTGGAGAGTACACGGGCCGCAACATCGGCACTTTCCTGTCCATTGTCTTGGACAAGGAGATCATCTCCAGTCCCGTAATCGAAAGCCAGATCTCCGGTGGCAGCGGAGTCATCACGGGGGACTTTACGCTGGACGAGGCGCGGCAGTTGGTGGTCCAGTTGCGCTACGGCTCGCTGCCTGTGCCCTTGCGCGTCGAGACTACCCGGTCCATCGGCCCCACCCTGGGCCAGGACTCGGTGCAGCGTAGCATCCAGGCTGGGACCGTGGGGCTGGCCATCGTGCTCCTGTTCATGCTCATCTACTATCGCCTGCCGGGCCTCCTGGCAGACCTGGCCCTGATCCTTTATGGGGTGCTGAACCTGGCAGTCTACCAGGCAGGCTGGCCCATCCTGCTGCTCATCAGCCTACTTCTGATGCTCAGCTACGCCCTCAACCGGGAAGATGCCTGGCCTCTCATACTGGGAGGAGCACTGCTTGTCGGCACCTTTGCTCTGGCGACCGCGGGTTTCGTGGGCGTGACGCTGACGCTGCCGGCCATCACTGGCTTTATCCTGTCCACCGGCATGGCCGTCGATGCCAACATCCTCGTCTTTGAGCGGATGAAGGAGGAATTGCGTGCGGGGCGCAGCTTGAACTCGGCCGTTGAGGCCGGATTCAGCAGGGCCTGGACCTCCATCCGGGACTCGAACATCTCGACCCTGATAACCTGCGGCATCCTCTTCTACTTCGGTTCGACGTTCGGCGCCGGGGCTGTCCGGGGCTTTGCCATCACCCTGGCCCTCGGCGTGATCATCAACATGTTTACCGCCATCACCGTCACCCGGACCTTTATGCGGCTGGCTCTGGACTGGGTAGGGAGACGGCTCGAGTCCAGCGAGTTCCTGCTGGGCATATAATCGGGAGCGGTGAGGGAGAATCGACCATGTTCAACATTGTAGAGAAGCGACACTGGTATTTTCTGCTTTCGGCCCTGATCATCATCCCGGGCCTGGCGACCATGATCTACTCGATCGTGGCCTTTGGCGCCCCAATCAAGCTCGGCATCGACTTTACCGGCGGCGCCCTGCTGGAGCTGCGGTTCGAAGAAGCGATCCAGCCCGCCGAGGTCCGCCAGGTCTTTGTGGACGAAGGCTACGTGGGCACCACGGTGCAGAGTACGGCCAACGACCGCACAGTGCTGATCCGTACCAAGCCCATGGATCCGGCCACCAAGGAGCAGTTGGTTGGAGCGGTGCAGCAGCGATTGGGGGCGGCGGAGGAGTTGCGTTTCGAATCCGTGGGGCCTGCCGTAGGCGCCGAGGTGACACGCGCGGCGGGCATTGCTGTGGCAGTGGCGGCGATCTTTATCCTGCTGTTCATCATCTTTGCCTTCCGCAAGGTGCCCAATGCCTTCCGCTATGGTGTGTGCGCCATCGCGGCTATGATCCACGATATCCTGGTGACAGTGGGGCTCTTTTCCATCGCTGGCTTTGCGCTCAACTGGGAAGCCGATGCCCTCTTTCTGACCGCTATCCTGACCGTCATTGGCTTCAGCGTGCAGGATACCATCGTCGTCTTTGACCGCATCCGTGAGAACATACCCAAGCGGCGGGGTGAGCCTTTCGAGACCATCGTCAACCGCAGCCTGCTCGAGACCATCCACCGGTCGCTGGCCACGCAACTGAACGCCATCTTTGTGCTGGTTGCCCTCCTGCTCCTGGGTGGAGCCACCATGAAGCAGTTCGTCGCCGTGCTGTTGGTCGGCTTGTTGTCGGGCACCTATTCCTCGATCTTTAATGCCGTGCCCCTCCTGGTGGTGTGGGAGACCAGGAAAGTGGTCGGCCAGCCGCAGGAGGCAGCTGCTTGACTCACCCACAGCGGCCTCGGTGCCGGTAGCCTGTGACCCGTCCATGCAAATAGCCTATCCCGACCGGCCGCTGAACTTTGCCCACCGTGGGGCCAGCCATGAGGCTCCGGCCAATACGTTGGCAGCCTTTGAGCTGGCCGCCGAGATGGGCGCTGACGGCATCGAGCTGGATGTGCACCTGAGCCGCGACGGCGAACTGGTCGTGATCCATGACTTTAGCCTGGAAGGGACGACCAATGGCCATGGACGCGTGGGCGACAGGACGCTACCAGAGCTCAAGGCACTGGACGCCGGAAGCTGGTTTGACCCTCGCCTCGCTGTTCAGCGCATCCCTACACTGCAAGAGGTGATCGACGCCGTGGCTGCCCGCCTGTTGTTGAACATCGAGCTAAAATCCGACAGCTGGCAAGATCACGGGCTGGCCGCTGCCGCCGTGC
>JAMJFU010000108.1 GCA_023544525.1 Anaerolineae bacterium | reverse complement strand
CCTTCTGTGCGCAGCAGTCGCACCAGTTCAGTCACTTGACCGATCTGTCGCCAGATCATACTCAACACCAGAGCGACCATGATCGGCAACGTCAAAACTCGTTCACGCAGGCCCATCTGATGGTAGTGGTTCACTTCTGCCAGCGTGATCGGATGAATAATCTCCGTAAGGTCGCTGACGATCTTCTCGTCCGGCGGCCCGACGTTCTGCCGCTTGCTGCGGTCACGCTGAATAGCACGCGTATGCCGCACAGAACTCGGTTTCTTGGACTGTTTGTCGTTCTCGTTTGGCTCTGTCATGAGCCCATTTTGCGTCGCAACTGCGATCGCGTCAAACTGGACTGTCTGCATCACCGAATCAATACACTCTCTACACGATTTGACAGGCGGCTAAACCGCTTAACTTGTGAGCAATGCTGTTAGCCTTGGAATTGACCGATCCAGGCTTCGACTACACCCTGCTACATGAGTTCCGTCAGCGGGTGCTGGATAACGGAGCTGAGCGCCAGCTTTTGGACGTTGTGTTGGAGCTCTTCAAGACCCGGAAGCTGCTCAAAGCGAGGGGCAGGCAGCGCACGGATTCGACTCATGTGCTAGCCGGGATCCGGGACTTGAACCGTCTGGAACTCGTGGGCGAAACGATGCGCCATGCATTGGATAGCCTGGCTGTCGTGATCCCCGACTGGCTCCGAGAGCAAGTCCCGGTGCAGTGCTTTGACCGCTACGGCCAGCCCTTCTCCGATTGGCGGCTGCCCAAGTCCCAGGAAGAGCGAGACGCCTTGGCCGAGACGATCGGCCGAGATGGTCTGCAGTTGTCCCAGGTCCTTGGTCAGTCACCAGACTGGTCTTGGTTGCGCACCATACCGGCGGTGGAAACTATGCGCCAGGTGTGGGTCCAACAGTACTGGGTGGAAGAGGGGATCGCCCACTGGCGCAAAGACGACAATTCCCCTCCCTTCAAGCAGCGCATTGTTTCTCCCTACGATCCGGACGCTCGGTACGCCACCGAACGCACCACTCACTGGAAAGGCTACAAGGTCCACCTAACCGAAACCTGCGAGGCAAATCTGCCTCTTCTGATCACCAACGTGGAGACCACATCGAGTGGTACACAAGACTATGCGGTCACCGAAACCATCCATCAACACCTCGACGAGAAGGAGCTGCTCCCGGCGGAGCACTTGCTCGATGCGGGCTATATTGATGCGCGAAACTTGGTCGAAAGCCAAAGCGACTATGGAGTGGATCTGATCGGACCGGCCCTCAAAGACCATTCCTGGCAGGCAAAAGCAGCACAGGGGTTCGATCTGATCTGTTTCGCCATCGACTGGGAGCAGCAGACCGTGACCTGCCCCCAAGGCAAGAGCAGTGTGTCTTGGTATCCTCACAACGACGAACAGGGAGAGCCCCGCATCTTGGTCAGGTTCGCATCCCCAGACTGCCGGCATTGTCCTGCTCGTGACCAATGCGTTCGCTCTCCAACTCGCCCTCGGACGCTTGCCTTCCGTCCCCGAGAACAGCACGTGGCTCTCCAAAACGCACGGCAGCGACAGGAAACGGACGAATTCAAGGAGGCGTATGCCTCACGGGCTGGCATAGAAGGCACCGTGTCCCAAGGTGTTCGCGGGTTTGACCTGCGCCGATCTCGCTACATTGGTTTGGCCAAAACGCACCTCCAGCACATTCTGACAGCCACGGCTATCAATCTGGTGCGTACGGCGGATTGGCTTCAGCAGGTACCCCGGGCACAGACGCGGCGTTGGCGGTTCGCGGCCCTGGCACCCGATGCCAGTGTCGGTTGTTAATGTGCACTCGACTTTTCCAACAGTATCATCGTTGGCTACATGCATCTGAGTCTCCTCTTAAGGTAATCGTCTGGATCATCGCTGCGATGAAAGCAGCTTCACTGATCTTATCCGAACCCGACACCTGGCGACAGCGCCAAGTCGCCTGGATGCGAGTGCGCATTTTCGCTTGGTGTGGACAAGTCGCCTGGCTCAATCCTCCAAGCGCAGTCTGTAATCCTTACGTCAGAGGTGGTGCGGGACAGCTCGCGAGGGTTCCGCCGTTTAGTGAATGCGCCTCGTGCCCACCAGGGTGCAACAGCTCTCCAGGAACTCGACCTGCAATCCCCTCTCGGCCGCCAGACGCACCGTCTCTGGATCGGGATAGGCCACGGCGTTGATGCCGGCCAGCACCGCCAGGCGTTCCATCTCCACCCGGGCCCGCCCCACCGGGCGGATGCAGCCCAGCGTCAACGGCGTCTCGGGCAGCAGCAGGCGGGCAACAGCCACCAGCCGGCCCACCTCCTCGGCACGGGGCAGCGGAGCGTCGGCCATGGCCGTGCCGGGCAGCGGCCGCAGCACGACCAGCACCAGCACGTCGGCACCCACATTCCGGACGATCTCGATCGCGTGCAACTCGCCGCGCAACTGGCCAAAGTGCAGCCCGATCACGACATGGGGAGCAACGCTTAACCCTCCCTCGCGCAACCCAACCAGGGCTCGCGCATAGTCTTCGGGCTTGTAGGGCAAACCAAGTACGGTCCGGATCGTGTCCTCATCGCCGACGACGTCAAAGAGCACCTGATCCACGCCAGCGGCGTGCAGCTCACGGGCAATCTCGCGATCCGGCATCCCGGTGTGAACAATAACCTGTAACCCCATCTCCTTCAACTGCGCGATCGCCGGCAGATGGCCGCGCAACGGAACCGCTCCGTGACGGTCGGCACCGCCGCTTAGTAACACGCCCTCACAGCCCTGGTCGCGCAGGCTGCGGCCCAGGTCGCACAATGCTGCAGAGGTGAGAGCGGCGTACATGGACTCCAACAGGTGCCGCTCGCAGTGGGCGCAGTTCAAGGCGCAGGCTGTGCCGGTGAGGCTAATCGTAGCAAAGCGATGCGGCGTATTGACATAGTGCTCTGTCCGGTAGTGCCGCGCCCCGGGCACAGCCAGGTCCAGGGATGGGCGGAAGTGCTCGACGCGGACTTGCCAGGCCCGGGCCAGCAGCTCTTCCAAAGGCAGTTGCAACAACCGTTGGATGCTGGCGTGCTCAACGCTTTCCATCGCCAAACCCCGTATAGTCGTTCAACTGATAACGGATCAGGGCCACATCCTCGATCTCTGGCTCGAAGGCGTAATTGCGCATCGGCCGGCCTGCTTTTTCGTTCCCAAACGGCCGGTTGCAGGCCACCCGTCCATCCTCGCCGGGGCAGCCGGAGGTCATGAACGGCTCACCAAATTGGATGCTCTCCTCCAGCGCTGCGTCGCCCACGCCGAAACCGACAACGCACCCCTGATCGTCAAAGGCCATCTGCTCGTAGCGGCCCAGGCTTTTGTTGACCAGGTAGCAGGCCAACTGCACACGTCGGTAATGGCCGTAGCTCGGTTGCGGGTGGCTCTCCAGCGCCGTGCCCGCTTCCGGGAAAAAGCTAAAAAGATGTGTCTCAGCGCCCAGGTCGTGCGCCCGCTGAATAGTGGCAATCATCTGCCGTTCTGTCTCGCCCAGGCCGGCAACGAGGTGCACGCCCGCTCTGCCGCGCCCGAAAATCCGCCCGATCTCTTCCAGCGTTTTCCAGAACAGCTCCCAGTGGTGCGGGCCGCGCACTCCCTGGCCGCGGTAAAGGTCAAACAGCTCTGGCGTCGCGGCGTCGATGGCCACCGCCGCCATGTCGGCCCCCGCCTCGCGTGTTTCGACCAGCCGCCTAGGATCGCGGATGGCAGTGGGCGAGATGAGCGCCGAGACGGGCCGGCCGGCCTCGGCGTGGAAGCGATGGATGATGGCGTTCATGTCATCGAAGGCGCGGGGGTGGGTGATCATCCCCACGCACACCCGCCGCAACTGCCCCCCATCGTTCTTGAGGGCCTCGAGGACGTCGTCCACAGCATAGGTCGGCCATGGCACCCGGATAAAGGTCCGCTCCAAATCCTCCACTTCCCGGGCGCGGTTGAGGCCGCAGTAGGCGCAACAGGCAGCACACGGCTGGTCGTAGGTCACCAGCATGTTCAGGCCGCGCAGGTACGAGTTGCGGCGAAAGGTGTTGGCAAAGTAACCTAACGTCTTGGCCGCGGCCATACTGATTTGCACATACTCCGGACTCTCCATGTTACCCCCTTGGTGCTTCGGTGTTTGATTTCCGCCGGCCATAGGCCGGGAATGCAATCCAGGTTTCACGGATCCGTTCGCTGAGAGCTGCAGGGTCGTCAGTCCAGTGGGCGTCGAGGTGGCGCCGGTTGGCCACGGCCTGGCGCAGCGGAGCACCCATCCTCGCTTCCCACTCCAACGGGTAGCGCTCCAAGGCCGCAAGGTCTTGCCCAGCGACAGCCTGGGCGGCCGCTTCGCCGGCCATCTGCCCGCTGAGCACCGCCGGCGCAATGCCAGCGCCGGTGACGGGGTGGGCCAGGCCGGCAGCATCACCCACCAGCAGGATCTCGCCGGCGCGCGGCTCGGCGACCGGCCCGCCTACCGGCACAGCACCCCCCAGAGTGCCAACTACGGCTGCGCGCGACAGGCCCAGCCGGTCAAGCAGGTGATCCAACGCCGGACCTGGCTGCCCACCCATGCGCACGTTCACCGCTACACCCACATTGGCCGTCTCGCCCTTGGGAAAAAGCCAGCCGTAGCCGCCCCGGTACAGAGGAGCGAAATAGATCTCCGTCTGGTCGCGCAGCTCGGGCAGCACTACTTCCACCTCGACGCCGTGGACGAACTCGGACTGGGATTGCCCCACCCAGCCGGCCACCGTCGAATGCGGACCGTCGGCGCCGACGATGACCTGCGCCCGGATCCGGGCCTCGCGAGGCCCGTGGCGCAGGAGCACCTCACGACCGTCGTACGCGGTAGCCGTCCATTCGGTCCGCAGCTCCGCGCCTGCTTGGTGGGCCAGCACCGCCAGGTGCTTGTCCCACAGCGCCCGACCGAGGACCATGCCGCCGGCCGGCTTGTCGACGGTGGTGCCATCGGGCAACACCGTGCGCATTTGCCGGATCGTCTGAGCGATGCATCGTGGAGGAATTGGCACCTGGTGGGCCAACTGCCAGGGCACATACTCGGCGCACTGCACCGGCAGTCCCACCTGGCGGCGCTTTTCCACCAGCAACACGCGCGCCCTGCCCAGCGCCGCCGTCCGCGCGGCGCAGCTTCCGGCCGGCCCGGCCCCGACGACCAAGACGTCGAACGTCTCCGGCTGCATCACTGCCCCCGCTCGCGCGCCACGCGCTGCACGACGCGCTCCAGCAGGTCCAGCTTGAGAACGGTCTGGTTCTCGAACCGCCCGGCGTAAGCGTCGTCTTCCTTGCCCAGGTCGTAACACGTAGAGCTGTCCACGTCCACCAGGATGCCGGGCAGACCGATCCGCTCGAAATCGTCCCGGTGCTTGGCGTAAAAGGCCTCGCAGCAGCTCCCGACAAAGGCCTTGGCCCCGTCGTCGCGGCAGCGCTGGAGCGTCTCTTCCAGCGCTTCGTAGTTCTGGATGCTGACCGGCCTGAGGCCATAGCGTTCGGCCAGGGCAAATGCCTCGCCGACGGAACAGCCGCCGCACTGGCTACAGCCTTGCTCGTAGCGGTATTCGCAGCCGGGCAGCTTGGCACAGTAGGGCAGGAGCAAGACTGTACTGCGCGAGATTTCGGACAGCGGCTTGCCGACCGTGAATACGGCGTTGACCTCGTTGGGGTGGATGCCATAGGGCACATAGCCCTGCTTGTCCAGCGCCTGGCACAGGGTGTACACCAGGTCGTCGGGCGTGACGCCGGGGATCTGCACCCGACTCGCCGCGAAAAAGCCACGCACGATCCGCTCGATGGCCGCCCCATCGTTCGGCGCGTGCTTGAGCGTGGCCTCCAGGTCAAAGATGGCCCGCCGGGGATAGGCAAAAAAGTCGCCGGTGATCAGCACTCTGTGCAGACGGCGGCCGTTCTCGTCCACCACCAGCGCCACTCGTATCAACCCGCCAGGGCTCTTGTACAGGGCGCGCAGCTCCCGGCTGTGGTCGAGTGTGCGCCGCGAGCCATAAATCCAGTCGTGGGACTGGAAAAAGGGCAGCCGCTCGACCAGCAGAGACTCTTCGGCGGGCGTCAACTCCCCCGGCTCGAACTGCACGCCTAGCACCTCGGCAAAGCTGGCCACCAGTGCGGCCTTGACCTCGGCCGGCGGCGGCACGCGGCCCAACACCCAGCGCAGGCAGGTCACACGCTCCTTGAGCGAGTCAATTTCTTTGTCTTTCAGCTTTTCGGTGGGGATGCGCAGTGCACGTAACATGGTGTCTGCGTCAAAATCCACGAGGAGCGAACCCTGGAACATGAACGAGCCTCCGAGCGACGTCCCGCCGGTGCCCGAGATCTTGCGACCGTCCACTTCGATGTCGTTCTTGGGGCGAAACGCGGCCCGCACGCCCAGCCGCGCCAGGCCACCAACTGCCGCATTGCACAGTTGCTCGTACATCGCCTCAACGCCGTGCACCACGGCGGCGTGGCCCTGCGGCGCATAGATCTCCCAGCCCAACGCCCCGCCATTCCAATACAGGCCGCCGCCGCCGGTCAGCCTGCGGTTGATTTCGATGCCGTGCTGCTGGCAGTATTCCACGCGGACCTCTTGTTCGACCGCCTGGTGGTAGCCGACGAGGGTGCAGTGGGGCTCGAACTGAAGAAAGCGGAAGGTGTTGGGGGCTTGTCCCTGGCTGTGGGCGGCGAGGATCACTTCGTCGAGGGCCATGTTCTGTGCCGCAGAGCAGGGGGGCGTGTCAAGCAAGCGCCAGATTTCAGCCACGGGCGTGCAGCGCCTCGTTCAGGCTGCCCATCCGGTAACCAGCCAGGTCCAGCGTGACGTAGCGGTAGCCCAAAGCGCGCAACGGTTCCATGGCCAGAGCACGCGCCTCAGGTCGGGCCAGCCGGGCGATCTCCTCCGGCGGCACCTCCAGGCGAGCGATGGGGTAATGGTCGCGGACGCGGAGCTGCAGTGGCCCCCAGGCACGTTGCAGGATTTCTTCGGCAGCCTCGACGCGGGCCAGCGCCTCGGCCGTGAGGGGCGTGCCGTAAGGGAAACGGCTGGCCAGGCAGGGGTTGGCGGGTCGATCCCAGGTAGACAGGCCTCGTTGCCTGGACAGGGTACGCACCTCAGCCTTGGTCAGGCCTGCTTCACGCAGAGGTGCCCGGATGCCCAGTTCCGTGGCAGCGCGACTGCCAGGGCGATAGTCGTCCACGTCGTCGGCATTCTCGCCAAAGACGATGTGCACCATTCCTTGTGCCTTGGACACCTCGATCAACGCAGTAAATAGGGCGCTTTTGCAGTGGTAGCAGCGATCCGGCGTATTGGCGACGATTGCCGGGTTGGCCAGGTCGTCGCAGGGCAACACAACGTGCCGAGCGCCCAGTTCGGCTGCCTGGGCGCAGGCGTGCTCCAGCTCGGCGCGAGGAGTCATGGGCGAATCTTCGGTGACGGCCAGCACCTTGCCGGTGCCCAGGACATCCAGGCAGACGGCCAACAGGTATGTGCTATCGGCACCGCCGGAATAGGCCACGGTCACGTTTTCGAATCCGCCGATGAGCGCGCAAAGCGCTTTCTCCTTGTTTCCCAACTCATCCATGCCTCGCATACCTCTTACCCAATGGCAATCATCCTCTTCACCGCCAGCGCGGCCCGCGCCCGGATCTCTTCGGGGACCTCGACCACGTAGCGGGTGTACTTCAGGGCATTGAGCGTATCTTCCATCGTGATCTCATTCATGTGCAGGCAGCGCACCCGGCAGAGCCGGAGCATTTCTTTCTGTGGGTTGGCTGCAGCGACGTTGTCGCCCATGGCGCATTCGGTGAGCAGCAAGTAGCGACGGGCGCATGTCTGCTCTATGTACTTGATCATCGCGGACGTGCTTCCGGAGAAATCCGAAGCAGCAACGACTTCGGGGCTGCATTCTGGGTGGGACAGGATCACAACATCTGGAAACTGCGCCCTTACGTCGGCGATGTCCTCGACGGTGAACTTTTCGTGGACTTCGCACTTGCCGTGCCAGCCGACGATCTGGTAATCAAGCCCGGCATCCCGTTCGCTGGCAGGCCCTGGTGTGCGCGTCGGGAAAACAATGTGTTTTCCCGTCTCCTGGGCCACGTTCCTGGCCAGATACTCATCGGGGAGCATGATCACGGTCTCGGTCCCCAACGACTCGATCACGGCCACTGCATTGCTCGAAGTACAGCAGATATCGCTTTCCGCCTTGACGTTGGCATAGGTATTGACATAGGTTACGACAGGCACGCCGGGAAATCTTGATTTTAGTTCCCGCACATCCTCCACGGCGATGCTTTCCGCCAGAGAACACCCTGCTCGCTCAGCCGGTAACAAGACGGTCTTCCTGGGATTGAGGATCTTGGCCGTTTCGGCCATGAACCGCACACCGCAGAATACGATGATGTCCTTGTCTGTCTGCGCTGCCTTTCGACTCAGCGCCAGCGAGTCGCCGGTGTAGTCGGGAATCGAGTGAAATAGCGCAGGCTCCATGTAGTTGTGACCCAAGATCACGGCATTTCGTTCTCTTTTCAGGCGCACGATCTCGTATGCCAGCTCGGCCTTGATCTGCAGTTCAAAGTCTGGAACGACGTCATACAGCTTGGCTTTCATCTCTGCATAGAATTCTGCAACGGACATTTCTTTTATTTCTCTCTTCTCTGGTCGACTCGCACCGCCTGGGCGTTCGAGCAGCAGTTGGGTGACGCGCTTTGGCCGCCACAGGTGGCTTCTTTCCTACCGGTCAAGGCGACGCGGATCATGGCAGCCGCGCATCCTACCCCGCTTTCCACGGTAATGGCCCCTGTCGGGCAGTTAAGTTGGCAGGCCCCGCACTCCATGCAAGCCTCCGGGTGAGCGAGCTGCACTAGGCGGCCGCCGGCGAAAAAGACGCCATGTGGACACACGCTGCTGCACAGCCCGCAGTGAATGCACAGATCTGCCTCGTATCGCAATGTGTTGGTTTTGTACGAATTCAGCATGGTTATCCCCTCAGAATGCGGAGCAGCAAAGGAGCGAACGTGAGCGCGATGCCGATCCCAAACGTCCAGGCCATGATGGGGATATACCGAAAGATCTCTCTTCTGACGCCACTCCTGGAGGTAAAGGTCGTCGAGCCGGTAAAGTTGAGCGCCAAGAAGGCGGTGACGGGCGGCAAAGGCAACAGCAAAGTCAACGCCGCCCCAAGCCGCAGCCCCCAGGCGTCTTCGGGAGGACGCAGGAAGGCCGCCACAGCGAATGGCAGCGCCACAACCAGGCCCAGAATAAACCCTTTGGTGCTAAAGTCATGGGTCGGGATCCAGGGCAGCAGGATGGGGAACAGGACAGCGCCTGCCAGGATAGCGGCGACGGCCGCCGGCGAGCTCCGAGCGCCGCCCAACCAATACACAGCTACCGCCACGATCAAGATCGGCAATGCCGCATGGACCAGTTCGACCGGGATCAGGACCAGGCGGTCGCGGAGTGCAAAACGCACCCGGCGCATTGCCGGAGTGGCTTGGTGGGTTTTGAGATACTCGGGCAAGTCGGCCGCTCGCACCGGTCCGTACTCGACGCTGAACCCTGAGCGCTTTTTTACCTCATGGGCGGTGACTCCGGGGGCACCTAGCTGGGGAAGTATCAGCCGGCGGTGGCGAACGACCTGGTCCAGTGCGGTCGCCTCGATGCGCGAGATCAACTCGTCGGTGCCAAAGGTCCCCTTGCCGGCGGCACACCAGACGTTGATGCCCGCCGTATCCAACACCAGGATGTAACAATCCCTCCCTGCCAGCGCCGACCGCAGCGCGTCGAAGCTGAGGGTGTAGTTGGCAGTGACAAACACGGAGGAATCGGGGGTGGGGCTGCCCAGGGCGTACAGTCCCGGCTGGATCCGATGGCCTTCACGATTGACACCCCAGCGCGCCAGGAAATGATCCCGGCGATTGGCCGAGGTGAGGGTCGCCGTAACTGGCAAGATGCGCGGCTCTACAGAGCTGGTATCGGTACCTGACATCTCACTCGTCCGGCTCATAGTCGGCCTGCTATTTCGAGAAGCCTGTCTTTTGC
This sequence comes from Anaerolineae bacterium, assembly GCA_023544525.1. Classification (GTDB taxonomy): domain Bacteria; phylum Chloroflexota; class Anaerolineae; order JAAYZQ01; family JAAYZQ01; genus JAMJFU01. The sequence continues at coordinate 1,305 of JAMJFU010000108.1, read as the reverse complement.
GAGCTATGCTCGTGCACCTTGTCGGCATTCACAAGGAAAGGATTTGACATCGTGATAGTTAGCTTTCTTCCTCCCGTAGTTACAGCTTTATGATTGCCTCTTCGGCTATCTTTGTTCCAACGAGCTGCAACGCCTGATCACGCAGATCCTTCAGCGTAACCGAACCCAGGAACTCGGCGATTGTCGTCGAAAGCTGTCTCCAAAGCAGGTGGGTCGCACAGCAATCGACACGATGGCACAAAGGCTCCTCGTTTGGGCCGGGTAGGGCGCAATGCACCACCGCAAACGGGCCTTCCACGGTCTGAATCACGTCTGCGGCGCTGATCGTTGCCGCGTCGCGGGCCAGCCGATACCCTCCGCCGGGACCCTTCACGCTCTCGATCAGCCCCGCCGACTTGAGACGCCGGAACAACTGGACCACATAGTCGGCCGAAATCTCCTGTCGTTCGGCGATGTCCTGGCGCAAGACCGATTCACCAGCGCCATACTGAGCCAGGTCTACCATCGCTCGGAGTGCGTAGCGTCCGCGAGTTGATATCTGGATCATCGTCACACCCCACGCCACCATCATACAGTAGTGGAGCAAACTTGTCAACTATGCCAGCAGGCCCAGACGGTTCCCAAGCTATAGACCTTCAGAAAATGATCTGGACACATTTGCATAAAACAGGGGAAATGCGGTACCCTGTCTGGTGGAGTCATCACTCTGCCAACAGACAGGAGGCATTTCCCCATGAACATCAGTATACGCTTTACGCCGCAAACGGTCAAGACGCTGATTGGGCGATTGCAGGACGCCTATCGAGTCGGTGACCTGCGCCTGGTACGTCGCACTTCGGCGCTGCTGGATTTGAATAGAAAGGCGACGATTTTGGAAGTGGCTGAGACCAACTTGGTAGCCAGGCAGACTGTCTATGACTGGTTGAAAGCTCTGATGTGCCATGGCGAGGACAGCTTGGTGTATCGGCACTCGCCCGGTCGCAAGCCGCGTTTGACGAAGGCGCAAAAGCAGCAACTGAGCTCGCTGATCCAGGCTGGTCCTCAAGCGGCTGATTTCAAGACGGGCTGCTGGACCTCGATACTGATTCAGCAACTCATTCAACGTGAGTTTAGCGTGCTGTACAACCGCTACTATGTCTGCGAATTGCTGCGCAATCTGGGGTTCTCGGTTCAGAAAGCCTGGTTTGTGTCTGATCATCTGGATAAAGAAGCCCGGCAATGTTGGTGGATGAATACCTGGCCACAGATCAACCTGTCCTGGCCGAGAATACTCATCCGTCAAGATGCCAGCCGAGCATGACGGAT
>JAMJFU010000107.1 GCA_023544525.1 Anaerolineae bacterium | reverse complement strand
TAAAGATAACGGCTGTGGCTTCCTTGTCTCCGCTGATCTCGGCCAGCGAATATGTCTTGCCGTCCACTCCAGGCAGCTCAAAGTCGAGTGCCTTGTCTCCGATTCCTAGGTTCGCCATCTGTAATCCTCCTATTCTTGATATTGGTTCGAGTCAAATCACAGTAACTTGCCGCCGGGTTTCTCGCGTTGCTGGGCCTGCGCCTCTGCCGTGGTCCACCGGGTGAGCGTGGCCAAAATCTGGCCGGGCAGCTGACCTCGATTCCCTTCCGTCGCCTGGAAGACGGCTTGGCTGCCCGCAGGGAACCTGGCCTGCAGCTCTTCCAACAGGGAATCGCGGACGAGGATGAGGGCCCGCTCCGCCTCACCGGCCGCCAGCCGGGGCAGGAGAGGCGCCAGCCCCTGGCCCTGCCACAGCTCCAGCTTGCCAATCTCGTCCACGATGAGCAGGTCGCAGCTGCCCATAGCCTGTTCGATCACCGAGACAGCCCATGCCAGAGCACCGGCATCAAAGGAATAGGGGCCCACCGCTGCCCCCCCCAGGTCCCGATCGGTGCGGGCCAGGATGCGTCGCTCTCCACTGGAGATATCCACGCCCCAAATGCCAGCCTTCTGCCCACAGGAGTTCTTAATCGGCGGGGCCAGCAAACCGCCGCAGCGCACGCCCTGCCGGCGGCACAACCCCACCAGCCGCTCGGCAACGGTCGTCTTGCCAATGCCGACCGGCCCGGTTAACAGCCCAATGACGGGGCCGCTCACGCCTCTGCTGTGTGCAGCTGGCTCTGTAGCCATTCTTGGGGCACCACGCAGATGAAACGCAGGACATCGCTGCCCGTGTTCTGGAACTGGTGCATCTCACCACCTGGTACAAAGACCGTACTGCCATGGCGGACGGGAACGTCACCGGCCTCGGTCTTGACCACCCCCAGGCCACTTAGCACAAAGACCTCGTGCTCCCACCAGTGGCTGTGATGGGGCGTGGCATAGCCCGGCTGCACCTCGAACACCCGCATGTTGAAAAAGGGTGCCCCTTCGTCCGGCCCGATGGCGACGCGCATGGTTACGCCTTCCACCGCCGGTTGGGCCTCAACTTGCTGGAAATCCCGTACCTGGACCATCGGATGCTCCTCTCTCGATCGAATACCGTCCACGGAAACTATCACCCCGCCGGAAGTTGTCTGTCACCCCACATGCTTCGGCTGCGACGGTTTGCCCTGCAAAGCCCAACGGGCTGACGCCGCCAAGATGCGGCGGCCGATGCCCTGATGCCTGAAGCGCTCGGTCAACACACCCACAAACTGCTGGACAATCTCTGGATTTCGCAGCCCCACCTCGAAGCAGAACCCCGGCAGGCGGTAGTACAGCTCAGCCAACAGGCCCGACGTCGCCAGGTCATGGCCGATCTCTTGCCATATGGCTTGCTCGTATCCTGATAGATCGTCACGCGCGATGGCTTCGACCGCGAGTCGTGCGCTGGTCATGGCGTAGCGGATTCCCTCGCCGATGAGGGGGTCCACCAATCCGGCAGCATCGCCCACCAGCAAGCAGCGCCGGGTGGAGAGCTGCTCCTGCGGCGAGTTGAACCAGAAAGGCCACAGGGGTGCCTGGTAGCATGGCAAGGGGTGGCCCCGGAGCGGGATCCCATCTAGACGGATGCCCAGCCGCTCCATCTCTACCACCAGGGCCGATCGCAGGTCGACCTTCCCGGGGCGAAAACGTCCAATGCCGACCGACAGGTGATCCCTCTTGGGGAAGACCCAGGCATAACCCCAGGGCACGGCGCCAAAGCAAAAGATGGCCCGCGTACCATAATCCGCCCGCAGTCCTGGGTCCCCGAGTGGGACCTCTGCTTCCAGGGTTCCACCCAGCCGGCGCTGGCTGCGCAGGCCGAGCCTGCGTGCCACTGTGGAGGCGGCGCCGTCAGCACCCACCAGATAACGCGCTGTGAGGGCCCGCCGGCCTGTCTCGACCCGGACCTCTGCGCCGTCTTCCACCACGCCTGTCACAGCCGTGCCATCCAGCACTTCGGCACCCGACTGCGCCAGAAGAAGGGCATCGAACTCCTGACGCATCACCATGGCCACAGGCCGCCCGGGAAGGGACACGTCTACCGGCCGCCGGCCGGGAAAGGTGAGGCGCACCTCCTCCGGCTTGGCCTGGATTACGCTGTCCATGGCAAAGGGGAAACGGTCCAGGGCAGTTTGGGGAATCGCGCCACCGCAAGCCTTGTATCTGGGCAGTTGGGCTTTGTCGACGACCAATGTCTTCAGGCCAGCCCGGGTCAGGTAGTATGCCGCCGCCGCGCCTCCGGCACCGGCGCCAGCGACAATGGCGTCAAAATCAGGACGTCTCATGGCCATCTAATTTGGAAGTATAACCCCGTCTGCTGGCAACATCTGTAGCAGGCGTCACCTCAGTGCCGATTATCGCCAGCCTGGGCCGGCGGCGGACCAACTTCCTCGCGCAGCGCCGGGCCAGGAGCCGGCATCGTGCTGGATCAAAGGCTGTCGAACGTCAGCCCGCTTTCGTCTGCGCCTACGACAACCCTGGCCCCTGGTTTCGGATCGGCCGCGAGCAGATAATCGGCCAGCGGCTCGCGCAGGTAACGGCGGATGATCCGCCGCAGGGGCCGCGCACCCCACTCGGGATGGTCATTCTGGGCCAGCATCCAATCGTACGCGGGGGCCTCGACCGCCAGGTCGACCCCCCGTGCCTCCAGGAGCTGTGCCTCCTTTCGGAGCATCAGCCCCAGGATCTGCCGCAGCTGCTCCTCTGAGAGCGGGTGGAAAAGGATGATCTCATCCAGGCGGTTCAAGAACTCCGGCCGGAAGGTCTGCTTGACCTTTTGCATCACCAACTCGCGGCCCTCCTCGGTGAGGGTCGGCTCGGTCAGGTACTCTGAGCCCAGGTTGCTGGTCATGATGATGACCGCCTCGCCAAAGCTGCTGGTCCGTCCCTGCCCATCGGTCAGGCGCCCCTCTTCCATCACCTGGAGCAGGATGTCCAATACGCGGGGATGGGCCTTCTCGACCTCGTCCAAAAGCACGACGGTGTACGGCCGCTCCCGTACGGCGTCGGTGAGCTGGCCACCGCTTTCGTAGCCCACATAGCCTGGCGGTGCCCCGATGAGCCGGTTGACCGTATGCTCCTGTTGGTACTCGCTCATATCCAGGGTCACCGTGGCCTCTTCGTCGCCAAAGAGGAACTCGGCCAGGGCCTTGGCCAGCTCTGTCTTGCCCACGCCCGTCGGTCCCAGGAACAGGAAAGAGCCGATCGGCCGCCGGGGATCCTTCAGGCCAACCCGCGCCGTTTTCACCGCGCGGCTTACAGCCAGCACCGCCTCCTCCTGCCCGATGATGCGCTTGTGCAGGTGCTCCACCATGTGGGCGTACCGGCTCCGCTCATCGGCACCCAACTTGGCCACCGGGATGCCCGTCATCAGGCTGGCGGCCAGGGTCACGTCGTCCGCGTCGAGCTGGGTATCCGGAGCCGGGGCCAACTGCAGATCCAGGGGCAGGCTTCCCTCCCGCATGGTGCCAAAGCGGGTCCCCATCCGCAACAGCGCGCAGGCCCGGTGCAGGAGCTGCAAAGCGCTGGCCGGCAGCACCGCGTCGGCCAGGTAGCGCTTGGCCAGCGTAGCCGCAGCATCCAACGCCTCTCCGGCGATGGCCAACTCGTAGTCTGACTCGACGTGAGGCTTGTGGACGCGCAGGATCTCTATCGTCGTATCGTGGTCCGGTTCGGGTACCTTGAGGACGTGGCTGTGCTCCACGAGCGTGCTGTTGCCCGCCAGCCGCGACTCGTAATCGGCCACCGAAGCCGTGCCCACAACCACCGCATCACCCTCCAGGAAGGCCCGTTGCACATCCGATTGGGCCTTTGGGAATTCGGCGTGCAGCGCACCGCCAAAAAAGCGGTGGATGTTCGGCAGGAAGAGAATGCCGCCCCTCGCTTTGCGCCGCCCTGCCTGCACGGCCCGTGAGGCGTCGGCCAGCAGCGCCGGCTCGGCCACCTCCACCACGGATGCCAGGCCTGGCGGGCCCTGGCCTTCTGCCACGAGCAGCGCCAGGCCGTGGACCAACGATCGTTTGCCCACGCCCGTCTGCCCCACCAGGATCACGTGGCGGTCCCGAGCCAGGGTCAGCAGGTTGAACAGATCCCGCAGCAATTCCTGCCGGAAATGCACCGGTTGGAGCTGGCCATCGCGCGCCAGCGCTACCAGGTCACGGGTCGTAGTCTGGCGAGCCAGGGCCGAGTCGGCCAGGACGGCACTCAGGGCCCGCGGTGTGATCCCTTTCTGCTGCAACAACCCCGCCGTAGACACGCCCGACTGGCTCATCGCCGCCAGCGCATCCTCCGTGCCGACCCAGATCTCGTCCCGCGCCCGGGCAATGGCCCGGCCCTCGTCCAGGACGACCAGCATTTCGGAGCTCAGGGGGACGCGCGCCCCGTCCTGGCCCTCAAAGTCGAAATCGACATCCGCCGGCCGTCGCGTCCGGACCTGATTCTCGACGGCCCTGACCAGTTCGTCGAGGGCAAAACCTCGCTCCACGGCAAAGCGCGTGAGCAAGCCATGAGCAGCGTATCCCTGGTTGTCCAGGAAAGCCAGCAACAGGTGCTCTGGCATCAGCACTTGCTGGCGCAGGCCGCGCATGATCACCGCTGCCTCGTCCAAAGCGCGGGCCAGCTCTTCAGAAGGGATGTCCGGATTCAGAGTTCCCATGCTTACGCTCCCGGCATACCTGCATGGCGAGGTGCAACAGGCAGGCAAAAAGGGCCCAGTGTGCGAGCCGCCACCCCGGCGCAGGGCCTCAGGCGCCTCACACCTTGTGCCCGAGATTGTAGCACTGGCCCGGTGCTTTGTCAAAACCCCTGGGGACCAGGCGCCCGGGAGACCAGGCGCTGGGCAACCAGGCTAACGTTGAACCTGGCGGAAGGTCAGATAAAAGCTGGTGTGGATGGTAAAAGTGGGCTGCTCGGCTGTACCCAGGCCCAGGCCGACAATCCGATCACTGGGTCCCCCGCCGACACACACCGAGTAGGAACCGAGGGTATTATACATGCCAAAGTCGACGCCCCAATCGGGCACGGGCCGGTCTTCTACCGGCAGGGTGACACTGCCATCCGCCCACGCCAAGACCACAGGTTGGCCGACGGCCCGCCTGCCGCTTTGGTCCTGGACCTCGACAAAGACGCTGTGTTTGCCGCCCGATTCCTCCCCGTCGGCCCAGCGGGCCTCTACCAGGCGCCAGTAGCACTGTCCAGGGGCCACAAAGGCAGGCTCTACCCGCACGCCCAGCGTAGCCAGCCGCGGATCCAGCGCCCGCGCGGGCAATTCGGGCCGGGGCACGGGCGAGGGAGCCAACGTCGGGGTCGCTGTCGGTGCTGCCCGTCGTGGGCGGCGGGTGGCCGTAGCAGCGGGAACTGCGGTGTTGGTTGGTAGCGGGGTATCGGTCGGGAGCGGCGTATCGGTTGGCCACGGTGTAAAGGTGGGTACGGGGCTGGGCGTGTCTGTCGGCGTATCCGTCGGCAGGGGCGTGTTGGTCGGCATCGTCGTAAAGGTAGGGCGCAACGTGCCTGCCGGGCTGGGCGTGAGCGAGGGCGCGATGGCCGCGACCAGGGCGGCTTCGTCGGCCTTTCCCGGCCGGCCCAGGGTGGCATAGGCCAACAATCCTGCCATAGCCAGCGCAATCGTCCCGAGCAAGGCCACGACCGCCTGCCAGAACCGCGGCTTGGCTACCAGGCGGCCCGGGTGTAGACGGCGAACCAACGGCGCAACCGTTTCCCGGCGCGGGCTGGGTTTTGGCGCAACCGGCAACTTGAACACGGCAGGCGGTGGCGAGACAGGCGGTGTTACGGCGGGTGGTGGCACAGCAGGGAGTGCCACGGTAGGTGGTGCCTCTGCAGGTGGTTCCACGGCCACCACCACCGGGCCGGGCTGAGCCTTTTCCAGCGCGGCAAGCCCTCGCTGTGCCGGCCGGCTGTCCGGATTGAGCTCCAGCACCCGGTGCAGACAATAGATCCTGCCCTGGGGGGTCTTGAGCACCGAGCTGAGCCACAACCAGGCCGTCTCAGAGTCGGGGTGGCGGCGCACGGCCTGTGTCAGCAACGAACGTGCGGCGTCATCATCCCCCGCTTTGGCGGCAGCGATACCCAGAGCTAATAGTGTGTCCTGTGCTGTCATGATGCTCACCTGCCCCAGTCGGCCATTCGCTACTTGCGTGCATCCCTCATAATCATGACCAAGGGCAACGCCAACAGGGATGCGACTGCAACGACGATCGCCACCGCTGCCCTTTCACTCCATGTCGTCTGCGGGAGCAGGCCCCAGGCCTCGGGGCGCACCACCTGCAACGCGTACAGCAGATAACCGGCCATGCCCCCGATCATGACCAGCAGGATCCATCGCAGCACGGATCTGCGCCGCCTCTGGACCCCCAATAGAGGCACGCCCACCACCGCCACCACCAGGACGCTGGCACCTGCCAGCAGCAGGTCGCCACCATCCACAGCACGTGCCGGCGCGGATGCTGGCGGTTCGGGGGCGGTCGTGGCTGGCGGCGGAGGTGTTCCTTCCACGGCTGCGGTCAGGGTTGGCCAGGGTGTGGCCCTGGCCTGCGTCGGGGCAACGGTGGGGGCCGGGGCTGCGGTGGCCGTTTCAGGCAGCGGCTGCACCTCCAGGCTCACTGCTTGTGACTCGTGCGCCTCGCCGCTCTCGGCACGGAACTGAACCCGTCCCGCCCGCTCCAGGGTCAAGGACGCCTCGGCATAACCAGCGCGGGTATCGGCCAGGGCCGGAGGCACGTAACCGCCGCCTTCATACTCGGCGTAGAAGGTGACCTGGGTCCCATCCGGCACTGGGTGCCCATTGTAATCGAGGACCGGCCCTGCCAGCAGGCGCACTGCTGCCGGCGGCGGGACAGGCGCCCCGCTGGAGGGTTCGATCCGCACCAGGGGCAGGGTCTGGGCCGGGTCCGGGGCAAGCTGCCGGCCCAGATCATAATTGATGCCCTGCACATTCACAGGTGGCGTGCCCTGCGGTGTCAACTCTCCAAAAAGGGTCCGGACCGCTGTCCGCACAAAGGCACCAGCCTTGGCGTATAGCCCCAGGTAGAGGTCCAGTTTGCTGATCTCGGTGGTGTCGAGGTAATAGGGCGCGTTGAAGGCCAGCACAACCAGCCTGGCCTCGTAAGCTGTGCTCAGGGGGCTGTTCAGGAAGAGCTGGACCGCATCCGAGTTGGGCCCCTTCACGGGATTCACATCCTGCTGGGCCAGGATGATCCAGTCGGCTTCCGCCAGCAGGCCTGCCACATCGGGTTCGCCCGGTTCCCCCGCCAGAAAGGCCTTCAGTTGTCCGAAGGTCAGGCTGGTGATGTCCTCCGCGACCACCTGCCCGGTACCCTGGGGTCCATAGCCACTCAGGATCGCCTCTTGTACTGCCGTGTGGCTCAGTGGGGCAAAGGGTTGGCACTGCCCTGTATAACACTCGCGGACCGGCCTTGCATCTGTAAAAATGAGGATCTTTTCCCCCCGTCGAGGCGGCTGGGGTACAGCGTTCAGGTCGGGGTAAAGGAGGGTTAACGCTTGATCGGCGATACGTTGGGTAACCTCGCCGCCCAGGCCGCAGACCTGGAGCGCCGCATCCGGATAGACCTGCACCGCCTCCAAGGTAAACTCGGGATAGAGCCTCAGTTTCAGGCGCAGGGTCCGCGCTACCGCTTCGTCCACTCGTGCAGCAAATGCCGGGGCGCGGCGGTACTCGTCGCGGAAAAATCCGATCGTGTCGCGGATATTCTGGAGCTGGTCTGCCCACACGTCGCTCAGGTCGAACTGGGCCAGCAGGAGGAGGTCGTTGCCTGCCACAAAGGCCTCTTTCGCGATCCGGCGGTGAGGGAAGGTCTGCAGTGTGGGGTCAAAGTAGCGGCGCACAGCCGGCACACCCAGGCTATCGGAGACCATCAGCCCCGTGGGCCGCCACGTGGCAAAGCCCTCCAGCGCCAGGATGGCAGCCATGCCTTCGGCGTCAAAACTGATCGGCGCCGTGAACTGACGCGCGGTGCGCTGAAAGGCACGGTAGCGGATGTGGGACGACATCAGGGCGTCGCTGACACCCTCAAGGCGGTCTACAGCGCCCGTAACCGCCAGGAAAGGGGCCAGCTCGACGCGCTTGAGCTCTTCGAGCGACTTGTCGACGGTCGCTACCTCTTCGTCAGGCAGCCGGTCCGAGCCCCCATGTCCAGGGAAATGCTTGGCTACCGTCGCCACTCGACCCCCGCCCCCTTCGTGTACGCCCTCGATGTAGGCCAGGCCCATCTCCCCGACCCAGTAGGGATCTCCTCCAAAGGCCCGCGTGCCGATATCCCCCTGACCAGCCGGGCGCGGTGTACTCAACACATCAACGCCGGGTCCCAGGAGAAGGTTGATGCCCATGGCTGCCAGCTCTAGGCCTGTGATGCGGCCCACCTCGCGCGCATTGTCCGGATCCCAGGTCGCGCCGATGGCCATCGCATTGGGCAGCGGCGTGGTGCCGCCCCGGATGCGGGTGTAGGGATAACCATCGCCTTCGTGGTCCACGCCCACGAACAGTGGCACCTGGGCGCCGTCGGCCATGGTCAGTGACTGGAGGGCATTGGCCAGTTCAGCGACCTGCCTGGGCGTACCCGGGCCGTTGTAAAAGTTGGCATTGCTGGCCAACAACACGACGCCGCCCACCTTGTCCTGCCGGATGAGTCGTGCGATGTCACTTCCAGGGCTGGCATCGTTGCCCACAAAGGCCACCAGGAAAAGTTGCCCCACCCGCTCTTCCACCGTCATCGAAGCCAGCAGGTTTTCCACCCTGGCATCCAGATCCGGCTGCACGTCTTGGGCATGGAGCGGCGCCCGGGGCATGAGTAGTGCAGCCAGGATGAGGGCCTGTACGGCGACTGCGGGCCAACCCTTGATCGCCTCCAGGCACCGGTTCCCGGCTCCACGGGCAGAGATAACACTACAGACTCTGGACCAACTCATGTGAGCCATCTCGATCACTATAATACAATATAAATCGATAAAGTACAAGTTGTAACCATCAAGTTTTGGGCGGGAAGAAGAAGCGGTCCCTACCACTTGTGGACAGGCGCCCATTCCGTTATCACCTTACATGATACTGCAAAATGGGCCAAAGGACAAGAGCCAGAAGAACTAGACCCCTGGTCAGGTCAGAGGTTCTCCAGCCGGGGTTCTCCGTCGACGCTCTCCTGCAGGTGCGGTGGGTTCACAATAGAACGAGGGCAAATCACTCGATCCAGGGCAGAGGTCAAACCGGGCCGCGTCGCTCGCCGGGGGGACGAGAGACAACCATGGCTAGATGTTATCGTACAGGCCCCGCCTCTGGTTCAGCTTGACCCGGGTCACTTCGCGGGCCATGTTGAGAGACTCGTGGACGTAGCGGGCCAGTTCGCCCTGCTGGCTCTTGGTATCGCTTTCGTCGCGATTCCGCCAGCGCACCAGGACCTCCTTGATGCGGTAGCCAGCCCGGTCCACGAGGTAGAGGAACTCGACGTCAAAGGCCGTGACCTTCCAGCCCGAAGGTCTTTCCTGCTTCAAGAACTCGAGATAGGGAAAGATCTCCAGCGCGACGTGGCGCCGGCTCAACTTGAAGCCGCACTGGGTATCGATAATATCTGGCAACAAGGCCAGGCGGCGCATGGTGAGAAACACAAAGCTGCCCAGTTTTCTCACCAGCGATGAGCCCTCGCGTCCGGCCTGGCGCGAGCCAATGACCACTTCAAAGCCTTGCTCGTACCAGGGCCAGAGCTTGGCCAATTCCTGGATGGGCGCCGATTGATCCATGTCGGTCAGAAGGACCGCTTCAGCCCTGGCCCGCTGGATGCCCTCCCAGATGGCAGCCGGTTTGCCGCCATGGGGGATGTCATACAGCGAGAACTGCCCCTTATCCTGGATGGCACGTTCGACCAGACTACGGCTATTGTCGGTGGACTCGTCGTTGACGATCACCACCTCCCAGGGCAGGGGCTGCGCGGAGAGGTATTCGTACACCTCGTCCAGCACACCTCGCTCCAGGTTCTTGGCCTCGTTGTAGCAAGGGATAACGACGGAAATGGCAAGTTGCTGATTTTCGGTCTGCATCATAGCAATCGGGCGTTGAATGCCCTAATCCTGCCCCCTGTGACCTTTTGCCAGCCTGGAACAGTTCAGGGGAACGACAGCTCCCATTCGGCGCTGGCAATCATACACCGAGCAGGACGGTTTGTCAACCGCGTTCGCTGGCGTCGCCCTCGGCCTCAGGTGGAGGAAGGAAGCCCAACTCGTAGAGCGCCTGGCGCAGTTTGGGCAGGTCGCTCTTGCGGACCAGGGCAGTCGTCGGCGTGAGCACCTGCCCTATGAGGGCACGGGTCTCGGGCAGTACCGACAGCTCCTTCAGTGCCCGCTCGCTCTTTGCCGTCAGCACGACAGCCTCCGCGAGCTGGACCTGACCAAAGCGCCCGGCCCATAGCCGCATCTGACCTGCAACGTTGGCAGGCAGGTGGTCGTCGCTGGCCTGCCGCAGGAAGGCCAGGATCTGCTCGACGCGAATGCCGCGGCCCAGCGCGCGGCCCAACCCGTCCACAGCCAGCTGGTAGGTCCACGGCTCACCCGCCGCGAGACCCTGGGGCGAGATGTGAAGGGGATCGGCAAAGCGCTCCAGTTGGAAGCAGGCATAGAGGTTGACCGGCGCCGGCACCTCGACGCGAAAATCGGGATGGACGGCAATGGGCGGCGCCGCTACTTCCTGGGGCTCGACAGGAACCAGCCCCACGAACCCCTGCCCGGACCGCGACAGCTGGCAGGCGGTCCCGGCGGCGTGCTCAGCCACGCGCACCACCCCCAGCCAGCGCAGCACACCGGTCAGGAGGTCCATCAGTAATGCACCTTCGACGTCTGCCCAGGACTCGAATCCCGAGAGATAGTCCCCGGTCCGAGCATCGCGCAGGTACCAACTCCTATAGTCGCCGTTGGGCCGCTGAAAGTCGGGATGGGTGGCTTTGACGGCCCGGACGAACGACTCGAGCGACCACCAACGGTTTGCCGGGCAGCGGCCCAGCAGCGACAGGATCTCGCCCCGCACTGCAACCGGATCGTAGTGCTGGAGCCAGGGTACCTCCCGGTCGCAGACCAGGGAGGGCACGCGGCACAGATCGTTCCAGGTCGCATCATCGCGCCAGGTCTCCTGGAGCCTCACCAACCGGCCACCTGGCGAAGCCGTGAGCCATGCTTTTACCGGGCCCGCTGCCAGCCGCAGGAGCTGCCCCTGGCGCTCCACAAAGCCCAGCCGCTCGGCGAGATGGCGTACAAGGTCCAGACGCCGTTCGTCACCATCCGCCAGGCGCTTCCCCAGCGCAGCCCGGT
>JAMJFU010000106.1 GCA_023544525.1 Anaerolineae bacterium | reverse complement strand
CAGCCTGCTTCTTCTGGCTGCCTCGGTGGCGATCGGCTATGCGGCTCTGCCGGCTGCCGCTGGCAAGATCGAGCTGGCCACGACCGAGTATGATTTCGGCCGCGTGCCCAACACCGGGGCCGTGAGCCAGGTGTTTGAGGTGCGCAACTCGGGCCGCGGCCCCCTGGAGATCACGGGCGTGAGCACCTCCTGCGGCTGCACGACGGCCCAGGTCGCCAGCAACCACCTGGCACCCGGGGCAGTGACGGATCTCACGGTAACCTATGACCCGCTGGCCCACGATGGCGCCCTCGGCGAGTTCCTGAGGGTGGTCTACATCCGCTCGGACGATCCCAGAACGCCCGAGGCCAGCCTCACCATCCGGGTCACCGTCGTTGAGCCCTGATGTCCTTCCATAAACACACCCTGGCTTCTCTGTTGCTCGGGCCCGGTCCGCCCCACAGGGGTGCTGCGCTTATGACCGGGCCGGTTCTGGCGGCCCTGGCCCATTCTGGCGCAGGTCACGGACTTGTGCCGAGCGTTGGACAAGTCCAGGTCAGTGGTGTGAGGGAGCCCTAAGGGCCCCGGGGCGGTGCCGCCGGATCGAGGACGATATTACACAACGGAGTGACGAACGATGAACAAGAGCGATAGGCTGCTGGCGGCGCTGGCCATCGCGCTGGCCCTGGTGATCTTGGCCCAGGCCAGCGCGTTGGCATCGCCGGCCGAGCCGGTCACCATCTACTACAACCGCGCTTGCGCGGACTGCCTGCATTACATTGACGACACCATCGTCCCGCTGCTGCGACAGGCCGGCTTTGCCCCTCCAGCCTATCTAGATTATGTAAACGAGCCGGCGAACCGCGCCGGCCTGCTGCAGCACAGCGAGGGGCTGGGCGTGCCATCCTCATTCCAATCGCACCTGGTCGTGTTCATCGGCGAGCGGCTGATCCTGGAAGGCCACATCCCGCAGGGGGTCGTCAGCGACCTGCTGCAGGCCCCGGCTGAGGCCTTTGAGCGCATGTTGATCTATCAGGACCGCATGACCGGGGCCACAGAATACGTGGCCTGGGCCTTCCGGGGCGAGCCCCAGACCTACGCCATCGACACGCCCATCGGCCAGTACCTGGACTACCTGGAGAGCCACGGCCAGCATCTGGCAGCCACCACGACCGTCGCGCAGGAGCAAGCGCTGTTGCCATTGGTGCTGGCTACCGGTTTCCTGGATGGTCTCAACCCGTGTGCTTTCGCCGTCCTCCTCTTCTTCGTTGCCTTCCTGTTCACCATCCGCCGCACCACCGCCTCGATCTGGGCCATGGGCCTCACCTACGTCGCCGCCATCTTTTTCGCTTACTTTCTCATTGGCCTGGGTCTCATGCGTGCAGTGCTCTTTGTGGACGACCACCACTTCATGGCCCGCGTAGGCTCGTGGCTGGTCATCGCGCTGGGCCTGATCAACCTCAAGGACTATTTCTTCCCCCAGCTGCCGCTGCACCTGCGCATCCCAACCATCGCCCACGGGACCATCCAGGACTGGCTCAGGCGGGCCACCTTTCCCGCAGCCGCAGTGGGTGGCTTCCTGGTGGGCCTCTGCACCTTTCCTTGCTCGGGCGGCATCTATGTCGCCATCGTAGGGCTACTGGCCGCACGAACCACCTACCTCCAGGGCGTGGGCTACCTGGGCCTGTATAACCTGGCCTTTGTGCTACCCCTGCTATTGATCTTGGTCGGGGTGGGCAACCGGCGCGTCATGCACCGCGTTCGCCTGGCAGAGCAGTCGACTCGTCGCCCGGTGCGGCTGGCAACAGGGGTGGGCATGGTCATCGTCGGGGTGACCATCCTGCTCTTCTTTGTATAGACGGAGGATCCGGAAATGAGCCAAAGAGGGAGAAATCAAAGTGATAGATCGAGGGCCAACAAGCGTCGACGCCCGGCCACCAGCCGCGGTCCAAACCCGCTGGTCTGGCTCGGTGGGTTGCTCGGCATCGCCATCGTGTTGGCGGCCCTGAACCTATGGCAATCAGGCGCCTTTGCGGGGCCACCTGAGGCCACCCGTAGCCAGGACCCAGGGAGCCTTTTGCCCCTGGCAGAGCCGGTAGACCCTTTGAGCGGGGGGCATGACATGGCACGCATTCCAGCTCAGACGCCGGCACCGGGGTTTGCCCCAGAAGGGGTGGCCGTCCCCCAACTGGATCTACCGAGCCCTCAGCACGATTTTGGGCGCATCCCGCCGCGGCCGGACGTGGCCCACATATTCTCTGTCCAGAACACGGGCAGCGCCGACCTGCGGATCGAGAACCTCGTCACGTCCTGCGGATGCACCACGGCCAAGGTGTCCACCAGCGTCATCCCGGCGGGCCAGCGCGCGGACCTGCTGGTTACGTTTGATCCCGACTACCATCCGACTCAGGGGCAGGTGGTCAGGCTCGTGTGGTTCGCTACCAACGACCCCACCCAGCCCTGGGCCGAACTGCGCATCCTGGCAGAGGTGGAGTGACGAACGGAGGTCTTCCCCTGCGCCAAAGCGGCCGGAATGCCCTTATGCCTTTTAGGATTGGGGCTCGCGCTCCGCTTCCAGGTCAAAGTCCCAGTAGCCCGGCCCTTCCGTGAAAAAGCGTGCGTTGATCTCGAGGTCTTTTTCGTACTCTGCCGGCAGTTCGTCATCGGGAAAGATGGCTTCGGGCGGGCAGACGGAGACGCATGCACCGCAATCGATGCACGTATCCGGGTCAATGTAGAAATACGGCCACTGTGCATCTCCCTTTGGACCGGGCACGATGCAATCCACCGGGCAGACTTCCACACAGTCCCCTGCCCGGGTGCACAATTCGGTGATCACATAGGTCATGGTTTGCCTCCATTCTCGACTCTTATAGTTATCGCACCACCCTCTGCCTTCGGGCGGGCTACAGCAGCCGGAAGTAGTAATAGGTCTTGCCTCCGAACACATCGTCGGTCGGCACAGTCAGCAGATAGCCTCCAGGCGGGAGTGGGCCGGGATCCAGCAGGAGCTGGTTGGCATCCCGCTCACAGCGGCGCCAATCGACTGCGGCGCTTACCTCAAGGCGATACAGCCGGCACGCCGTGGCCTCGGCCGGGTTCCTGCTGACCACCAACACCGAGTGGACCTGCTCAGCAAAGTGTGTGGGCGCATCTGAAGGCAGTTCGGAGAGGGGCAGGTGCCAGCGGAACAGCTCGAAGGTGCCCTGTTCGGTCACCAGGTAGGCACCTCGATCCATCTCGTGGGATTGTTCCACGGTCACAGACGGTGAATCGGCATCGGCCATGGTGCCCGTGCCATACAACAGGAAGGCCAGCGCGACGAGCAAGCCCGCAGGCGGCAGGACTGCGGCAAAGAGGCTTTCCCAACAGGGGCGCCGGACTCGGTTACCTTTTGGACCTCCTCCCATGTCAGACTCCTTGTGAGACCTAACAGCGCTGGGATGCGCCTGGTTCTGGGAAGTTGGCCTGACCCTCACAGAACACCAACCCCGAAATGGCTAGAGGCGCGGTAGCATAGTGCAGCGGATCGCGGATAGCTGGTCTGTGTCAGGCTGTTGGTGCAGCAGTGCAGGCTTTTACCAGTATACCATGAATCCGGGGGCGAGAACGATTGGGTTGGGTTAACGCAAGATTGGGTTCGGTTGGTGCAAAGTTGGAAGAGTTGGCGTGCCCGGCCCTCAACGGCTCATAAGCAGTTGTTGCCCAGAGGCCTCCCAGGCGTTAAAACCACCATCCAGCTCCATGACATTGCTGTAACCTTCTTCGGCCAGCACTCGGGCGGCTGTAGTGCTCATGCTGCCACTGCGGCAGTAGAGCACGATCGGTGCATCCTTGGCCGGAAGCTCTGCCAGGTGGTCCTGGATCTCGTCGTAGGGGATGAACAGGTCGGTCTGCGGCAGCTCACCCTCGTAGGGAACATGCACGTTGACCATCGTCACATCCTCGGCCTCTAATAGCTCCGCTAGCTGCTCCACGCTTATGTCAGCATAGCCATCACCGTTCTTGGCATATCCCAGCGGGGTCTGCCCTGCCTCAGACGCTCCGTCTGCCGCCCCACAGCCTGCCACCAGCAGGGCCAGTGTCGACAGGAGGAGCGCGTAGAACCACATCCTTCTGTGCATCGTCATCCTCACTTCTATCACTCTCAGATTATGGGCTCTTGCAGCCCACGGTCCACCTCGCCGCCAGGCAGCCAGCCCCCAGACAAAGCATTGAGCGGGTCTGGTCCGCGCTGCCCAAGGCCCGCTCATTCTAGTCGATTACCTGTTCGTCTGTCTGTAAGTTAGTGCCCCTACCAGTTCCACGCCAATGCCATCTGGGTCATGCACCATCGCTGACATGGCGTGCTCATATTGAGGCCGGGATTCCACTTCGATCCCAGCCCGATCCAGCCGGGCCAGCGTCTCTTGCCACGCATCCTGGTCCGGCAGGCGAAAGGAATACGACACCAGGCCCGTCGCATCCTCCGGCGGCCGGGGTGCACCCAGGCCGGCCCAGGTGTTGACCCCCACGTGATGGTGGTAACCGCCCGCCGAAAAGAAGAGGGCCCCTGGATAGGACCGCTGCGTCACATCGAGGCCCAGCAACCCGGTGTAAAAGGCCTCAGCCTTGGCCAGATCAGAGACGTGCAGGTGGACGTGCCCGACCTCGGTCCCGGCATCGATGCCCGTCCACGCGTCTGGTTCACTTTCGACCTCCTGCAGCAACCCCTGCACATCCAGGGGATCGGTGCCCATGGCGATCTGGCCGTCCTGGAGCGGCCACAGCTCTCGGGGCCGGTCTGCGTAGAGCTCGAGCCCGTTACGGTCGGGATCGAGCAGGTACAGGGCTTCGCTCACCTTGTGGTCCGAAAAACCCTGGAACCGCCATCCGGCGCCAGCCAGGCGCTGCAGGGTGCGCGCCAGTGCGCGGCGGGTCGGGAGGCGGATGGCGACGTGGTACAGGCCTGTCGTGCGCGGCGGCTTGGGCCGGGCAGCCGGCTGCCCGGTCAACAGCAGGTGGTACGGCACGCCGCCAGATGCCGAAAGAAAGACCGTCTCTCCCTCGCGCTTGACCTGGCGGAAACCGAGCAGGTCCCGGTAGAAGGCCAGGGCCCGCTCCAGATCCGAAACCCGCAGATGCACATGGCCAATGCCCATTATCACCGCAAAACCCTCCCTTTCCGCTCAGCCTGCCACGAACTTGACCCTGTCCGCCGGCTGGTCCAGGCTATTTCCTGCGCCCAGACGCACCAGAGCGCCGCCCGCGCAGCGCCCTCCAGGCCAATATAACACGGCCAGGGATACCTGTCTATATACCAGGATACAGAAAATGGATATAGATTGGGGTACATTCCATGGCAGTTGGGTCCAGCCCACCCGGGTCGCAGCCAGCCGTAGGCGCCAGGATCGCCAAGGCGGCCAGGTCTCTGCAGTACCTGGCCGCGCTGTGAAACCCTGGCCTTCCTAGTCGTGGCCTTCAATCATCTGGACAAACGCGCCGTGCCAGCTATGGTACCACACGTCCCCGGTGCTACCGTGCACACTCAGCATGCCCTCGATCTGGCCGTCTTCCAGAAAGTGCAGGGTGTAATAGCCGTAGAACGGATCGGGCTCTCCCGCAGTGCGACCCGGAAGGTTGGCATCGAGCCAATCCTGGGCGAGCCCCTCTGCCTCCTCGGGCGTCACAGACATCTCACCGCTCGCGGCGGCGTCGCCCCAGCCAGACCCCATCATGCCGCCCCAGCCAGGTCCCATCATGCCGCCCCAACCGGATGCGGCGCGGCCGTGCATCCCGTACTCGGCGTTCCACATCATGTTTGGCCCCGGTTCTGGCCCGATGGCCCCACTCTCTTTGTCTACCAGCACCTCCATGGCACCGGTGCCCGTGTCGCCCTCAGCCAGGATGGCATAGTAATTGTGCTCGAATTCCATCACCTCGCTGACCTCCAGGCCGGTGTAGCCCAGCCCTTCGGCGTAGGCGTGCACCGCCGCCTCGACGTCCTCCAATGAGGAGAGGGGGCCGTCGCCCGGAATCACATACTCCCCGGCGCAGGGCATGTCCTCGTCAAAGGGCATATCTTCCCAGCCGTAGCCCATCATGCCTGGACCATACCCGGTGCCCGTCTCGGGATCGTTCCCCCAACCGTAGCCCATCATACCCGGACCATACCCGGTGCCGGTGTCGGGATCGTTGTTCCAATCGTAGCCCATCATGCCCGGACCACGCCACGTGCCTGCCTCAGGCCCGTCCTGCCAGGCGGTTCCCATCATGCCGCGCCCCTGTGCCAGCGAGACGCTGCGGTTCACAACCAGCCCCAGGCCGACAGCGCCAACCGCCAGGATAACCACCAAACCCAGTGCCAGCAATACCCAACCTATCGTCTTCATCATCTTCCTCCCAAATTCCAGCGCGGGCCGCAGGCCCGGCTGCGATCTAGATTCCAGCTACCGCTGGCGCCCTTCGTCGCGGAGCGCCTCGCGCATCGAGTGGTACTCGTCCCCGCTGATCTCGCCCCGCGCGTAGCGCAGGTTGAGGACCTCGGTCGCACTCGGTTCCCTCCGGGCCACTGGAGCATTGCCCTGGGGAAACAGCGCTCGCACCACAAAGATTCCCAGTGCGATCAGCCCACCCCACAGCAACACCATGAACAGCAGACCGAAAGAGCCAAAGCCCATTCCCAAACCCATCATCATTGCACCTCCTTGGATGCAGCTTCTCTCTAGAAACTGGAGCCGGCCGGCCGGCGACAGGCCCCCGGGCGCCCCAGCCATTACCTGACTTCAAAGCAAGTATAGCAGGGCCAGGTAAAGGTCCCGTGAAGCGAGTGTTAAGATTTGGTAAAGAAAATGAGGGATGCCCCGACCAGGGCATCCCTCGCTGAGGGTGGTGCAACAGGCTCAGGCCACAGGCAAGGTGAAAGTGAACGTAGCGCCCTGGCCAAGACCCGGGCTGGCGGCCGAGATCTCGCCGCCGTGCGCCTCGACCAGGTGTTTGGCGATGGTCAGCCCAATACCGCTCCCACCTCCCGTGCGCGACGCGTCAGCACGAAAGAACCGCTCGAATAGGTGCGGCAGGTGCTCGGCGGCGATGCCAATGCCGGTATCGTCGACCACGATACGGACAAAGCCATCCTGCCGGCGGGCGCGGATCTCGACCCTGCCGCCGGGTTGCGTGTACTGCAGGGCATTGCCCACCAGGTTAAGTAGCACCTGTCCGGTGCGGTCCTCATCAGCGCGCACCGGTGGCAGGTTTGGCGGCACGTGGATCTCCAACCTCACATCCTTGTCGGCAAACTGCCGCTCGAGGCGCTTCACAACCGTCGCCACCAGGCGCGAGACTGGTATGGATGTTATGTCGAGTTCGAGCGAGCCCGACTCCACCCGGCTGAGCTCCTGGAGGTCATGGACCAGGCGCTGCAGCCTCTCGGCCTCGCGGTGGACCAGCTGGTAGGTGGCTGCCTCGGCAGGCAAGACCCCGTCGATGAGCCCCTCCATGTAGCCCTTGATGGTAGACAGCGGCGTGCGCAGCTCGTGGGCCACATTGCCTATCAGGTCCCGGCGTATCGCCTCGGTCTGCTCCAGGCGGGCCGCCATCTGGTTAAAGCTCGAAGCAAGGCGACCCAGCTCGTCCAGGTCCGGCCTACCTGCACCCCCGGGAATGGCCACCCGCTCGTCGTAATGGCCCTGGGCGATACGTTGGCTGGCGGCCTGCATCTCCTGGACGGGAAGCACGACACGGCGGCTGACGAACACGCTGAGGATCACCGCAGCGGTGAACGCAGATATCGCAGCCAGGGCCAGGGCCTCGCTCACAGCCGCGCGAAAGTTGGCAAACAGATCCAGATTCATCATCCCCGGCACGGCGCCCATCATGTCGGCCATGGCCGCCATGTGTCGTTCGAAGGCGGTAGGGGCCACCACCTGCGCCGCCGTCCCCAGGACCCCGATGCCCACCAGGATGACGACGAGGTAGGATAGGAAGAGCTTCCAACTCAGATGACGGCGGATGGCACGCAACATGGTCAGACCTCCTCATCCTCGAAGCGGTAGCCCACACCGCGCACCGTGGCAATAAAGCCGCCGTTGCCCAGCTTCTGCCGGATGTGGCCCACGTGGACGTCTACGACGCGTTCTTCGCCAAAGAAATCGTAGCCCCAGACCTGCTCGAGCAGCTGCTCGCGGCTGAGGACCCGCCCGCGGTGTTCGGCCAGTGCCTGGAGCAGATCGAATTCGGTGGCCGTGAGCTCTACCGGCTCGCCGTCCACCCAGACCTGGCGGCTGCCGGTATCGATGCGCACGTGACGAAAGGCCAGGATCGCTGTCCCGGCAGGACCCACCCCATCCCGCAGGCGCCGCAGGGCGGCCTTGACCCGAGCCACCAGCTCGCGCGGGCTAAAGGGCTTGGTCACATAATCGTCAGCGCCCACCGACAGACCCACCAGCTTGTCTGTCTCCTCCGACCTCGCCGTCAGCATGATGACATAGACGTCCGACTCGCGCCGCAGGTGGGTGAGCAACTCGATGCCGTCCATGCCCGGCAGCATCACGTCCAGCACGATGAGGTCCGGCTTGTAGGCGCGGGCCGCCGCCAGGCCCGAGGGCCCGTCACTGGCCGTATAGACTTCGTACGCCTCCTCGCGCAGATAGGCTTCCACCAGGTCGCGGATGCGCGGTTCGTCATCGATGACGAGGATCTTGGCACTAGGCATTCAACCGCTCCTTTAGCCATAAGGCAGCGTGCCGCCGCCGGGCAGGTCCCCCTCCCCTCGCCCCAGATCCAGGGTGATGGGTAGCCTGGGCAGCGGCCACACGACAAACGCGGGGTCTCCCTGCGGCACCTTGTCACCACAAAACGGTACCCCGGCTGCCCATAACGCCGCCCAGTCCTGTCCGGCATAGCGGAGCAGGGCGGCATAGTCCTCTGCTGGCAGCTCCGCCCGGCGCACCGAGTCGATGGCCGTCAAGGCAAGTGGCTGCCCGCTCATTTGCTTTCACTCGCACCCTGCCTGCTTGAGAACCCAAAGCGCATCGAGCGTGATCCACTTGCTCGGTTGATGACGCTTCTCCATCGGCCAGGTGCGAGAGACAGAACCGCACGGCCATCGCCCCTGATCGTCTTGGCGGCTCAGCATCAGTCTCAACAGAAGCACGAACCTCTCGTCACGGGCGTACCCGTGGGCAGCCAGCGCTTTCAGCGCACTGATCAAGTCCCAGGCACGTGGCACACCGAAGGTAAGCCAACGCTTGTGTTCCCCTTCAAAGTCGTACTCGGCAGCCAACAGCGCGTTGGCCAGGCCCTTCACCACCCGCTCCGACTGCGCTGTGTGCATGTCGCTGGGCAACACAGCTAGACCGTTCAGCGCCGCGATGGCTCCCCACAGGCAATCTCGATGTTGGTAGCGTCCGCAAGCCAGTGCGTCGTCCGCCGACATGTCTTCGATGAGAAAGGTGAATGCAGCCCGCACCGCAGGAGCGTCGCCGAAACCGAAATAGACTAGCCAGGGGAGATGTTGCCCAGTGGTGCAGGGAAAGATCCCACTGCGAAGTCTCTTTGTCATGGAAAAGCCACCGCTCTCGTGCTGGCAGAAGCGCAGGAAAGAATCACAGCCGGCAGTGGTACGCTCATCGGGGGCAACGCCCAGCGTATGCAACAGCGAGAGGACAGCCACGGCGCCCTGTGCGGTATACGGCTTGGTTTCGTCGTCGCCCCAATACCCTTCTGGATGCTGAAGGGAAAACAACTCCTTTACCAGGGTTTGATGGGGGATGGCTGCTCTGGTTTCGACCACTTCGCGGTCGCCGGCGGGCCAGCCGAGAACATCGACCAGCGTCCAGTAGCGGACAGATGGGTTTTCAGGGTCCAGCAACCAAGGAAGCGGATCGCCGTTCAGACCATTCTGCCAACCTGTCATCGCACACCTCTCTCACCCTGACCGCCCTCCGAGCCAGTCCTGTCTGCGCGCTGGGCCATGCGGCGCTAGCCGGGTTTTCTCTCCTCGTAGAGGGCGACCTGGACACCCTCTAGCATTTCGCTGCCAGCCTCGTAAGCCATCTCTCCCCTCCTGGGCAGAACCATGGCAGGGTCCCCCCGGCCGGCTCTCCTTGACGAGCGTCATCGATCACCTCACCACGGAGTATAACAGCAAGTGGTGATCTCGGCAACTCCCTCAGCCGATCGTCTGTCCAGTGGGCAACAATGAACCTGTGCGATGGCAAATTGTGGAAGGGACGGCGCTGCGGCAGCCCTGGCCGACGGGTTTACCCCTTGCCGGGCCTGTCCGCCCCTCTGCAGCCCTATCCGCAGCCGCTCCAGGGAGCCGGCCTTCCGCTTGGCCTGGCCCCCCGCAGGCGCAGTGGGCACGCTGCTAACACTGGTGAGGGCAGCGATACCCTGCGGACTGCCTGGGTTCGTGGGCCAGCTGCGCCACGTGGAACTCGGGGGCCCGGGCAAAGAGGTCCCGGCACTGGCCACAGCAAAAGGCGTAGGTCACCTGGAGATACGTATAGGTGCTGGCCACTTCCTGAGGCTCAAGCCACATGCCACATATGGGGTCGAACAGCAACTGCGTCTCCAGATTCGACACCGAACCACCTCCCGGGGCCAGGATGATGCGCTGTCTTCACAGCGGGGACTGTGGAGCGACCGCCAGACACAAGTTTTCAGAACGAGCACCTGTCCACCATCACGGGCCTGGGTTCTCTACCTCAGGCTCAGCCTGGCACGACAGTGCCTCGAGCCGTGGGACTAGGAAGCGTCTGGCCCTGGTGTGGCGCTATCCACCAGCTGCGCGGCATCGACACAGCGTCGATCGCCACCCAACCCCAGGCACACATCCAGGCCATCCAAAACCAGCGTCGCTACCAGCTCGGCCTCCAGATCGGCTGTGGCTTGGATCCCCGCCAGCGGCAGTCGAGTCATGGGCGACGGAACGGCGCGAAACAGCGTGTGGCCACGCCGTTGGTACAGCGTCACCAGGCTATGGGGCTGGCGGCTTGCACCAGGCCCGTAAAGCCACAGCACGCTGAAGCCGGGCGGCCCATCGGCTGCACGCTCTTCGACGGACAATCCAGACACGCTGCGCGTGGCCGAAAGCAGGCTGAAGCTCTGCCGCACCACGAACCCCTGGCGCTGCAGGGTATCGATCACCCGCATCTCTATCTGTTCAAAGGAATCGCCCGATCTGACCACGTACTCCATCTGCTGTCCCCCTGGTCGGTGTGGGCCACCCACCCCCACCCAATATATCCCTCTTTGCCTATGGCCACAAGGGCCATTCGACCGGCGCCCCGATGGGCCAAACGGCCGGCTGCTGGCCCCCTCGAAACAGGCTAAACGGCCCACCACACCCGCGCAAGCCATCGCAGAGCCAATTGACCAGTCCCCAGGTTCGTGGTAAGATAGCCTCATGGGTGGCCCGCAGCACGGGCCTGTCTATACCGGAGGTTGACCGATGA
>JAMJFU010000105.1 GCA_023544525.1 Anaerolineae bacterium | reverse complement strand
GTACTGCCGGCCAGCCGGGGCGTCTCCTCCATCGTCGGCTCAGGGAGCGGCCGCGCCCCGCCCGTTTCCTCGACCTCGGTGGCCTGCAGGTGTACGGCCATGCCGGAGTCAAGCTGGGCTAGGCTCTGCTGTAGGGCGGCGGCCATTTCGCCGCCCACGGCATAACGGTCATCGCGGCTCTTGGCCAGCGCTTTTCGTACGACGCCGGCCAGCGGCGCGGGCACGTCGGAGCGCAGCTGGTGCAAGTCGGGCACCGGCTCTTGCAGGTGCATCATCAACAGGGACATGGCCGAATCGGCCTCGAAGGGTGTCTGGCCGCTGAGCATCTCGTACAGGGTGACGCCCAGCGAATAGATATCGGACCGGGCGTCGGGAACCTCGCCGCGGATCAGCTCGGGCGGCATATAGAGCGCGGTGCCCAGCACTGCGCCGGCGACGGTGTGCTGGGTGCTGCCGGTGATCTTGACGATGCCAAAGTCCATGAGTACGGCCCGGCCGTGCACGTCGAGCATGATGTTGGCGGGCTTGATGTCCCGGTGGATGATGCCCCGGCGGTGGGCATAGTCGATCGCGTGGCAGATATCGATGGTATAGCGGATGGCATCCTCAAGAGGCATGTTGCGGCCGGAGCGGTCTAGGCGGCGCAGGTGCTCTCGCAGTGTCTCGCCGGGCACGAACTCCTGGACCATGTAATAGAGCCCGTTCTCGTGGCTAAAATCATACACCTGGACGATGTTCTCGTGACGGAGCTGGGCCACCGACGTGGCCTCACTCTCGAAGCGGCTCACGAACTTGGGATCGGTTGCCATTTCGGACTTGATGGTCTTGACGGCCACGACCCGCCTCAAGTTGGGATCGTAGGCCTTGTAGACGCTAGCCATGCCACCCTGGCCGATCAGTTCGTCGATGCGGTAGCGGCCGCCAAGGGTCTGGCCCAGGGGATTGTGCACTTCCATATTCTCCTCCAAAATCAGGCCTTGCGCGAGATGGCAACAAGGATCGCAGAAAACAAAACCAAGATCATGCCGGACAGGATACCCCAGGCGGTCAGGAGCCGGGGGACAAACTCTCCCGGATCATCCTTGTCCACAAAGGCCCAGCCAAAATCATCATGGAAGCGGCCCAGCACACTCTCGGCCCTGCTCACCGCGGTGTTGCGCCTGAGCGTCCAGTCGGCCAACTCCCTTTGGTGCTGCTCAGCCTCGGTCCGGTACTCGTCAGCGCGGGCCTCGTAGCCGGCCAGCACGATCTCATATTCGGCCCGGATGCGGTCTACCTCTAGCTGATATTGGTCAAGCGCCTCGACATAACTGGCCACGGCCTGCGCGTCCGAAGCATCCGCTGGAGACTGGGGCCTGGGCGGCAGGGCGGGCTCGGCTGGTGGGTCGCCGATCGGCTGAGGTGGCACCGGCTCCGGCTGGTCAATAGCCGGATCGTAAAATGCACCCAGCCCCGGAAAGGCACAGGAGTCTGGATCCAGCGCGGCCAGGCCCATGCAACGGCAACCGCGTTCCTCCTTTTCCGCCAGGGTCATTTCCTCGCGCACCTCTTCGGGCAAGGCCCAACATGCATCGGCCGCCAGGCCGGATCCCGCGCCGGTGACACCCACCATGGCCTCAAAGGCCCAACGGCTGGCGGTCGGGCTGCTGGCGGTGCTGGGCACAGGGATCAACGCACCGCCGAGCATGACTTGCGGGATGATCAGCAGGATGACGATGAGGGGTACGGCGTTGGCGTTGGGCGCCACCGCCGAGGCCAGCAGACCGAGGGCCATGCCGGCCAGTGTAGCCAGCAGCAAGCTGACGTACAGCATCAGGAACTCCAGGGCACCGCCCGGCATCTCATAGGCCAGGTAGTGGATGCCGGTATAGGCAGCGGCCTGGTAGAGCGCCAGCAGGCCAGCCACCCACAGCTTGGAGCCGACGTAGGGCAGTACCTTCAGGTTCACCAGCCGCTCCCGCTTGTAGACTTCGGCCTCCTTCACGAACTCGCGCATCATGGCCAACGCACCCACCATCACGGCCACCACGGCCGGGTGGAAGAGCGTGATCAAGACGTTGCCCATGTCCCCATTGGCGTAAGAGTAGAGATCGCGCCCCAGGATCAACGCCAGAACGATGTCCAGGCTGGCCAGCAAGGGAGCTGAGGCCAGCATCAGGAAGAGGCTGACGCGGTCGCGGGTGAGGATCTTGAGGTTACGAGAGGATAGTACGCTGAACTGGCGCAGGCCCGAGACGCGCTTGCCTGCGCTGCTGAGCGTTGGTTGTGGCTTCTCATCGGGCCCAGGCGCCGCGTCGTCAGGAGAGTGCCCCAGCTCCGCGAGGGGTTGGACGGTGTACTGCTGGTAGGCTGGGCTCTGTGCATACCGCTCGGCCCACTCCTCTGCCGTCCCTCTCTCGGGGTCGTCGAGAATGGCATAGATATCGTCGAACTCCATCGCCTGTGTGCGCCTGTCGCGCTCCGAACGGTATTGGTCGAAAAAGCGCAGTGCCTCTTCAGGAGGCCCGAACCAGGCCAGGTAACCGCCGAGGGCCAAAAAGAGGACCCGGTCGGCTAGCATGACGTTCTTCGTGGCGTGGGTGATGAGGACGATGGTGCGGCCCTGGTCGGCCAGGCGGCGCATCAACTGCATCAGCGCGGTCTCGGTGCCGGGATCGAGGCCCGAAGTCGGCTCGTCCAGGAAAAACAGACCGGGCCGGGTGAGCAGCTCGACGCCGATGGAGACGCGCTTCTGCTGGCCGCCGCTCAAGCCTGCGATCTGCACGTCCTTGCGGTGGGCCAGGTCCAGGTCGTCGAGGACCTGCACGATCCGCTCGTGCCGTTCCTGGGACGAGGTATCGGCTGGCATGCGCAAGCGGGCAGCATAGTCCAATGCCTCGTAGACCGTCAGCTCGGTGTGGATGATGTCCTTCTGCGGCACAAAACCTATCTCGTTGCGAATCGCGTCAAAGTGGCGGTAGATGTCGATGCCGTTGACCAGCACCCGGCCATCCGTAGCGGGCCGGTAGCCGGCGATGGCATCGACCAGGGTCGATTTGCCGCCACCGCTCTGGCCGACGACGACGATGAACTCACGTGGCTGGATGACGAGAGATATTCCTTTGAGCAGGTTCAGATCCTTACGCACCCACTTGTTCAAGTTCAGCGCCTCCACGCGCAGGCCGCCCGTCTCGTCGTAACGGGCCAGCTGGTCCTCACCCAGGACAAAGCGGTAGGGCCCGACGCGGATGCTATCACCGGGCTGTAACCAGGCTTCGCCGTCGATGGCTTCGTCGTTGACAAAGGTGCCGTTGGCACTGTTCAGGTCGCGCACACGGAAACGCTGGCCGATGCGCTCGACGACGGCGTGATAACGGGAGACGATGGGTGCCTCGAGCACCACGTCATTGGCAGCATCGCGGCCGATCTGGAGCTGGTCTCCCTCGCCGAACTCGATCTGGCGGGTCATGGACCGCAAGGCGGCCTCAGCCGGCCACTGGTAGGTCAGGGTAACCACTGTGCCAGGATCGAGGCTGCCGATACGCAGCAGGTCGCCATCGTGCAAGAGATGGTCGTCCCGGATAGGCGTGCCGTTATGATAGACGGGATTGGTGGCATCGGGCTCAACCCGGAAGCGGTAGCCATGGGCGTCTCGCTCGAGGACGGCGTGGTGGGCAGAAACGATGGGCGAGGCGATGACGATGTCGTTGTCGGGTGCCCGCCCCAGGCGCAGCTGGTCGCCTGTCAGGCGGAGGGTCCAGGGTTCGGCGCCTGCGACAGACAGGATGAGTAGCGGCGGCTGGCTGGACTCGACTGCCGGCCGGTCCTGGACCAGCAGTGTGGCGCTCTCGCTGACAGGGCGGGCTTCCTCCCTCGTCTGGGCTACGACCTCGAGCTGAGTCAGATCGGCGGCGGGGGCAGCAACGAAGGTCAGGTGGACGGCGCTACCCAGGCGGATGGAATCGCCCGGACGCAGCGGGGTGGCAATATCGAGCCGGCGTTCATTGAGGAAGGTATGGTTGGTGCTGCCCAGATCCTTGATCAGGTACTGGCCGTTTTCCCGATAGACGCAGGCATGTCTGCGCGAGATCAGGGGAGAAGGAATCACCAGGTCGGCGGCAGGGTCGCGGCCGATGACGAGTTCCGGGCCGGTGAGTGGGATCTCCTGGGCGGCCTCGACCAGGACACCAGCCTCAAGGACGAGCATTGGGATGGCTTGTGCACCCATATTGTCGGGATCTCCTGCTTGCGATAATTGCCTCAAGGAAACGACTAGCGCGGCATTGCGAGGGTAGAGGACTCCGGGGGCGACACCGTCCGCGTCCACTCATTATCGCACAACGATGGCTATTTGTCAAGGTATATGTGATTAAAATGGCGTTAATTATAGCGGGGCGATGCCTGGCCAGGGGCGATCCCGATCCCCGGGGGGTGTTGTGCCTGATCGCAGCGGATCCCGGCCCTTATAGGGGCGGGGCTGGATGCCGATTGAGCTACACTCTACATCTTGGCCTCGCCGCGCCCGGTCTCGACCCGTTTCCAGGCAGCCACGATGGCAACGGTCAGGATGGCGGCTACGACGATCTCGGGCAGGCCATGGGTCAGCCCCACCGTCCAGGCCACGCCGGGCGCCATGTAGCCGCGCAGCACAGCCATGGTCAGGACGCCGATGGTATTGGTCAGCGTGCCGACCGCGGCCGAGACGACAAGGGCCAGGTATTCGTTCACCCGCTTCAGTCCGGCATAGGCCAACCAGGCGGTGACCCCGATCAGAATCCGGGGCAACACCGCCACCAGTGGGTCCTTGAACATCGGTACTGTCGCCTGCAGAAAGCTAAACAGACCGAACAGGGTGCCGACGAGCCCACCCACCAGGCCACCCTCCATCACGCCGCCAATGATGGCCGGCACATGCATAATGGTTGCGTTGCCGGCTGGCGTCGGCACCGGGATGAACCCCAGACGGGTCCAGCCCAACAGGATGGCGATGGCGCTCAATACCGCGGCAAGGACGATCTTTCGTACCGACAGGGTTCCTTCTTTCACAGTTCCTCCTGCTCTGGGCAGTCAATACAGGTCTTCCGTCAGGCCCAGATCTTGGTCGAATAGGTCACACTGGAAAACGGTTGCGCAGTGCCAGAATGGCGAGGGCGAAGAGCAGCCCGGCGCCGTAAGCGATGTAGTCGCCCCTGGCGAACTCGAGGTGGACGTAGCTGCTACGCCCGCGCCCGCCGACGTAACAACGGGCCTGCATGGCCAGGATCAGATCTTCGGCCCGGCGGAAGGCGTCCACAAAGAGCGGCACGATGAGCACCGCCACCTGGCGTGCCGTGCTCACAAAGCGTAGCTTCCCCTGGTGGGCGATGCTCGCCCCCCGTGACGCCTGCGCTTTGAGGATGATCTCTAGCTGCTCCGCCAGGAGCGGGACGAAGCGCAGCGCGACCGTCGCCACTAGCGATAGCTCGTGGGCGGGCACGCCCAGGCGGGCAAAGGGCCGCAGCATGGCCTCCACCCCGTGGGTCAGTCCCGTCAAGGTCGTCGTGTTGGTCAGAAGGCTGGTCAGGAAAAGCAGCACGACAAAGCGCAGCATGGAGACAACCACCAGTTGCACGCTGCCATTGGTGACGTGGATCCAACCCCACTGGAACAGGGTCCTGCTCTCCAGGCCGTAAGGCACATAGTGACCACCGTAGAAGAGCAACTGCAGGATGGCCAGGGCGATGATGATGGGTAGGGCCGGTCGCAGCCCGGACAGGATATAGCGCAGCGGGATGCCTGCCAGCAGCACGAGGCCCAGCGTGACCAGCACCAGGACGGCGTTGGCGGTGTAGGACAGGCTAAAAGTAGCTGCCAGCGTCAGGAAGAGAAAGACCGACAGCTTGGTGCGCGGGTCCAGCCGGTGGACCAGGGAGTCGCCGGGCAGGTACTGGCCAACGGTTACGTACCTCAGGAGCTCAAAGTCTTCCATATGGCTTCCACTCCCTCGGCTACCGTCAGAGGCTCGCCCTCGACAGCGATCCCTCGCTGGCGCAGCCTGTGGGCAACCTCACCTATTTGTGGCACACCCAGTCCGTGGCGGCGCAGCGCCACTTCCTGGGCAAAGACCTCGCGCACCGGGCCGCTGAGCGCCACCCGGCCGTCGTCCAACACGTAGACGCGGCCTACCAGCTCGGCAACGTCTTCCATGCTGGGCGATACGAACACCAGCGTAAGTCCCTCCTCCCGGTTCAGCACCAGAAGCCGGTCCAACAGCTCGCGGCGGCTGCGCGGGTCCAGCCCCGAAGTGGACTCGTCCAGGATCAGCACTTCGGGCCGGAGGGCCAGTACGCCAGCCAGGGCCGCCTTGCGCATCTCGCCTCCACTCAGGGAGAAGGTGTAGCGGTCCTTGAAGGTCTCAAAATCGAGGCCCACCGCCGTCATGGCCCAGCATACGCGCTCGCGGCGCTGCGCGCGGGGCATACCCAGCTTCTTCAGACCGAAGGCGATGTCGTCGCCAACCAGCCGCTCGAACAACTGCTGCTCGGGGTACTGGAACACCAGGCCCACCTTTTGACGGATTCGGCGCACGTCGACACCCAGGTTGCTCAAGTCGTGGCCGGCCACCTGGACCCTGCCCGGCTCGCGCGGTCGCAGCAACCCGTTCAGGTGCTGTACAAGTGTGGACTTGCCCGAGCCGGCCCGGCCGATGATCCCTACGGCCTCGCCGCGGCTCACCTCCAGGCCCACGCCGCGCAGGGAGACCGTCTCCAGCGGTGTACCGCGCAGGTAGGCGTGGTGCAGGTTGTGCACCTGGAGCAGTGGTTCGGCCGCCGCCGGGCTGGGCAGCGACTGGCCCGCCTGGACGGCGGGCGATTGACCAAACGTACCGCGCTCGCCGGCAGAGGCCTGCCTGCTGCGCAGGGCCATCGTTTCCTCCACAGCGCCCACAAACTCGCCGACGGTCAAGGCTTCCGGCGGGAAAGCCGGATCGCGTTTGTTGAGCTCAAAGGCCAGCTCTGTAACCTGTGGCACACCTACCTGCAATGTGCGCAACGTCTCCACGTCGGAGAAAACCTGGCGAGGTGTGCCTTCTAGCACGATGCGGCCCAGCTCCAGGACGATCACACGGTCACCCATCGCCGCCTCATCCATTGAGTGAGTGATGGCTACGATGGTCATGCCTTCGTCGTTCAGCCTGCGCACCACGGCCAGCACTTCGCGCCGCCCCTCGGGATCCAACATGGAGGTGGCCTCGTCCAACACCAGGACTTTGGGCCTCATGGCCACCACCCCGGCAAGGGCCACCCGCTGCTTTTGGCCTGCTGAGAGGCGGTGGGGTTGCCGGTGGCGGTATTCGGCCATGCCCGTCAGTGCCAGTGCCCACTCCACGCGCTCGTGGAGCTCTTTGTCGGGCAGGCCCAGGTTCTCCGGGCCAAAGGCCACATCCTCCTCGACGACGCTAGCCACAAGCTGGTTGTCGGGCACCTGGAAAACCATGCCCACCGTCCGGCGCACGGCCAGCGTATTGGCCGGCTCGCGCGTGTCGAGGCCCATTACGCGCATCTCGCCCGCGGTAGGGCGCAGCAGCGCGTTAAAGTGCTTCGCCAGGGTGGACTTGCCAGAGCCGTTGTGGCCGATCACGGCCAGGTACTCGCCGGGGTAAACATCCAGATCGATGCCCCTGAGAGCAGGGACGCTGTGCTGCACCTGGGGATTGTAGGAAAAGGAAAGGCCGCGGGCACTAATGATTGGTACGCCAATTTCGATAGACAACTCATCATTCCCTTCGACCTATTCGATGGACGCATTATACCAAGTCTGTTATCCGCGGTCAAACCATGGTATGCTCGTCAGTGAACCGAAGGCCGCGGCTTGTGCCTATCAGGCTGGGGGCGAAGCGTACCTCTGCCGGATCAGCTCCTCGACGTCGCCGACATCGTGGCGGAACGGGCCCTCGGCCTCCATCTTGAGGCTGGTCAGCGCAGCAGCCCAGATGATTGCCTCAGCCGGGCCAGCGCTCAGCCGCTTGGCCACATAGGCGGCCAGGCAGGTGTCGCCCCGCCCGCTGCGGCCGACGAGCGATGCCGGGTAGAAACCGGCCTCGTGCACCTGATCGCCGGCAAGGACCAGCACTCCGTCGCGGTGGGTCAGGACCACCTCAGCCGGCCCCAGGCGGGCTAGCCGCTCAGCTGCCCGGTAGATGTCGGCTTCGCCCGTCAGCCACTTGGCTTCGACGGCGTCCGCCTTCACGACATCCACGTGGGCCAGGAAGCGATGCGCCTCGGGCCAGGCCTCGTAGGCCAGCCTGCCATCCCGGACCACCCGGACCCAGCCCTGGACATCGGCTGCCAGCGTCACACCGCTTGCGGCTACTGTCTCGACGACGTCCAGGCCGACCTCGCCCCGGAAAGAGGGACCGAGCACGAATGCCTGGGCCTGGACGGCTGCGACTTGGCCTGGGCTGAATGATCCGGCTGAGCTGGCGACATAGATGATGCGCTCGTCCGGGTTGGCGCTGGGATACTCCAGCCGCAGCCGGGTGGAGGCCGGCGTTGCCTCGGTAAAGACGTCAACGCCCAAGGCCCTCAGGGCCTCGACGACGTGCCAGTCTTCTCGGGTGAGGCGGGTGATGGCGGCCACGCGCAACCCCATGCGGGCCGCAGCCTGCGCGCCATAGTTGAACGCTCCGCCGTCGACGTCTCGGGTGCCTGCGGCCGAGACGATGGTATCCTTGGTATAGTTGCCCAGGAACGCGATATCGTACTCTGTTAGCGGCATCACGTGATCTTGACCACGATGTTGTTGATGATGTTGGCCGCCAGGTCGCCCCGGTCGGCGCAGTTGCTCAGGTGGCGATAGATCTCTCTCAGCTTGAGCATCTCCAGTATGTGATGGACATCCTCGGGCCCGGAGAACAGATCGGCGACGGCCTCGCGGTAGACTCGCTCCACCCGGTTCTCAATGGCTTTGGCCGCCGTGGCGTGCTCGGCGGCCACGCGCGGGTTCTCTTTGAGGCGGATCACGGCCATGTGGATCTCGCCGGCAGCCTCGTACAGCAGCGAGACGATCCGCCGCAGGAACTCGTTGGGCTCTACTTCCAGGAGCTCCATCTCTTCCACAGTCGAGTAGGCATAGTCCAATATGTCGTCAATCGCCCGCGAGAGCGCAAAGATGTCCTCCCGATCTATCGGCGTCACAAAGGTGCGGTGCAAATCGTCGATCAGGATGCGGCGCACCTCGTCGGCGTCTTTTTCTGCCTGGACTACTGCGGCTGCATACTTGTCGGACCGCTTTTTCATATACGATTCGAGGGCAACAAGACCCTGCAGCGTGATCTCGGCCTGTGCGATCAGCGATAGCAGGAACTTGTCCTGTCGTGGCTTGCGGAAATCTCTTAGCCCCACGGCTGTTTTCCTTTACATAAAAAGGTCTATGGCGAGATAGAGCAAGGCGGCCAACACCGCGGCTACGGGGATGGTCAGGACCGGCAGCCCAAGCATGCTCCTACGCCTAGCTCCCCAACATCCTGGCAATCTGGGGAGTCACCCAGATGGCAGCGCCCGTGGTGTCCACCACCAGGTCGCACAGCTGCATCTGTGGCCGGTAGCATTTCTGGGCCATCAGGAACTGGTTGCGAAAGTACCGGTTTCTGAAATAGGTGGGCTCGTACTTTTTGCGGTAATCGATGTCGCGCTTCCACTTGCGCTTCATCCGGATGGCATCACCGGTCAGGTAGACCACCTTGATGCCGACCAGGTGCGCGACCTCTTCCAGCAGGAATGGGAAGTTGCCCTCGATGAAGATGATGTCGGCCGGATCGATCTCGATAGGCACGCGGCCCGGTTTCAGCCTGCCTTCCAGGTCGTGGCTCGATGTGGCGTCGTAAAAGTCGTAACGAGGGATAGTGATCTTTTGCCCGCGGCAGATGGCCTCCAGGCTCTCCCTAAAGAGCGTAAAGTGGATGGCTTCCTTGCCCAGGGTATGAATCCCCAGCTTCTCGCGGCGGTCGCGGTCGGTCAAGAAGTTGTCCATCTCGATGGCAGCGACCTGCCTGCCTGACTCCTCGAACGTACAGCGCAGGCGCTCGACGATCTCGGTCTTGCCGGCGGCTGTGGGGCCGGCGACGGCCAGGACCAGCGGCGTACCCCTGGCGGCGACCAGCTTGTGCACGCCTTCGATTAGGGCCTGGTCCACCTCGGCATTTGCCTCTTTGAACGCTTTGTAGCCCAGATCCTGCCAGGTGTCGAACCGCCTCTGTCTCTGTTCGAAGGTGCGGTAAGGCTTGCCGCCCAGGTGGGCCACGACCTCGGCGGTGAAATACTCGGTCCGGGTCAAGAAGTAGAAGCCCCTGATGTCAAAGTAAAAGTGGGTTCGAATCCACTCGGGGGAGTACTCTCCCGTTACGAGACCGGCCAAAAGCATATTCGTCAGGCGGACAATCGTCCTGTCCAACACGATCCGGTCGCCAACCCGCGGCTTGATCTGGATACTGGTATAGAAGTCGCTGCTGTGGATGCGCTCTTCGATGTCTGCCCTTGGGTCAAGCTCCACGCCAGCCCAGCCACCTTCCTCGGGCAAGAGGTTGGCGAGAGCATAGCGGAACTCGTAGAGCTCCATCTCCCCGACACCAGGGTTGATGCCTTTCATCTTTTGGTACAAAGCCTCAAGGACAGCCGGGTCAAATAGGTTGGGCGCCATAGCAGTGTCTCTCATATCCTCTTGTCGACCAGCCAGTGGAGCCCGGCGGCCACCTGTTGGGGCGGGTGTGAAGACTGGAACTCGCAGGTGCGCAGTACGCCGGCAGGCAGATATCCGCGCACCATTGCCCAATCCACCTCTCCCGACCCGGCGGGCAGGTGGTCCGTCACCCCCACGACGTCGTGCAGGTGGACCCCGATCATCCGGTCGGCAAAGCGCCGCAGCCATTCTTCGTGGGGGTCGAAGCCGAGGTGTTCGAGCACCTGGGCATGGCCGATGTCGTGCCAATAGCCGACTGCCTGGCCAAGGCCCAGGTCCAGGAGCTCCTCGAGCTCATCCGGCAACGGGATCTCGCGATAGTGGAAGCGATTCTCCAGTCCCAGCCGGATCCCTCGATGAGCAGCGTAGCCGGCCAACTCGATCAGGCTACGGCGCACCGACTGCATGTTGGTCCTGGCCCGAGCCGTCCGGGCAGCCATCAAGCGTGCCTTCGTCTGGTCATATTCAGGCTGGCTGGACCGGCCTGCCTTGTGAAGGTCGACGAGCGCTGACTCAAGCGCCGGGTCGACGTCTACCCGCCCTGGGTGGACGATGACCGCCGGGGCGCCCAAGGCATAGGCCAGGTCGATGCTGCGCCGAGTGGCAAGCACTCCTCTCCGCCGGTCCTTCTCGTCCGGTGCAGAGATGAGCCAGTTGCGCCGGCTGAGCTCGGCCGTCGAAATGTCTGCCGGGCAAGGCTCGTGGATGCCGGTGATCGTGCCATCCAGCGACAGGCCCGCCAGCATCGCCGAATCGATGGCGTGGTTCAGCTCAAAACGGGCAAAACCCAGTTCCCGGCCAGCGTCGAAAAAGCCGGCCAGGTCCGGGAACCGGCCGACGGCCCACATGGTGGATAGTGCGATGTCGTATGTCATAAGGTCCCTAGTGTCAAGCTCCTTCAGATGCGGCGTACGGTTTTCCGGTACCAAAGACCAGGGCATCGTAAGCACG
>JAMJFU010000104.1 GCA_023544525.1 Anaerolineae bacterium | reverse complement strand
AGGAGTGCGTCGCCATCTGGGTAGCCTGGCCCCCTGTCCCAGAAACTGAGCTCGGGAGGTGGCTGACACTTCGAAAAGGAGGTGATGCTGCGGAAGCTGCCAAGTAGTCGCTCAATGGAGTACGGACGGATGTGGCAGACTCACCCTGCAAGGGACATGCCACCGCCACGGACTGTACTCGGGACCCGTCCATAAGGAGGATAAGGAAGGATAGGAAAATGAAAAAGATTGCTGTTTTGGTGACATTGATCGTCATTGCGACGATGGTTATGACCGCCTGTGGACCTGAAGCCACGCCTGTGCCTTCTGCAGAGGAGCCGGCGGAAGCGGCCCCAACCACAGAGGAGGCTGCGCCCACATCCCCGCCGGCTGCCGAAGAGCGACTCCTCAGGGTCACCTTCTCCTGGCCGCTGTATGCCGACCCGGCAGTGGGCAGCGACTATGCCTCTTCGACCGCGCTGGTGAACCTCTACGACACCCTCATCTTCCCCAATGCCGAAGCCGGCCTCGATCCCTGGCTGGCCGAAACGTGGGATGTCTCAGACGACGGCCTGACCTACACCTTCAACCTGAGAAAGGGCGTCAAGTTCCACGATGGCAGCGAGCTCCTGGCCAGCGACGTGGTCTACAGCTACAACCGGCTAAAGACCATCGGCGAAGGCTATGCCTACCTGGTCAGTGGCATCACCAGCGTGGAAGCACCCGACGACTATACCGTGGTCTTTACCCTGGAGCAGCCCAGTGGCCTCTTTGCACCCAGCCTGGTGCGGCTCTACATCCTGAACGAAGACCAGGTGCGGGCGAACACGCTGGCTGAGGGTGCCTACGGTGCAGAAGGCGACTATGGCAAGGAATGGTTGCTGACCCACGACGCCGGTTCTGGGCCGTACACCATCATCGAGTTCCCCCTGGAAGAGTACTGCATGCTGGGAAAATTCGACGACTGGTGGGCGGCGGACAAGTTCGTCGCCAATGCGCCGGATAGGGCCAAGTTCATCGGCACCACAGAGGGAGCCACCGTCCGCTCCATGATGAGCACCGGCGAGCTCGAGATCTCGGACCAATGGCAGACCGTGGAGGCCTACCAGGCCCTGGAGGCCATCGAAGGCGTCCGCATCCAGAGCTCATCGAGCATAACCTCCTTCTACTACATGATCCACACCCGCAGGGCACCGACCGACGACATTCACTGCCGGAAGGCCATGGCTTACGCCTTTGACTACGAGGCCGCCGTCGCCCTGGAATGGCCGGGCACACCGGTCATGGACGGCGCAGTCCCGGCGAGCCTGGGCGGGCACGATCCTAACGTCATGACCTACGCGCGCGACCTGGACAAGGCACGCGAGGAACTGGCCCAGTGCCAGTACGCCGACGCACTGGACGACTATCCCATCGAGGTCCATTGGATCTCGGAGGTGCCCCACGAGGAAAAGTTCGCCCTGCTCTTCCAGGCCAACATGGCCGAGCTGGGCATGACGGTGGAGGTCGTCCAGACGCCGTGGTTGAGTGTGGTCGAGGAGACGGCCATGGAGGAAAGCAGCCCGCACATCATCACGGTCTACGTCTCTGCTGCCTTGCCCGAGGCCGGCTTGATGATCAAGGACCGCTACCACTCCAGCACGGCAGCGACCTGGCAGCAGAACGAGTGGCTGCTGGATCCGGAGCTCGACGCGGCGCTCGACGACGCGCTGGCCACGGCCGACCAGACAGAGCGGTTCGCCAAGTACGCGACCCTCGAGGCACAGATCATGGAGCTGAGCCCGTCGCTCTTCCTCTACGACCAGCTCGAGCAACATGCCGTGGTCGATTATGTCGACTGGAATCCGGATGAGCTAAGCCCGTTAATGGGCTACTGGTTCTGGCTGCCGGCCATTGGCGTGAATCCACCCTAAGCCTGCTACCGGAGAGGTCCCGGGCGATGGGCGCCTGGGACCTCCTGCCAGCCGGTGCATAGCTCATGGCACGCGCTTGCTCGCGTGCCGGGGAGCGGGGGCTGCCAAACCGTCTCTCACGAACGGGGGAAACCCGCTGCGAGGGTGCTGCGGGGTTCGTAGTTACGTGCCTTGGCCGCCCTTGCCCTGGGGGCGCTCTGGTGGCGTTGCGGTCTCGTTGGGCAGCACCAGAGCGCCTGCTCCCTGACCGTTTGCCCACGCAGGCAGATGGGCACCATCCATCTGCCTGCCACGAAGCGGTCGTCCTGGGGTAGGAAGGAGCGTGACGTGTGGGATTTGTGACTTTTATCGGCCGCCGCATTTTTCAGTCGATCTTTGTCCTGCTTGGGCTGTCGATCCTGATCTTCATCATCGCCCGGATCATGCCCGGCGACCCGGCCCGGGTGGCCATGGGTG
This sequence comes from Anaerolineae bacterium, assembly GCA_023544525.1. Lineage (GTDB taxonomy): Bacteria > Chloroflexota > Anaerolineae > JAAYZQ01 > JAAYZQ01 > JAMJFU01. The sequence continues at coordinate 9,337 of JAMJFU010000104.1, read as the reverse complement.
CCCGTGCGCCCGACTGGGTCGTCGAGAACCTGCGCGAGCAGATGCACCTGAACGATCCGCTGCCGGTGCAGTATGGCTACTGGCTCCGCGACGCCCTGCAGGGCGATTTCGGCATTTCCCTGTTCACCCGGCGCAACGTGGCTGATGATGTCCGCGAGTTTCTGCCCGCTTCGCTGGAGCTGGTTTTCACCTCGGGCATCATTGCCGGCGTGGTGGGCATCAGCCTGGGCGCCATCTCGGCGCGCTATAAAGACACGTGGATCGACGGTGTCCTGCGGATGTTCTCCTACTTTGGCGTGGTGACGCCCGCTTTCGTCTTTGCCATCCTCTTTCTACTGCTCTTTGGCCTTGCCCTCCAGTGGCTGCCACCTATCGGCAGGCTGAGCGACGGCATTCCAAAACCCCCGGTCATCACGGGCATGATCACCGTCGATGCCTTGCTCGCTGGCCAGTTTGCCACCTTCTGGGACGCCTTCAAGCACCTGCTGATGCCCGCGCTGGCGCTGTCCATGGGTGCCCTGGCTCAGGAGGCACGCATCACCCGCTCCAGCATGGCCGACAATCTGTCCAAGGACTATATCGCCGCCGAGCGTGCCCTGGGCATCCCCGAGCGAGTGATCATGAGTCGCTTCCTACTCAAGCCCTCTCTCATCCCCACCATCTCTGTTTTCGCCCTCGACTTTGCCGCCGGCCTGAGCAACGCCTTCCTGGTGGAGCTCATCTTCAACTGGCCAGGCCTGTCGCGCTATGGCATGAACGCCATGCTGCGCAAGGACCTGAACGCCATCTCGGCGGTTATTCTCATCCTGGGCATTACCTTCACCATCGCCAACATCGTCGTCGATCTCGTCGTGGGAGCACTCGATCCCAGGATCCGGTTGAGCGCAGAGAGGAGTGAATAGCCATGGGTGAGGTGATCCCGGCCCGTCACTCCCATCCCACCATCAGCCTGGAACAGGTTAAGCTGATGGAACGCCAGACCCGGAGGGAGAATCTGGGCCGCGCCTGGTACAAGTTCTCACGCAACTCGCTCTCCCTAGTCGGCGCAGCGATGGTGTTGCTAGTCCTTCTCCTGGCCATCTTTGCCCCGCTGGTCGCTCCCTACCCGGAGCACGTCAAGCCCTTTACCGACTTTGCCAACGCCAAGCTCCCGCCCAGTTGGGCCCATCCCTTTGGCACGGACGAGATCGGTCGCGACATTTTGAGCCGTTCCATCTTTGGCTTCCGCTACGCCCTGTGGATGGGCGTGGTGGTCCTGTCGCTGGTCGTGCCGCCTGGCGTGCTCTTGGGACTGGTGGCGGGCTACTTCCAGGGCACGCGCATCGATACCATCATCATGCGTATCACCGACATCTTTCTGGCCGTCCCACCCCTCATCTTGGCCCTGGCCATCGCCTCTATCCTCAAACCCAATCTCTCTAACGCCATGATGGCAGTTTCCCTCATGTGGTGGCCTTGGTACACCCGGCTGGTCTACGGGCTGGCCAGCACCCTGCGCAACGAGTACTTTGTTGTCTCGGCGGAGGTCTCTGGCGCCAGCACCGCGCACATCCTGTTCCGCGAGATCCTGCCCAATGTGATCTCCCCCATCTTTACCAAAATCAGCCTGGACATGGGCTGGGTGATCATCATCGGCTCCACGCTCAGCTTCGTCGGGCTAGGGGTGCAGCCTCCAGAGCCCGGGTTGGGCACCATGGTTGCATCCGGGGCCAAGTACCTGCCCGACCAATGGTGGATCGCGGTCTTTCCCGCCCTGGCTATCGTCCTGATCGTGTTGGGCTTTAACCTCCTGGGCGATGGCCTGCGCGACATGCTCGGCGCCGAGGAGATCTAGAATGGACGACGCACCGCTCCTGGAGATCAAGGATCTACACGTGCATTTTCATGTCTACGGCGGCATCCTGCGCGTGCTGGATGGAGTTAGCTTTGTCGTCCATCGCGGGGAGAAAGTAGGCCTGGTGGGCGAAACCGGCTGCGGCAAGACGACCACCATGAAGGCCACGTTGCGCGTCCTGCCCATGCCTCCTGCCCGCATTCCGGGTGGCCAGATCCTGTTCCAGGGACAGGACCTGCTCAAAATGCGCGACGACCGGCTGCGTAGGGTGCGCGGGCGCGGCATTTCCATGATCTTCCAGGATCCGACTGCCGCCCTCAACCCCGTTTTTACTATCGGGCAGCAAATCCGGGCAGTGGTCCGCCACTCGACCGAGAAAAGGCTATCGCGGAGCCAGATCCACGACCGGATGATCCAGCCTATCCGCGAGGTGGCTCTGCCCGATCCGGAACGCATGTTGGGCAGTTACCCCATCCAGCTCAGCGGCGGGATGCGGCAGCGTGTGTGCATCGCCATGGCCCTGGTCGCGGATCCAAAACTACTCATCGCCGATGAGCCAGGGACGTCGCTGGACGTGACCATCCAGGACCAGATCTTGCGGCTTCTTGGCCGCCTCGTCGAAGAGAAGGACCTCTCGGTCATCCTGATCACCCACACCCTGGGCATCGTGCGCCAGTTGACCGACCGTGTTTATGTCATGTATGCTGGCACCATGGTGGAGGTGGCCGGCACGGAGGAGCTGTTTCGGAACCCCCTCCATCCCTACACCCACGGCCTCATGGAAGCCGTACCAAGGCTGACGGGCGGTGGCGTGTCCGATGGGATCCCGGGCCGCATTCCGAACTACCTCCATCCGCCGCCTGGGTGCCGCTTCCACCCCCGCTGCCCGCATGTGATGGACGTGTGCCGGCAGGAGAAACCTGGCTTTTACCGGGTGTCCGGAGATCACGAGGTGGCCTGCTTCCTCTACCGGGACAAGGAAAGGTCGGCATAGCCGCGATGGCAGACATTCTAACCTTCAACGATCTCAAGAAACATTTTGTCATCGGCCAGGAGGGGTTCCTGAGACGGGAGCCGATCACCGTCAAGGCAGTGGACGGGATTTCTTTTGCTGTGCAGGAGGGAGAGACCTTCGGCCTGGTAGGCGAATCGGGCTCGGGCAAGAGCACCGTGGCCTACACGACCATCGGTATGTACCGGCCCACTACAGGCACGATCCGGTTCCGCGACAAAGACCTCTTTGCCGATAAGAAGCGGCCGCTGGCCCTGCGCAAACAGATCCAAATCGTCTTCCAGGATCCTGGCTCTTCACTGAACCCGCGGCGGACCGTGGCCCAGATCCTGGCTCTGCCGCTGCGATTGCACCGTCCGCAGGAGAACGTCCTTCAGCAGACGGCGCAGCTCCTCGACATGGTCGAGCTCACGCTGGAATACATGCACAAATATCCCCAAACCCTGAGCGGTGGCGAAAAGCAGATGGTGGCCATCGCCCGTGCCCTGGCCACCGAGCCCTCGTTCGTCATCCTCGACGAGCCGACCTCCGCCCTGGACGTATCGATCCAGGGCAAGATCATCAACCTGATTATGCGGCTGCAGAGGGAGTTCAACCTCACCTACCTGTTTATCACCCACGACCTCAGCCTGATGCGGAACGTCGCCTCGCGCGTAGCCATCATGTATCTGGGCAAGATCTGCGAGATCGCCGACGCGGTCGAGTTTTTCCGCACACCGTACCATCCCTACACGCAGATGCTCCTGGCCTCCATCCCGGTCCTGTCAGAGGAGGAAGAAGCGCTAAAGCCGCGAAAGACGGTGTCCAGGGGCGAGATCCCGAGCCCGGTCAACATCCCCAGCGGCTGCAGCTTCCACCTCCGTTGCCCGCGCCACATGGACATCTGCTCGGTCGTCGATCCTGTCATGGTCGAGGTGGAAGCAGGCCACAGCGTGCGCTGTCACCTCTTTCCACCTTCCTGAACCTTGCCCGGTGGGGAAAGGAGCAAATCGTGAGCAAGATCCTGTACATCGACCCTGTCGGCATCGAACTGGTCCAGGAGGGTCTCCAGGTTCTGCTGGACGTGAAGCAGCCAGCAACCGAGGTCAAGATGGTCAGCCTGCCGCGCGGCCCGCACCACCTGGAGTACCGTTACTACGAAGCATTGGTCCTGACCGACATCTTGCAACTGGTGCGGGAAGCAGAGCGTCAGGCTTTTGACGCAGCGGTCATCGGTTGCTTCTACGACGTGGGGCTGCAACAGGCACGCGAGGTGGCGGAGCGCATGGCCGTCGTCGCCCCCTGCGAGGCAGCGACCCGCATTGCCGCCACCCTGGGCGACAAGTTCTCCATCATCGTTGGCCGCCGCAAGTGGATCCCGGAAATGATGGAGAACGTGGTACGCTACGGCATGAAGGATCGGCTCGCTTCCTTCAAGTCGGTCGAACTGGGTGTACTTGACTTTCACCGCGATCAGGCCGAGACCGCCCGGCGCCTGCGCCAGGCTGGACGGGAGGCCATCGAGCAGGACGGCGCGGAAGTCCTCATTCTGGGCTGCACCGCCACCTATGGCTTCTATCGTGAGCTGCAGGCCGAGCTGGGTGTGCCCGTCCTGGATCCCATGGTCGCCGCCTTCAAGACGGCCGAGTTTGCGGCAGACCTCGTGACGCGGTTGTCGTGGAGCCATAGCAAGATCGCGGCCTACGAATCGCCACCCCCTGCCGAACTCGAGGCCTGGCGCCTGGACGAGCAGTACGGCCATCCCGATATGGCGGCCTGGTTGCGGCAGCGGGCCAAACCAGCGTGATAGAATGAAGCAGGAGGGTCTATCGGCGCAATGACGGACCTTGGTTTTGACACGGGCCTTTGCTGCACCGCCCGCACGCGCCCTGGTGCTGCGGGCCCAGGCAGGAGTGACAGGTTCGGCCCACATGCCGGCCACAGATTCACAGACTGGAGGATGCCAATATGCTGAGAGTTGCAACGGACATCGGAGGTACATTCACGGACCTTGTATACGTGACCCCCGGCGGTGAGGTCGTCACCGGCAAGAGCCATACAACGCCGGGGCAGTTCGAGAAAGGTGTGATGGACGTCATCTCGGACAGCAACATCATGCCGAGCGAGTTCGCCTCCTTCGTACATGGGACGACGATCGTCATTAACGCCATCACCGAGAGAAAGGGCGCCCTGGTGGGGCTGATCACCAGCGAGGGGTTCCGGGACGTCCTGGAGATCGGCCGCGGCAACCGCCCCGACTTTTTCAACATGGAATACCGCAAGCCCGAGCCCTTTGTGCCCCGTTACCTGCGCCGTGAGGTGAAGGGCCGCATCAACTATAGGGGGATCGAGACGACAGCCCTGGACCTTGCCGCGTTGCCGGCCATCCTCGACGATTTCCGGGCCGAAGGCGTGGACGCCGTTGCCATCAGCTTTATCAATTCCTACGCCAACCCGGCCCACGAAGAGGCGGCCCTTGACGAGGTGAAAGCGCTCTGGCCTGAGGTCTCGGCGGTGGCCTCGCACCAGATCACGCGCGAGTGGCGCGAATACGAACGCACCAACACCGCAGTACTGTCAGCCTACGTGCAGCCCATTGCCCACCAGTACCTGGACTGCTTGACCAGTGCCCTTTACGACGCCGGGATGCGCTGCACACCGTACATCATGCAATCCAACTGTGGCGTGGACACGGTCAAGAGCGCACGCCAGATCCCGATCACCATGGTCGAGTCGGGTCCGGCCAGCGGCATCTGGGGCGCAGCCGCCCTGGGCCGGCTGATCGGAGAGCTCGATGCCATTGCCATTGATATCGGAGGGACGACAGCCAAGTGCGGGCTGATCACCGGCGGAGAGGTCAAGCTCAACACAAACTACCTCATCGAGCGCAGCAACGCCTCGGCCGGCTACCCCGTGACAGTACCTGTGGTGGACCTGGTGGAAATCGGCAACGGCGGTGGCTCCATTGCCTGGGTGGACGAGTTCCAACGGCTGCACGTCGGCCCGCAGAGTGCCGGCGCAGTGCCTGGCCCGGTGTCCTACGGCATTGGGGGGAGCGAGGCCACGACGACGGATGCGAACCTGGCGCTGGGCCGCATCAACCCCCACTACTTCTGCGGAGGTACGATCGAGGCGGACATGGACGGCGTCCATGCAGCGCTGGACCGCCTGGCTGCGACGCTCACCATCAGCCGCGAGGAAGTGGCCCGCGGCATCGTCCGCGTCGCCGACAACAACATGGTCAACGCCATCAAGCTGATCTCGGTCAACCGTGGCCACGACCCCCGCGACTTTACGCTCATCTCCTTTGGCGGCGGTGGGGGCATGCACGCCTGCGCGCTTGCCAGGGAACTGAGCATCAAGAAAGTGGTGATCCCCAAGCAATCGAGTGTCTTCTCGGCCTGGGGCATGCTGCTCAGCGACCTGCGCCGCGATTACCTGCAGACTCAGATTGTGGACTTGTCGATACCCGGGGCAGCAGCACAGCTCGATGGCGACCTCCGCCGGCTGGAAGAAAAGGCACTCCAGGAGTTCGCCGTCGAGGACATTGACCCGGCGCGCGTGCATTTCCTGCGATATGGACGGTGCCGCTACCAGAACCAGGAACACTCGGTAGAGATCGTCCTGCCCGGCGGCGAGATCGCGGCAGCGCAGATCGACGCCATCCGCGAGCAATTCGCCACGGACTATGAACGGGAATACACGTACCGCCTCGGCGCCCCGGTGGAGCTGGTCGCCTACCACCTGGTAGCCATTGCCGAGGTGGACAAGCTCAAACCCGAAAAACTACCAGGAGCTGGTTCCCAGCCCGACGCTTCGCTGGCGGTGAAGGAGAAGCGAGACGTCGACTACGTCGAAGCGGGCATCTGCCAGGCGACCATCTACGATGGGGAGGCTCTGGCCCCCGGCATGCAATTCACCGGCCCGGCCATCATCGAAGAGGCCGGCGCCACGACAGTGATCCCACCCGGCCTGCCGTGTCACGTGGATGACTATGGCAACTATCACATCCGGACCGCGCAGTGAGGAGGAACTCGATGAACGACAAGTACGATCCCATTACGCTGGAAATCATCCAGAGCTCGCTTCAGGCAGCCGCGGATGAAATGTTTGGCGCGCTGCGCCGGACGGCCATGAGCGCCATCATCTACGAGGTGCTCGACATGGGCACGGGCATCACCGACAAGGACGGCGAGCTCGCCGGTTCTGGGGCCGGCATCCCGGCCTTTGTCGGCGTGCTCGACAAGACCGTCAAGCGGATCCTGGAAAAGTTCGACGAGCCGGGCGACATCGAAAAGGGCGACATCTTTATCACCAACGATCCGTACAACGGCGGTGTGACCCACCTGAACGACGTGGTCCTGGTCATGCCGGTCTTTGCCGACGACGAGATTGTGGCCTGGACGGCCAACATCGCCCACTGGAACGACGTGGGCGGGATGGTGCCGGGCAGCATGTCCACCGATGCAACCGAGATCTTTCAGGAAGGGCTGATCCTGGCTGGCATCAAGCTCTTCTCCCGCGGTCAGCCAATCCGCTCTGTGTTCGACATCCTCACCGCCAACTGCCGCATGCCCGATTTCCTGATCGGCGACCTGTGGGCCGGGGTGGCGTCGGTACGGGTCGGCGAGCGCCGTATCCTGGAGATCATCCACAAGTACGGAAAGGACGTCTTTCTGCAGGCCGTCGCCGACTACCTGGACTACGGCGAGCAGGTCAGCCTGGCCGCACTGAGACGCCTGCCCAAAGGCACGTATTCGCTGGTCGAACCACAAGACTCTGGCCCGGACTTTACGGTGACGATCGAGGTGCGCGACGACGAATTCGTCATCGATCTGCGGGACAATCCCGACCAGGACAAGGGCCCCTTCAACATGAGTGCCGACGAAGCGATCGTGGCCTGCCAGGTCGCCTTCAAAGGGATCACCTCTGCAGAGCGAATAGCCAACGGCGGCACGTTCCGCCCTCTACGTGTTCTGTTGCGGCACGGGAGCCTCTTTGATCCGGTCTATCCGGCAGCCATGGGCATCTACTACGAGCTGAGCATCCGGCTCCACGACCTGATCTGGCGCTGCATGGCCGAGGCCCTGCCTGACCGTCTGTGCGCCGGCGGATTCGCTTCGATCTGCGGCACCCTCTTTGGCGGTCGCCATCCTGACACCGGCCGGGCCTACGCCGTCATCGAGCCCGAGCTGGGCGGCTGGGGTGGCTCGCCGCTGTCCGACGGCAATCCGGGCCAGTTCAGCGCCTTTCATGGCGAGACCTACAACTGCCCAGCCGAAGTCGCCGAGGCGCGCTACGGTGTCACAGTCGACTATCTCAGTTTCCACGACGAAGAGGGCGGCGCAGGCTATCACCGCGGTGGCAAGGGGGTGCGCATCGACTACCGGATCAAGTCCGACAACGCCTGGTTGACGGTGGCCTACACGCGCGACAAGAATCCGCCCTGGCCGCTGAAGGGTGGTCAGCACGGCACGCCCAACCACGTGCTCATCCGGCGCGCCAACGGCGAGACGGAGCGGTACGCCGTAGTGAGCGGCTTGACCTTGAACACCGACGACGTGATCCAGGTGATGACGGGCACGGGCGCGGGCTGGGGCGATCCCAGGAAACGCCCCCTGGAAAAGGTGAGACACGACCTGAAAGGCGGCTATATCACACTGGAGCAGGCAAACCGCCTCTACGGGCTGGATGAGCGCAGCAAGAACGAATAGGCGGGTCGCGCGCATCATCAGGCAAACCTGAACGGCAAGACAAAAGGTCCTGGCAAAGGCTTTCGCCGCCCTTGCCAGGACCTTTCATAGGAGATAGGAAATGACAACCGTCGCGTACAAGGAAGTGGTGATGGCCGGTCCGATGCGCTGGATAGTGTTGACGACCAGGGGCCGGGCCACCACTCTGGCCTGGTTCGTCAAGGTATGCTACACGGTTCATGGCAGTGGCACGGTGCTCTTTGCCCGCACTGACCTGGCGGGGAACGGCCACGACGATCTTTTTGCCGTCTTTGGTGACAACCTGGCCATGGCCGAACATTTGCGAGATGACATCTTTGACTACACCGACTTTGCCTGCGTTCCGCACGAGAGGGAGCCAGCGCCCCTGGTACAGGCCGTATTCGAGAGCCGAAACGACTTTCCCGCGAGCATCCTCGAGTCGATGCGCGCCGTCGATGGCACCTGCCTGGATCTGTCCTTCTACGACCTCGGCCCGCCCCGGGCTTACCTGCGCCACGTGAACGAAGCCGTGACCGAAGTCGGCGCCTTTTGCGTGCCGGCGAGGTACTCGCTGACGATCAACGACGTCGCGCCGGTCGGCCAGCCAGAGGCCGGCCCCATCGCCGAAGCGCCACCGCTGGGCGCCGACCTGCAGAACGTGTGGTACCGATCAAGATAGGCTACGATGGGTTCGCACCTCATGGGCCGTGGGTGACAAAGGGGTGCACTAACGACTTGTCAGCGACAGAGCTGGAGCCGAGCTGGTGCTCGGCGATCCCAGGGCGCCGGTGACGACTC
>JAMJFU010000103.1 GCA_023544525.1 Anaerolineae bacterium | reverse complement strand
CCCGCGCGCAGCCAGGCGGCTGTCCTGTTCCCCGACCCCCGTGCAGGCGACGCCCGCAGCGCCCATCTGGAACTCGCCGGCCTGTCCGATAGAGATGACGGTGGCATCGCTTCCCCACCGCTCCCGGGCTCTGGTCGCCGTGGCATAGGTGCCCAGCCCTCGCCACTCGTCAGCAGGCTGCAACTCGGCCTCTGTGCCCGAGAGAACGAGTCTGTAGAGCTTATCGCTCTCGGGTTGGCCTTCCACCACCACTGCCTTGATGCCCAGGCGGGCCAGGTCGGAGCCGCCGCTGCCGCCGCTGTTGGCCTCCTTGACGCCGCCCGTCAGCGGGCTCTTGCCCCCCACCGACAGACGGTCTGAGCTGGAGACGCTGGTACCGCCCAAGAGGCCCGGCGCAAAGATGAGCTTGTTCTCTGGCCCCAAGGGCTCACAGGTTGGCGGAACCTCATCCAGCAGGATCTGGGCGATGAGCGCCCGGCCGCCGAGATGCTCGTACTCGGGCGAGACGGGTTCCCATGTGACCTGCAAACGATCCATATTGACTCTAAGTATCTTCAATTTACCTCTCCTACTCTAGGACCAGATTCAGCCACCCTGTTCCTTCTCGGCGCTCGTGTTCAGCGGCGAGCACGGCAGCTTGTCCCTATACACCCACCGGCTCCGCCTTCGATATCCGGCACAGAGCGGTGCGAAGTGGGTATGAACCCATCTCGGGATTGCAGTGGTCCGGGTCATCGCTCGTGCACACGTTGATGTTGGACTCGAAGGCTCCGTGAAGCGATGGCTCCGGTCCCGGCATCTCCGGATACCACCAGCCGTGCTCTGCACTGATGATTTGGGGGTCCATCTTGTCAAAGAACTGGACTTTCTGGCGCACCCGCCCACGCTTGGTCTCGATCCAGATCCAGTCCCCATCGGCGATCCCTTCTGCGCGGGCCGTCTCGGGGTGAACCCTGACGATTGGGTCGGGATAGTGCTTGCGGACCGACTCAACTTGACGCCACTCCGCATGGTAGTAGTACAGGATCCTCCGGCCAGTAATCAGGGTGTACGGGTACTCCTTGGCGAGCTCGGGGTCGCCCTGCGGGCTTTCCGGCGGGACAAGGTACTTGGGTAGCGGGTCGTAGCCCAGTGCTTCGAGCACGGTGGAGCGCAGCTCCACTTTTCCGGTCGTGGTGCCGAATCCCTGCTTTTCGTACTTTTTCTCCACCACGGGGCGCAGGATGACCCTGGGAAAGGTCTTGAGCGTATAGCCCAGCGGGGCCAGCCGGTAGTCAAGGACTTCCTCCAGCGTCTCCCAAGGCCAGTCTGCTTCCTGGCCGAGCCTGATGCCCAGTTCGCGCCATATACCATAGTCCCGCAAGTGCTCGTACCGGCCGGGAACGATGTGGGGCACGGCCGCTTCGCGGGCCCAGATGTAGCTGCCATAGTCGCTAAACGACCATACATCAGGCCGCTCCAGCCACGTAGCTGCCGGCAACACGTAATCCGCCAGCTCGGCGCTGGGCGTCATAAAGAACTCGTTGACGACGTAGAGTTGTAGGTTCGGGCTCTTGAGCGCCTCGTAGACCGACTTGGTTGCGATCTCGGTAACCATCGGATTGCTGTGGCTGGTAAAAAGGGCCGTGAGTGGGTAAGGCTCGCCGGTAATGATCGTGCGGTAGGCGCTCGGCGTGTGGCTCTGGCACTGGTGGAACATCTCGTTGACCGGCGCACCCCAGACGCGCGTGATGTTCCGCATGAGCATGATCTGTGTATCGTAGCTGGAAAGGCGGAATCTATCCGCCCCGATCATCTTTTTCCACTGGGACTCGGGCAGTCTGTCCCAAAGCTCCATGTCACGCGTGGGCACTATGCCCGGAGGTCCCATCTGGATCTCGCCGCCCTTGACGTCGATGTTGCCGCAGATGGCTGAAAGGATCCAGCGCGCGTGGATGGCCTGCGTGGAAGAGTAGGAATGCTCCAACCCCTCGCCCGCCATGGCGCACGCCGGCCCGTTGTTAGCATAGAGGCGCGCCGCCTCCTGAATCAGCTCTGGAGACAGGCCCGTGATCTCGGACACCCGCGACAGCGGGTACTCCTTCAGGCGCTCCAGCAGGTCGTCGAACCCGTAGCACCATTGGTCGACAAAGTCCTTATCGTAGAGCTCTTCATCCACCACGACGCGGATCATGCCCAGGAGCAGGGCTGAGTCTGTGCCGGGGCGCACGGGCAGCCACACGTCGGCCATGGACGCCGACCTGGTCCGGGCCGGATCGACGACGATCAGCTTTGCGCCGCGCTTCTTCGCCTCCAGTATGGCCTTGGCGACCATTGGCCTGGCCGTCATCGGCTCAGCGCCGAGGAGCAGCAGGCAGTTAGAGTCCTTGCTCAGCGCATAGTTGGGGAACATCCCGACGATTGCATCGGCCATGACGGAACGGGGGCCAAAGCAGATCCTCTCCTGCCCGAGGAGGTTCGGAGAGCCGAACAGGTTGAAGAAGCGGGCGCGGTATTCGTCGTGGGTGCGGGCCGTGCCGCCGGACGCGCCCAGCGTCTCAGCGCCGTAGAGATCCCGGAGTTCGTCGAGCTTGCCGGCGATTTCGTCCAGAGCATCCGACCACTCGATCCTCTGCCACTTGCCCTCACCTCGCTCGCCGACCCTCTTCAGCGGATAGTTAACGCGCCCAGGATGGTAGAGGTACTCGGCAGCAGCCTTACGCCGCACGCAGCCGGCCGTGGGGGGATAGCACTCGATCGGCCACTCAGGGTCCTCTTCGAGCTCGAGAAGCAGGCCGTCCTTTACGTGGGCGAGCAGGCCGCACTCTGCCTTGCACCAGAAGCAGACCGTCGGCTTCACTTCAATGCCTGCTCGGGATCCGGTCCTGTGGGGTGGTTCTTTGGCCAAAGTTCTCATTCCTGTTCCCTTCCGCCCGTTGCCGGCCAGCCCGTGCCGTCAATCGCGATCTTGAGCGGCCGCTCGCCGGCACGGGTCTCGTACAGTGTATAGGCTTCTTCCAAACCATCGAGGCCGAAGCGATGTGTGATCAGAAACGCCAGCTCCTCCTCGTGCCGGGCCACCAGGTCGGCAGCCCGCACCATGGTCGTCTCATCCGGCGGCGTCACAGAGGCGACCAGATGGAGGTTCTTCCGGAAAAAGCGTGTATACTCAAAGGGATAGATCGGCTCCAGCGGGACACCCAGCGCCAGGACCAGCCCACCGTGCTTGACGAGATGCAGGCAGTTGTTGATGGTGCGCATCTGCTGTCCAACCGCTTCGACACAGATGTCAGGGGCTTTCCAGCTGGGGTCACCGTCGACGAGGGATACCAGCCTATCGCTGTGTATCTCCAGGGTCTGGGCTGCACCCAGGCGGCGTGCCGCATCGCACCGCCAGCCTATCGGGTCGACGCCGGTGATCTCGATCGCCCCAAGCTTGCTGAGCAACCAGGTGGTGAGCAGGCCGATGGCTCCGAGTCCAACGACCATGGCCGTCCTGCCGTTGATGTCACCCAGCCGGTCGAGGGCATAGACCACCGTCGAGAGCGGCTGGATCAACAGGCACGCGTCGCACTGGGCCAGCAGCCCAGGTACGTGAGCCGCCCTGTGGGCCTCAGCGGGATAGAGCTCGGCCAGGCCTACGTCTCCCCGCGGAACAGCGACCACCAGGTCGCCGGCCTCGAAGCGTGGCGACTGGCTCTCCACGACGGTTCCGATACACTCGTGGATAGGCATCCCGGCCGGCAGCGGATAGTGCAGGCCAGGCCACGTGCCGGCGAACTTGGGGATGTCGCTGCCACACAGGACAGCCTTTTCCAGGCGCACCAGGATCTGGTCGTCGACAATCTCCGGCCTGTCGATGTCGACGACCTGGAACTGCCTGGGCTTGACCAGTTGCAGGGCTTTCATCGCATCACACCCCTGTCACGCAGCCCATGATCACGGCGGATAGGCCACCGTGTAGAGATGCCTGCCGCCCTGTAGCGGTCCCTTGAGCAAGGCCTCGATCTCCTCGGGACTGCGCATCGAGACCTTGTCTGCCGGCGGCAAGGTGCCCGCCGGGAACCGCTCCTGTATGTCCCCGATCAGCCGCACCATGTAGTCAAGGAGCGCTTCCAGGCCCGCCTCGGCCTTGGAGGCGTCCGCCAGCGAGGGCTTGCCTACCACGCCCTCAGGCGTCATGATCACCTCGATGCCACCAAAGCCGATCTGTTCGTGGCCCTTGATGGGCGCGTGGTACACGTCGCCGCCCTTGTCCACGTGACCAGGTGGCATAAAGCCCTTGGGCGCCGTATCCTCCGCCTCGTCCAGCTTGACCATCTCGGGGAAGAGGGCCAGGGAGTAGGAGCACTCGGCCTCGTCGGCGTGGCGGAATGGGGTGTCGAACGGCCCACCGTGCTCCTTATCCTTCAGGTAGTCGTGGATCACCGTCGGCCAGTGGAGCGAGACCAGCATGCACGGTACCTGGTACCGCTTGGCGAACTGGTGCAGTGCCAGGGGGATGACCTCTTCCTGGCCATGGCCATTCAGCAGGATCTGCTTGCGGAAGCCCGTATTCCAGAAGCCGGCGATGATGGCCCGCAGATAGGCCAGGAAGGTGTCCTCAGGGACGACCACGGTACCCGGCATGCCCAGGTGGTGATAGGGGTGCGAGCCATACCATACCGGCTCGGCCACGGTGCAGCCGGTGGCCTCGGCGACCGCCTCGGCCATCCGCGTCACCAGGAAGGTGTCCTCGCCAAAGGGCTGTGCAGTCCCGTGATTCTCTGTGCTGCCCACCGGGATGAGAAGGATATCGTTAACCTTGAGCCGCTCCTCGATCTCGGCCTTGGTCATGGTCTGGTAGTAAATGCCGGATGGTTTGTCCATGTGGCCGCCCGGCGGCGGCAACTTCCACTTGCCCATGAGATCTCCTCTCTATGCCGCCCCATCCATAGGAGTCCCGCTCAGGTGGATGGAAGCTGGCCTGTTTGTGCTACGGAGCGCAGCAGGCGTTACACAACCGGGATCCTCAGATCCGCGGCCCCCCTCTCGGTTTGGGTCGCCTGCGGATAGTACTTGCTCACCATCTCCACGACGATGGAGGCCTGGTCAGCCATCAGCTTGCCGTCCCTGGCACTGGTGATCTGCCCGTGAGCGCTGACCACCGAGTTGCCGGTCTTGAGGTGCACCGGCGCCGCCACGCGCACGATCTCGGGCGCCTCGTAGACGCGGATAAAGCCGCCGGAACCTGGCGGGTTGTCGGTGTGGATGTCCAGGGGGGCGGTGATTGCCGCGCGCAGGGCCGCGTGCATGGGAATCTGCAAGTCGCGCACAGGGTTGAGGCTATCTGCCCCCAGGCTTTCCAGGAGTTTGAAGGAGGCAGGGTTGCAGTGCCCCAGGTGCGCCGAGGTCTTGAAGATAACCTCCGGGGGTAGCTCGCCATCTTTGCGCATCTGGCCCACCAGCCAGAGCATGCCCTCATCGTAGATCAAAAAGCCCCGGCAGCCAAGGTCGATGCCGCGCTTGACGTCTTCCACTGCCCGCAGGACCTGCTCCATGCCGCGCAGGCGATAGCCGATGCGCACCCCTTGCGGCGATAGCACAGTCGCGCCGGTGTCATAGGTCGCCCGCGGCCCCACCGAGAGCAGCAACTCCGCGCCATAGTCGTTGCATAGCCGGCAGTACTCCTTCAACTCCTGGCGGGTGTGCCGGAACATGCCATACGTCTCAGTCACCCGGTTGATGGTGATCCCGAGCTTGTCGCTGGTCTCCAGCAGGGCTGCCACTGCCTCGGCCGAGTTCACCGTCGGCACCTCGATGCGGTAGAAGGTCCCATCCGGGAACCTGGCATCTGACGTCGGCAGGTCGTTCAGATCCCCTTCCGGCAGGCCCAGTGTCTTGACGTACTTTCTCGTTTCCTCAAACATGTCGGTCGATTCTCCTTTTACATAGATTGGCTGCAGTGCAGTCTATTGCTCGTAATGCTGTGGCAGTGGTGGGCCATAGACCCATACCAGCTTTAGTGGCTCGTCGCCGATGTTCTCCAGCCGGTGCTTCTTACCCAGGGGCGAGTAGATGGCTGTGTCGGGCCCGATCTCCCACTCGCCTTCCCCCTCGATCACCAGTTTGGCCCGGCCGCTGATGATATACATCACTTCCTCCGAGTCCTCGTGGACGTGATCGGGGATCATGCTCCCGACAGCCGTCACATTGAGGCCCATCGAGACATTGCGAGTGCCCACCGTCTTGGGCGCCAATAGCAGCTTTGACACCCGCTTGGGGATCCTCTCCTCCCCCTCCACGTCCGCAGCCAATACAAAGGGCAGTTTGTCCATGCTTCGTTTCCTCCTACTCTACAAGATGCAACCTGATGATACTGGCGAAAAACCGACGATCAGCGAACCGTCCTGGCCGGTACATGGGCCGAGACGGCCTTGGCGGCCTCTATCAGCGCTTGCGCAATCTCGGGAATGCGCTCAGGGCGGAACCGGCTCACCGGAAAGGGGATGCTCATCGCCGCAATACCTTGGCCATCGATGTCGCGGACAGGAGCAGAGATGGCGCAGATCCCGGCCTCGAACTCTTCCTCCGTGAGTGCGTAGCCGCGCCGCCGCACCTCCTCCAGCTTTTCGCGCAGGCGCTCCGGCGACGTGATGGTTTTCTCCGTGTAGGCCGTCAGGGGCACGTCCATTAGCGGATCCGCGACTTCCGCCGGCAGGAATGCCAGCGCCACCTGCCCACTGGCGGTGCAATGGACGGGCAGATGGCGGCCCACGCGGGCGGCGATGGTCAGCGAGTGCTCGCTGTGCACCACCTCGACGTACAGCATCTGCCCTTCGTCAAAGATCGCGAGCGTGCATATCTCCTGAAAGCGCTCCACTAACTGCTGCATGTAGGGGAACGCCACGCGCCGGAAGTCGAGTCCGCGCAGTGCTCCCAACCCCAGCTCGACCAGGCGAAGCCCGAGCCGGAACTTGTCCCCGCCAGCCGTCCGGTCCAGATACCCTCCGTTGAACAGCGTCATGAGGATGCGATGAGCCGTGGCCTTGTGTAGACCGGTGGCTTGGGCAATCTCGGACACCCCCCACTCCCCATGCTCGCCGTCGAAAGAGGACAGAATCAGCATGGCGCGTTCTACGGCACGGACATTATAGCTGCTCGAATCCCTATCCATCTGTCAGCGAACCTTATCGATCTTTGGCATCAGCCGGCTGGCCTGAGTTCATGGTCTGCATACTGCAGATCGAACCACCACTTTTCTCCAGGCTGGTCCTGGCCTGTCCCGAGAAGGTACGCAGCCCTGATGGCAATCTGTTGAGCCAGGCGCGAACGCACGAGCATGGCTCGGACCAAATTGTGAGGGGCCGTTCGCGGCAGAGACCACGGGCAGCTCTTGACGCAGCGATTGCACATCGTGCCCCTCTTGTTGGTGAAATTGAAACTGGCACAGCGCCTGGTGTCCAGCTTCCAGGTCTCGTAGCCGTTATACATCACCTTTCCGCCTGCGGAGATGGCCTGGCTGGGGCAGTTCTCGGCGCAGATTCGACAGTCCTGGCAGAAGCGCTGCAGGCCAAAGTCAACAGGCTGGTCCGCGACCAGGGGCATGTCCGTCAGGACGGCCGCAGCCTTATAGCCGAGTCCCAGGTACGGGTTCAGGACGATGCCAGCCCGGCTCACCTCGCCGACTCCCGCCAGGAGCAACAGAGGTGGCATCAACACCACATACTTGTCAACAAACGAAGGTCCATACTGGGGTGAGGCATCCCAGCCCAGCCGCCTGACATAGTTGGCCAGGGTCTCAGCGACCAGACCCAGGTGCTGGTACGCCTGGAAGCTGATCGGATCGCCCATCCCGTCAGAGCCTGTGGAGGCGCGCATCGCCTGCCACGGCTTGGCCATGACGATCACAATGGCGTTCTGAGTTCGGGCCTCGATCGGGTTACCGTGCCGGTCGTGGCTATAGTAGGCGGACTCTGGGACCTGGCAGGTCGCCATGATGTCGGCTTTCAGGAAATAGCCCGCAGCTTTGATGTGGCGGGTCAGGAGCTCTGGATCGTGGGGGATGGGTGCAACCTTTCTGGCGACCGGATTGGCTTCTAGCAGCGACAGGTGCTCTACGACTTGCTTCTGTGCCGCAGAGAAGGGGATCTTGTCGGGCAGAGGTGTGGCGACAGCTCTCTGGACCGCCGGGCCATAGTCGCCGCGCCCGGCCAGGCCGTAGGCCGTGTTGCGCGCGTCGATCCGCTGGATCGTCTCGGTCAGCAGCGTCGTCGGCCTATCCACGCGCCTGATGCGCTCCATGGGTAACGTCCCCAGCCGTTTCTGATTGTGTAGGATGTCCGCGTTTTGTCGATCTCTCACAGTTGTTCCATCCGGGCGTGTGGCGATGGCTGGTCGGTCTGGCCCCAGCCGGCTTGTGGTTCATCGCCACACGCCTCTTTTCTATTCTTCCTTATCGGGACAGGAGGCCTACCATGCGGCGACACGCCGCCTGTGGCTGCGTCGCAGTCTGCATGGGCCATCGCCGCATGGTATGGTGGCCTCGGCGCAAAGTCCTGCTGTGAACCTCGATGTTGCTTACCTCTCGTCGAACGGAAGGGCGGGATAGGCCAAAGGAGCGGTGGCTTGATCCTCAGGCCACACCAACTCCAGCTGGCCGTTTACCCACTGCGACATCGGGTTCAGCACATTGCCCGTGCCATCGGCGTTGAAAGTCACGGGTCCGACGACGGTCGTCATGTCGGTCGCGGCAATGGCATCCCGGATCGCGTCCCTATCCAGCGTGCCCGCCCTCTCGATGGCGTCCGCCAGGATCTGGACACAGGCATAGGCCGGCCCCGTTAGCAGGTCAGCAGGCCTGCCGAACTCGGCCTCGTACGCCGCGTTGAGCTCAGCTACCCCCGGAAAGGTCTCCCCGTGGTGCCATCCAGCAAAGATGGCGGCATAGTCACCCGTAGCTCCCAGCGTCTCCGTCCAGGAAACGTTCTCCGGCGCGCGGATCATCAGGGAGAATTTGGGCGTCCAGCCCAGTTCGGCCATCTGCTTCTGGATCGCCAGGCCGTCCGGCGGGTTGGGCACACTCAGCAGCACTTCTGCTCCGGCGTCCTTGGCCTTCAGAATCATCGCCGAAAAGTCCTCGGAGCGCGGCGCATACTCCTCATGCACCACGATCTCGTACCCGTACTCGTCGGCATACTGCTGCCATAGATCCCACAACTCGATGCCCCAGTCCGTCTTCTCCTGGAACACCGCCACCTTGCTCGGCCGCTGGTCCTCAGGAATCGTGTTCAGCGCTTCAAACACGTCCCGCGCCTGGTCCGGTGACTTGGGGAACGGCGAGAACAGGTACTGGTAGCCCTGCTGGTGGATCGAGTACAGGGCAAAGGCGATGCCAAGATAGGGAACCTTGTTCTTCTCGGCGATAGGAGCAGCAGCCGCGTGCATGTCGCTGCCCGCACCACCCAGATAGGCGACAACATCGTTCTCCGAGAAGAGGGACTCCATCCTGCTGACCGTCTTGGTCGGATCCGACTCGTCGTCATAGAGCGTCAGGCGGACGGGGATCTGCACCCCGTATTCCTCGACATAGATGCCACCGGCAGCGTTGATGTCCGCCACGGCATACTCATATCCCGGCTTTACCATGGCGCCCAGGGCTCCGTACTTCCCGGTGAGCGGAATGGAAGAGCCGATTTCGATGTACTCGGGCGCCTCGCCCTCTGGGGCCGTCCCGGGTGCAGTGGTGGGTGCAGCCGTTGGTTGAGCGGCCGGCTCTGTCGGCGTCGCCGGCCCGCAAGCACCCAGCAAGGTGCTCGCCAATATCGCGGCAACTATCACAAGGTACATTCTAGACTTCATGGTTCACTCCTCCTGTCTGAAGTTCCTGCTACACACTGGACGTCAACTGCTGCCATCGAACTGCGGTCATCATTGCATAAGCGACCTCCTTGTCCTGTCTGGTATGCCACGAGACTGCAAAGTCAATTTGAGGATTACCCGGCCTCTTGCGGCAGCGGCCGGCCCTGCTGCTTTCGGAAGCGGCGGGCAAGGGCGTCGCGGGTTTTGCTCCAGGCTTCAACCAGGCCACCCGGCAGGAACAAAACCACCAAAACGAACAGAGTCCCGAACACCGTCAGATGGATCTCTACCAGTTTCACTGCCAGCAGTTCCCTCAGCAGCACAAAGAACACCCCCCCGATGATGGGGCCGATAATGGTGCCGGTACCTCCGATGAAGGCGATGGTGACCGCATCGAAACTCCAGAGCGGGCCAAACGGCAGTTGCGGGTAATAGCCCACGTGGTAGAAGGCGAACGCGCCTCCGACGAGACCGGCGAGGAAGGAACTCACGCCCAGCGCCAGCAACTTGTGTCGTAGCGCGCTGACGCCCAGAGATTCTGCCGCGTCCTCCTCTTCTCGCACGGCCATCATGCCCAGGCCAAACCTGGAGTTGACCAGCAGGTAGGCTACCGCTATGGTAAGAACGGTAAAAGCCAGGAACACATAGTATCGGGACAGAATGCTGTATGTGGCCAGCTGTGCCGCCGGCAGAGAGGTGATCATGGGCCATCTGTCACCGACGATCACATACAGCACCTGACCCAGCGCCAGAGTGCCGATGGCAAAGTAGGCCCCTCTGAGCTTGAAGGCCGGCGCCCCGATGATGAGCGAGAAGATAACGGCGACAAGGGCGCCTGCCAGGATGCTCAACGGGAGGGGTAGCCCGGTAGACAGCCACAGAAGGCGCGTTACCAGGGTGCCCAGGCCAAAAAACGCCGCGTGGCCCAGACTAGTTTGGCCGGTGTAGCCACCCAGAATATTCCAACTGGAGGCGAGAGAGACGTAAAGCCCGACCATTATCGCCAGGTTGATGTTGCTCTCTTTCTTCACGAACAGCGGCAAGGCCACCAGGACCGCGATGATGACGACAAGAAGCCCAGCCGCAAGCACGCGCTTTCCAGTCACTGGCTACCCCTCCTTTGTGCCAAAGAGGCCTTGGGGCCGGACAATGAGGACCACAAGGAACAACACCAAGGCGACCATCTCCCGGTAGGCACCACCCAGCCAGAGGGAGGTGAGCGATTGGGTGATGCCCAATAGCAGGCCGGCGACGAACGTCCCCACAAAACTGCCCAGTCCGCCCAGCACCATGACAATCAGGGACGTGAGGGTCCAGTCCAAGCCCATGGTAGGCTCGATAGAGTAGCCCACGCTGACCAGAGCGCCCGCCAGGCCCGCCAGGCCTGCGCCGATCAGAAATGAAATGAGATAGACCCGGTCCGTGCTGATGCCCAAGAGCGCGGCGGCTTCCCAATCCTGCACCGTCGCCCGGATGGCTTTGCCGAGGTAGGTTCGCTTCAAAAACAGGTGGAGTGCCACCAGGACGAACAAAGCAATCAAAAAACTCGCAACCCGCACGACTGGGAAGCGAACGTCGAACACCGTGAAGGCCATGGACGAATAGTCTGTCGTGATGCCCCTCTGATCGGCAGTCCACAAACGCTGTGCCACGTTCTGAAAAATGATACCCAATCCAAATCCCACCAGCATCGTATTCTTGATCTTGGTCTCTTCGCCGAGTTTCGTCATGCGCCCGAAAATGAGCTTGTACAGGACGAAACCCAACATGACGAGGAGCAGAATGGTCAGCGGGAGGCCGAGGAAGGGGTCCACGCCATACAGGATGAACAGCCAGAAGCCCGCGTACCCGCCAAGCATCAGGAGTTCGCCGTGAG
>JAMJFU010000102.1 GCA_023544525.1 Anaerolineae bacterium | reverse complement strand
TCCCACAGCGATGCGGCTGTCCCAGCGCCGCAAGAATGGAGGAGAACTGATGACCAATGAGGTGAGAGACGCCTTTGGCGCGCGTGCGATCCTGGAGACGGCTGCCGGGCCGGTGGCCTATTACCGGCTGGAGCGCCTGGCGGAGCTGGGCCTGGCCGATCTGCAGCGCCTGCCCTTTTCGATCCGCGTCTGGCTGGAAGGGCTCTTGCGCGAGGTTAATGGCCGCGACATCACTGAATCGCACGTCAGGCACCTGGCAGCCTGGGACGCGGTGTCGCCTGGCCAGGCCGAGTTGCCCTTCAAGCCGGCCCGCGTGGTACTTCAGGACTTTACCGGTGTGCCCGTCGTCGTGGACCTGGCGGCGATGCGCTCAGCCATGGCCAGGCTGGGCGGAGACCCTGACCGCATCAACCCCCAGGTGCCCGTAGACCTGGTCATCGACCATTCGGTCCAGGTCGACATGTTTGGCAGCAACGCGGCCCTCTACTACAACGCCGAGCGCGAGTTCGAGCGCAACCGCGAGCGGTACGAGTTCCTCCATTGGGCGCAGAAGGCCTTTGACCGCTTCCGCGTGGTCCCGCCAGCGACCGGCATCGTGCACCAGGTCAACCTGGAGTACCTGGCCACCGTCGTAGCCCGTCGCCAGGAGCCGGGTGGCGGTTGGGTGGCCTTTCCCGATACGTTGGTGGGTACCGATTCGCATACCACCATGATCAACGGCCTGGGGGTGATGGGCTGGGGCGTCGGCGGCATTGAGGCCGAGGCCGCCATGCTGGGCGAACCGATCACCATGCTGCCGCCAGAGGTCGTCGGCTTTGAGCTGGGCGGCGAACTGCCCGAAGGGGCCACCGCCACCGACCTGGTGCTGCGGGTCACCCAGATGCTGCGCCAGCGCGGTGTGGTCGGCAAGTTCGTCGAGTTCTTTGGGCCGGGCGTGAGCCACTTGAGCCTGCCCGACCGGGCCACCATTGCCAACATGTCGCCCGAGTACGGGGCGACCATGGGCTTTTTCCCGGTCGACGAGGAGACGTTGCGGTACCTGCGCAACACCGGCCGCTCGCCGGAGCTCGTGGACCTGGTCGAGCGCTACACCAAGGCCCAGGGCCTATTCCGCCGCGACGAGGATCCGGCGCCGGTCTATTCCGACAGGTTGGTTCTGGATCTCGCCACGGTGGTGCCCAGCCTGGCTGGCCCCAAGCGGCCCCAGGACCGCGTGCCCCTGGTCGAGATGCAGGCTGCCTTTCGCGCAGCGCTAACCGCGCCCGTGGCGGAGCGGGGCTTTGCGCTGGACTCGCAGGCGCTAGAGCGCCGGGCGCAGCTTCCACCTGAAGACGGCGGCGACGGGGCGGTCCTGCAGCACGGCTCGGTGGTGATTGCGGCCATCACCAGTTGCACCAATACCTCCAACCCTACAGTCATGGTCGGCGCGGGCCTGTTGGCCAAGAAAGCAGTGGAGCGGGGCCTGCGGGTTCCACCCTATGTGAAGACCAGCCTGGCACCCGGTTCTACGGTTGTGACCAGGTACCTGGAGGCCGCCGGCCTGACCCCCTATCTCGACGAGCTGGGGTTCAACCTGGTTGGTTATGGCTGCACGACCTGCATCGGCAACAGCGGCCCGCTGCCCGAGGCAGTCGCTACGGCCGTGGAGCAGGCCGGCCTGGTCGCCGCGGCGGTCCTGTCGGGCAACCGTAATTTCGAGGGGCGCATCAACCCTCACGTCCAGGCCAACTATCTGGCCTCGCCGCCGCTGGTGGTGGCCTATGCCCTGGCGGGCACCGTGGACGTCGACCTCCTGGCCGAGCCCCTGGGCCGAGGCCGGGACGGCCAGCCGGTGTACCTCAAGGATATCTGGCCCAGCCAGGCCGAGATCCAGCAGACCGTCGCCCGGGCCCTCGAGCCGCGCATGTTCGAGGAGCAATACGCCGATGTCTTGACCGGGAACGAGACCTGGAATGCCATTCCCACGCCCGAGGCGGCCTCTCTGTACGAGTGGGATCCTGCCTCGACCTATATCCGCCAGCCGCCTTTCTTCGAGGATCTGACCCTGGACCTGCCGCCCCTGGAAGAGATCCGCGGTGCGCGGGTCCTGGCACTCCTGGGCGACTCGGTGACCACGGATCACATCTCGCCGGCCGGCAGCATCGCCGTCGACAGCCCCGCCGGGCGCTATCTGATGGACCAGGGCATCCAGCCCCGCGATTTCAACTCCTACGGCTCACGGCGGGGCAACCACGAGGTGATGATGCGCGGCACCTTTGCCAACATACGCCTCAAGAACCAGCTGGTGCCCGGTGTGGAAGGCGGCGTGACGGTACACCTGCCCAGCGGTGAGGTGATGAGCATCTACGACGCGGCCATGCGCTACCAGGGCGAGGGCACGCCGTTGGTCGTCCTTGGGGGGCGCCAATACGGCACCGGCAGCTCGCGGGACTGGGCCGCCAAGGGCGTCCTGCTGCAGGGGGTGGCAGCCGTCATTGCCGAGAGCTATGAGCGCATCCACCGCAGCAACCTGGTGGGCATGGGCGTGCTGCCGCTCCAGTTCAAGGAGGGGGAGAGCACCGAGGCCCTGGGCCTGACCGGCCGCGAGGTGCTGGACATCACCGGCATCAGTGGCGGCCTGCGGCCAGGGCAGGAGCTCACGGTCCGCGCGCGCCGGCAAGATGGCGGCGAGGAGGTCTTTGCCGTATTGGTCCGGCTGGACACCCCCGTCGAAGTAGAGTACTTTCGCAATGGCGGTGTGTTGCACACGATCCTGCGGCGCATGCTCCGGGCTTGAGTGCTCACCCGTAAATTCGCCTCCTGAGCACCTTTTGCCAATTTGTGCTGCACCTCAGATGTGGTACAATGCTGCCGGCGCACTGTAGGGTGGGTGAGAGGGACATTGACGGAGGGGCGAGGGTCATGAGCGAAAAGACGATCACCATCGTGTCCGGGCTTCCCCGGTCCGGTACCTCGATGATGATGAAGATGCTACAGGCCGGCGGCATGGCGATCCTCACCGACCGGGTCCGCACGGCCGACGACGACAATCCCAAAGGCTACTACGAGTTTGAGCGGGTCAAGCAGCTCGAGACAGACCAGAGCTGGCTGCCCGATGCCCAGGGCCAGGCCGTGAAGGTGATCACGGCCCTGTTGCGGCACTTGCCACCTGGTTACCGCTACAAGGTCATCTTTATGCGGCGCCAGATGGAAGAGATCCTGGCCTCGCAGCGACAGATGCTCATCAACCGCGGCGAGCCGACCGATCGGGTCGACGATCAGAAACTGGCGAGCATGTTCCGGCGCCACGTGGTCCAGACCGAAGCCTGGCTTGCGGCGCAGCCCAACCTGGAGGCGCTCTACGTACACTACAGCGCCGTCCTGGCCGATCCACCAGGCCAGGCGGCCCGCCTCAACGAGTTCCTGGGCCAGACGCTGGACGAAGAGGCGATGGCCCGCGCCGTGGATCCAGGCCTGTACCGTCAACGCGCCTGACGCCACCGTTTGCCAGGGCGGGCGGGATCGAAGGGACCTCGAGCGCACACCATGTCGCCACCCTATCTGGGTTGAAAGCTTGTTGATGGGAGTATACCACAACTCAGGCTCTTGTGGTATGGTGTGAGACACTCTGGAACCGACTGGAAGGTAGACGGTCCTCGCGCCGAATAAGAAAGGAAGAGGGTAACCGTGCAGAGAAGAGATGATACTGAGGCCCTCCGCCACCGTGTAGCGCCGCTGGAAATGACACCGGACGATTTCCGGGCAGCAGGCCATCAACTGGTCGATGTCATCGCCTCGTTTCTGGGCTCACTAAGAGCGCGCCCTGTCACTCGTGGAGAGACTCCCGAGGAAGTGCGGTCAGCACTGCCTCTCTCCTCCCTCCCCGAAGAGGGAACGCCTCCTCAGGAGTTGCTGAAGGAAACAGCCGACCTATTGTTCGAACACTCACTCTTCAACGGCAACCCTCGCTTCTGGGGCTACATCACTTCGTCCGCCGCGCCGCTTGGGGCCTTGGCAGACCTGCTCGCCGCGACCGTGAATCCGAATGTTGGTGGCTGGGACCTCTCGCCAGCGGCATCCGAAATCGAAGCGCAGACCGTCAGATGGATCGCGGAATTCATAGGTTATCCAGCCACGTGCGGTGGCTTGTTGGTGAGCGGCGGCAACATGGCGAATTTCGTGGGTTTCTTGGCAGCCCGCCGCAGGAAACTTGGCGCCGACGTGCGAACGAAGGGGATCGGGGCCATGAGTGGCCAGCAACCGAGGGTCTACTGCTCGGCAGAGACGCACACATGGATTGAAAAAGCCGCAGATCAATACGGCATAGGCACAGACGGCATTCGCTGGATACCGACGGACGAACGCCTGCGGATGGACCTCACGGCTCTACGCAACCAGATTCAACGGGATAAGGATGACGGCGATGCTCCGTTTCTGGTGGTCGGGACCGCGGGATCAACAGGGGTTGGCGCTGTGGACGCACTCCCCGAACTCGCACACATTTGCCGTGAGTACGATCTGTGGTTTCATGTCGATGCTGCTTACGGTGGCCTTGCTGCCGGTCTTCCGGATGCGCCGCCCGATCTGGCAGGGCTTAGCGAGGCGGATTCCGTCGCCATCGATCCTCACAAATGGCTCTATTCGCCTCTCGAAGTCGGATGTGCCTTGGTGCACGACCCGCAAGACCTCACCGACACTTTCAGCTATCACCCCTCGTATTACAGGTTTGACGAGGCTACCAAACAAGCCGGTATCAACTATCACGAATACGGACCTCAGAACTCGCGCGGGTTCCGAGCCTTGAAGGTCTGGTTGGCACTGAGGCAAGTGGGCAGCAAGGGGTACGCGCGGATGATCTCGGATGATATCCGGCTGGCCTCGCATCTATTCCGTCTCGTACACGAGCACCCGGCACTGGAGGCATGCACGCATAATCTGAGCATTGCCACTTTCCGCTACGTTCCCTCGGATCTCACTGTCGGAGCTGTAGAGGTTGAGGAGTATCTCAATCAGCTGAACGAGGAGCTCCTTGGCCAGCTTCAGAAGAGTGGCGAGGCTTTTCCCTCAAATGCGCTCGTCGGAGGCAAATACCTCCTCCGTGTATGTATCGTAAACTTCCGAACATCGCTCGAAGACATCGAGGCACTGCCTGAAATCGTGGTGCGCTTTGGACGCACGATCGACGCGGCCCTTCGCCCCACCAACCTGCGGCCAAAGCCCTAGTTCGGGTCCCACGGCAGGGTTGCCCTCTGGCGGGCCATTGGCTTATGAACGAGCCGCCAGCAGATACATCCAAGCTCCCGTGTAAGGGAACGGCGCCAACCGAAGCCTATGGAGCTCCTGGAGTCCTCTACTCGTGACGATCCTCTACCCATGATATCTATTATTAATGTTATCTTAACTTGACTAATGTGCCAACATGAAGTAGGATGAAAGCTGATCAAGGGAAACCTTGCAGTTCCTCATAGGCACTCTTTTCCTCGGTCAACGCTCCAAAATCCGCACCAAAAAAGGAGATCGATACCGTGAATAAAGGAGAGTTGGTCAAGTTGGCCTTCAACGGCGACGGCCCTGAACAGGGCTTCTATCTGTCCGACGATTTCCGGTGGACCGACGCGTTGGGCAATCCACCCATGGAAAGCTGCCTTCCGTGCGATGGCTAAACCGCTCCAGTCGGCATTCCCTGATCTGTCGGTAGTCATCGAGGATATCCGAGAAGACGGTGACGACGTCCTGGTTACGAGTCACTATTCTGGCACGTTCGCGAACGACCTGGACTTGTCGTCCGTGGGCATGGGCGCCATTCCCGCCACAGGGAAGGGGATCGTTTTTCCCTCCCAGCGCGACAGAGTGAGCTTTGACGGCGACCAGATCGCAGAAATCCACAATCTGGAGACCGGACCCGATGCGGGTATGGCAGGCTTCATCAAGGCGCTGGGCGCGGATCTGGGCTAGCCTATCAACTGGCTCCTCGCTCGCAAAGTGCATCAGGAATCCATCGCGCGGTCCTCATGTGCGGTGGATTTTTTTTGTTCGCCACCGGGGAGACTTGCGGTCGGGACAGACCAACACCCGCTTCAGCCGACCTGCATACGGCGATGCGTCACGCTAGACGGGATGAATGGAACACAGCTGGCCTGCGGGACAGCCCGATCCCGCTTTGACGCCTCGGCCCGGCTTCTTTCGGTCCTCCACTATTTTGGCGTCTCCCATGCTGCGATCATCCTTGACCCGGGTATCCGTCATTCTTTCCCCGACGAATTCGCCGCCCGGCGTTCGGAAGTCGTCCGCCGGCTTGTTTCCCACTCCTTCTCCTCTGAGGATGGGCGTTCTCAAGGAGATGCGTCTGCTCAGGATCGCTGGGTCCCGAAGCACCCGGAGCATCGTGTAGGCTACGAGACGATGCTGCAACTGCTGGCCGGGAGATTGGGGCCCTACCGGCTGTTAGATGCGCGCAGCGCCGAGGAATATGCTGGGATATTCACCGGCTACGACTACATCCCGCTAGCGGGCAGAATTCCCACGGCTGAAAGCGTCGTCAATGGCGATTACCAGGTATCGGCGACGGAGGGTCTGGAAGCGGTGTTGGCGCGGCTGGCCGACACATTGGCCCGCAAGGGAATTGGCCACCAAGACCAGATTGTCTGGTATTGCGGCACCGGCTGGCGTGCGTCCCGGATGTGTGCTTTGACCCGGGCCCTGGGATATACCAATGTGGCCCTCTACGACGGGGGCTGGAACGAATGGCATCGACGCCATCCCAGGGAAGGAAGCGAAAAACCATCGGGGCCTGAGATCTGGGGCTCGCCGGATCAAGGGCGATGATGGAAAACCGAAACTGCTCTGCGGCACCCCACCAGTACTGGCACAACCGCATTTATCAAAGGTTCACCTCAGGCTGTTTTTGAGTACGTCACGAATCCAGCCAACATGGCTAGATGGCAGGCAAATACCGTGTCAGCAGAGTGGACATCTGCCGATACGCCCGGTGTGGGCTCGACTTTTGTGGTAGTAACCAGAACTCCTGTGGGCACAACGGAAGCCGTGATGGAGATCACGATATGGGAACCGCCCATTCGTCACGGCTTCAAGTCAACCACTATGCCTTTCCCGTTCAAAGGGATTGCAGGCGTTACGACACTTGAACCAACAGAGAATGGTACGCAGCTGACTCTGCAGGGCCAGGTTACGACTGTTGGCATCCTCAGGTTGGTGGAAGGTTTGCTCAGCAAACAGGTCAAGAAACAGGATGCCAGCAATAACCACACCTTGAAGCAATTGTTGGAAGCGGGGGTGTAACACCCGCTAGACATGCTTGACAAAGGTCTTGGACACTGGTATAATGTATATACAACAGCAATACAAATCCATCAGGAGGAGTTTTGTATGCCCAAGACTGCAGTTATCTCAGCCAGGATTGATCCCGATCTCAAGCACGAGGCCGAAGAGGTATTTAGGGAACTGGGCCTAACCGCCACGCAGGCTATCACACTGTTCTACAAGCAGGTGGAGCTTGAGCGTGGATTGCCCTTTGCGGTACGGGTACCCAATGATGCAACCGCGCAAGCGTTGGAGCAGGCAAGAACACGCCAGGACCTCGAGACCTTTAACACGCTCGACGATCTCTTCGAGGACCTGGGTATCTGATGAAGGCGATCCGACGGACGTCCCAGTTCAAACGAGATGTCAAGCGGATGCAGCGGCAAGGCAGGGAGCTGGAGAAGCTAAAGAGGGTGCTCGAGGCTCTGGTGCAAGAGGAGCCTCTGGCGACGAAGTATCGGGATCACGTCTTGGTCGGGCAGTACAGGGGCACACGAGAGTGCCACATAGAGCCTGACTGGGTGCTGATCTATGAGTTGTCCGAGACCGAGATCGTACTGATCAGGACAGGCTCCCATTCTGATCTGTTCAGATAGCAGAGATGTCACGCCCGTCAACACAGGATTGGTTTCCTGACGAATCACCTGGGCACTGACTCCAAGATCAAAGGGGTCAAGCTCCAAGATTGGGCTCGACCCCTCTTTGCCGACCTCTTGTGGTAAGTGGCGACACTGTATGGCCAAGGGACCTCCGTGGCAAGAATGCGTCCCGAAGGTCCCCCGGCTGTAGGTGAACGCCCTATTCCTCTGCCATGGACGGATAACGGAAGTCCGTGGGCGGGCAGAAATTCTCCTTGATCGTCCGTGGCGTGACCCAGCGCTCCAGGTTGAGCGAGCTCCCGGCCTTGTCGTTCGTGCCGGAAGCGCGGCTGCCGCCAAAGGGCTGCAGGCCGACCACAGCACCGGTCGGCTTGTCGTTGACGTAAAAGTTGCCGGCGGCATGGCGCAGGATGTCCATCGCCATCTGCGCAGCCATCCGGTCCTGGGCAAAGACAGCACCGGTCAGGCCATAGGGCGAAGTCCGGTCGGTCAGGCGCAGGGTCTCCTCATACTCATCGGCCGGATAGACATAGACTGTCAGCACCGGGCCAAAGATCTCTTCCTCCATCAGTCGATGGTGCGGGTCCCTGGCCAGGACGACCGTAGGCTGGATAAAGTAGCCCTTCCGGTCGTCGTATTCACCGCCGGCCAGGATCTCGGTCTCGGGCGACGAATCTGCCAGCTCGATGTAGCTCCTGATCTTGTCGAAGGCACCCCGGTCGATGACCGCGCCCATAAAATTGCGGAAATCGGCCACGTCTCCCACCCGGAGGCTACTCATCTCCGCCAGCATGCCATCGCGCACGTCAGGCCACAGGCTATCGGGGATGTAGGCCCGGCTGGCGGCCGAGCATTTCTGGCCCTGGTACTCGAAAGCACCGCGGATCAGGCCTGTGATGAGCGCTGGCACGTCTGCCGACTCGTGGGCGACGACAAAGTCCTTGCCGCCCGTCTCGCCGACCACGCGCGGGTAGTAGCGGTAGTTGCTGATGTTGCTGCCCACCTTCCGCCAGATGCGCTGGAACGTGCTCGTGCTCCCGGTAAAGTGCACGCCGGCCAGGTGTGGGCTGGCCAGCGCCGGGTCACCGACCGCCGCCCCGTCGCCCGGCAGGAAGTTGATGACGCCCGGCGGCAAGCCGGCGTCCATCAACAAGCGCATGATCTGGTAGCCGCTATAGACCGCCGAAGAGGCCGGCTTCCACAGCACCGTGTTGCCCATCAGCGCTGGTGCAGTGGGCAGGTTGCCGGCGATGCTGGCAAAGTTAAAGGGGGTGACGGCCAAGACAAACCCCTCCAGCGGCCGCTGCTCCGTCATGTTCCACACGCTCGGCGAGCTGCGCGGTTGGGGCTCCATGACCTGCATGGCATAGTAGGGGTTGTAGCGCCAAAAGTCGGCCAGTTCGGCCACCATGTCGATCTCGGACTGGTGGGCGGTCTTGCTCAGGTCGAGCATGGCCGCCGCATTCATCTCTGCCCGGCGGCGGCAGGTCAAGATGTCGGCCGCTTTCAGCAGGACCGCGGACCGGGCCTCCCAGGGCATGCGGCTCCATTCCAGCCACGCGATCCGGGCAGCTTCGATGGCCCGCTGGACCTCGGCCTCGCCGGCCTTGTGAAAGGTGCCCAGCACGTGCCCGTGGTTGTGGGGCATCACGGCCTGTTCCGTGTCTCCCGTGTAGACGGCTTCGCCGCCGATGATCAGCGGGATCTCGATCTCTGTTTCCGTGAGTGTGTGCAGTGCATTTCTTAGCTCGGCCCGCTCGGCTGAGCCGGGGGCATAATCATAGACCGGTTCGTTGACCGGAACCGGAACTTGGTAGATTGCGTTAGACATGCTTACCTCCTATTCACGAACGGTAGGCCAGGACCGCTGGCAACCAGGCCAGGCGCAGATAACAAAGAGGACGCCCGTTTCGGCGCCCTCTTTGTCGTTCTCGTCCGTAGCTATTCCTCGCGGATGGCTTCCCGGACAGCCTCCGCGAGGTCGGGCGTGATCTCGCCCACATTGTGCACCGACTGTGCGTGCTCGGCTGCCTGGGCCAGAATCCCATCTTCACTTGCCGCGCGGACGACGGCTTCGCACTCAAACCCGAGATCTCGACAATGCAGTACCTTTGTCATGGTCCTGACCCTAGCTCCGCGCGTCTCTGTAGCGCCCGGCTACGTCATCCCAGTTGATGATGTTAAAGAAATTCTGGACGTACTCGCCGCGGCGGTTCTGGTACTTGAGGTAGTAGGCGTGCTCCCAGACGTCCAGCACCAGCAGGGGCACCACGCCCCACTGGGTCAGGTTCTGGTGCTTTTCGGCAGTGAGGATGACGAGGCTCTCGTCAGTGGGGCGGTAGGCCAGGATGCCCCAGCCGCTGCCCTCGACGGCACCCGAAGCGGCGATGAACTGTGCCTTGAAGGCGTCAAAGCTGCCAAAGTCGCGTTTGATCGCGTCCGCCAGAGCGCCGCTGGGCTCGGCTTTGGCCCGGTCAGCAGCCGTCATGTTGGGCCAGAAAATGCTGTGCAATAGATGGCCCGATCCGTGAAAAGCCGCCTCGCGCGACCAATGCTTGACCAACGCAAAATCGCCGGCCTTGCGCGCTTCGGCCAGCTTTTGCTCTGCAGTATTCAACCCCTTCACATAGCCCGCATGGTGGATGTCATGGTGCAGACGCATGGTCTGCTCGTCAATGTAGGGCTCCAGGGCATCGTAGGGATAAGGGAGCGGTGGAAGTTCGTGTGCCATTTCGTTTTGCCTCCTGTATGTCAATCTGATTTGTATCCGCCATTCGTGTCCGGCTCTCGACCGGATTCGCCCCCATTATACAGCAATTGCCCTGATTTGTCAAGTTAAAATCATATAAATTGACAATATTGCCCCTGCCCCGCCCGCAGCTTGCTGGCTGTACTGCATCTGTCCCGCTCCTGTCACCGACCTGCCCCAATCCGTCTTGACGCGGGGCACGAGTTCTGCTAAGATGGAGTCAGCGGCAGATGCCGGCCGGTTTAGAGTCCCAGTGGAGAGGGTCCTGTGTCCGCTCGAATCCTGATCGTCGACGACGAGCCGCCCATCGTCGACATGCTGGCCTACAACCTAAAGCGCGCCAACTATGAGGTCCTGATCGCCCGCGACGGGCAGCAGGCCCTGGACAAGGCGCGCCGCGAACAGCCAGATCTGATCATCCTGGACCTGATGCTGCCCCGGCTGGATGGCCTGGAGGTCTGCCGTGCCCTGCGCCGCGAGCGTGACGTGCCCATCATCATGCTCACGGCCCGCGATTCGGAAGTGGATCGGGTGGTGGGCCTGGAACTGGGTGCCGACGACTATGTCGTCAAGCCGTTCAGCGTGCGCGAGCTGGTGGCACGGGTCAAGAACGTGCTCCGGCGTGCGACCCCCCAGCCGGCAGAGGCCGGGCAACCGGTGGCCCAGGTGGGCGCCCTGCGCGTCGACCCGGCGAGCTACGAGGCGCAGTGGCAGGGGCAGCCCCTGGAGCTCACCGCCCAGGACTTTGACCTGCTCTATACCCTGGCCCGCCATGCCGGGCAGGTGCTCAGCCGCGAGCAACTCGTGGAGCAGGTCTGGGGCTACGACTACTATGGTGATCTGCGGGTGGTCGATGCGGCGGTCAAGCGCCTGCGAGCCAAGCTGCGACAGGCGGCCTCTGACGAGGATCTGATCACGACCATCCGCGGCGTGGGCTACAAACTGGTGGTTTAGTACCGATATGAAGACCTTTC
Source organism: Anaerolineae bacterium (assembly GCA_023544525.1). Lineage (GTDB taxonomy): Bacteria > Chloroflexota > Anaerolineae > JAAYZQ01 > JAAYZQ01 > JAMJFU01. Next base: position 76 of record JAMJFU010000102.1, on the reverse strand, counting down.
TCTCCAGCCTGCGCACCCGGTTGACCCTGAGCCACCTGGCGGTCATTGTCGTCGCCATGGGCCTGTCCGGTTTCCT
>JAMJFU010000101.1 GCA_023544525.1 Anaerolineae bacterium | reverse complement strand
GGTATCTTTTCCGCTGGTGCTTGCTGGTTTTGCTCTATTCGTCGCAGTAGGGACATATTCTCACTCCACCAATCTTTCTTCCATCCAATTCTCTGGTAGCCAAACGACAAGACGAGTGAACGGGTCAGCCCATCGGACTATTTCTTCAGCCTGCCAAACAGCCCGGCACGAGCTGGCTGCTTGGCCCGCGGCGCTTCGACAGGTTGCTGCGTCTCCGCCGCCGGCTCGGGATGCAGCATGCTCACCTCGTGCTGGGCCAGTTGGACGAACTTTTCCGCCAGGGGATGGTTGGGCTGCGACATGGACAGGGGCAGGCCCTGGTTCACAGCCTGGCGCATCACCTTTGGATCGTAGTCCAGTTGGGCCTGGATCGGGTGGTGCATGCTGGTCTCCAGCTGATCGGCGCGGATGCCGTCTCGGACAACCACCTTGTTGAGGACAACATCGACCTGTTCCAAGGGGAACTCCAGGGCCTCCGCAATCTCAAAGAACTGCTTTGTGCCCTTGATCGACGGGATCTCTGGCGTCATTACCAGCAGGACCCGGTCCGCAAGGTCCATAACTGCCAGGACAATGTCATCCAGGTAGCTCCAGGTATCTACCACCACATAATCCAAGGTCCGGGTCATCGTAGACAGGACCTCTTTCATCTGGTCAGCGCTGATTGACTCCGACAGCTCTGGGGTGGGTGGTGCTGCCAGGACCCGGATGCCTGAGGGATGCGGTGCCATCAGTGCCCCGAGTAGATCTCCCTCCAATTCGCCACGACGGTTGACCGCATCCGCAATGCTACGGTTGCCCTGCAGATTGAGCATCACGTCAATGCTCCCAAACTGCAGGCTGGCGTCCACCAGGCCAACCTCCTTGGAGGTGGACTGATGCAACGCGATGGCCAGATTGCAGGCGACCGTGCTACATCCCGTTCCCCCTTTGGGGCTATAGACCAGGAGAAGCTTGCCCGTTGGCTGTGGGCGCCCAGCCCCGCTTGGGGTCCAGTCTGGGCCCTGAGTACTCGGCTCCCTGGCGGTAGCGATCGCCGGCAGAGAAGCACGCCGGTCGGCGCCCATCTGAAAGACCCTCCGGATGCTGCTGGTCAATTCCTCGCTGGTGAACGGTTTGGTCAAAAAGTCCATGGCCCCGGCGAGCATCGAGCGGCGCAGGTAGTCGGCTTCGCTCTGTACGGACATCATGATCACTTGCGCTGTAGGTGCCGCCCGGGTGATCTCTTGACTGGCGCTGATACCGTCCATGTCGGGCATGTTGATGTCCATCAGGACAATATTTGGGTGCAGCTTTCGGGCCAGGTCGACGGCTTCTTGTCCGGTGGCGGCCATGCCTGCGATGTCGATGTCGGACTCGAAGTAGAGAAGCTTTTTGAGATTCTCTCGCGTTTCTGGTATGTCGTCGACGACCAGCACAGAGATCTTTTCGGTCATGGGTTATTCTGTCCCCGTGGCGGGCGCGTTGATGTCTCGGATCCGATAGGGCTGCTTGGGCGGCACGCTGACGCCAAACCGGGCCATGATATAGTCCAGGGTGACCTGCTGTGTGGTGAATTGTTGGGCATCGTCCGCGGCGCGCACAGCCAGATCGATGCTTGCCCCCTGTTCGCGGGCCAGCTTCAGGACCAGCGCGTCCTGCGGGGTCAGCATAACGGTAATGTACTGGGGCGGCTGGCTCGCGATCGGTTCTTCACCCTCCGCCTCAGCACGCTCACGTTCCTCTTCCGTGGGTTGTGGCATGTATCTCCAGCGACCTACACCCAGGACCCGCAAGTCCTGCAGGGTGAGCTGTGCGGCCAGGCGCGAATGCTGCTCGGTGACGATGGCTGACGTTTGCCCCTCTGCCCCGGGACAGAGCGGCGGGCAGATGGGCTCGTCCATCTGCAGATCGGGATCTATATCCAGGAAATAGAACGTCATCAGCACGTCCACACGGTCATTGGCCTGCACTCCATAAGAAACGCTGGAGAGCTCGTTGATGGGCAAGGCAACAGCCACAAAGCCCGGCTCAACGAGGTTGCCCAACTGTGCTTCGGCCATCCGCTGCTCTGGAGTAATCAGGAGGTCAGGGTGGACGACCGTGCCCTGCGGTATCGGGCCGGCAGCCAGCATGCCGCTGGCACGATCCAGGGACCGGAGGGCCCCTTGCGGTATCGATTCTACCGGCACCTCCCTGAGCTCGAGGCGCCCCTCCACGGGTTCGTCCTCAGCAATCGGTTGGACGGCCACGACGACTTCCTCGCGTTCCACATTGATCGTCTCGGTTGGAGCCGTCGTACTCTGCAGCAGTATGAATACTGCCGCTGCGGTGCCAAGGGCCAGGATCAGGCCCAAGAGGATCAGGATTCTTCCGCGTCTCATTGTTATGCCTCCATGTAGTGAAATGAATCCCGGTGACAGCGATGTATGATTGTGACTAGTCCTCGCTGGGCTCGTATACGTTCAGCACCCGCCGGGCGCCGGCCGTGAGCAGCATCAAGACCCCAAACAGTATTGCCCCACTGAGAAGCCAGCCCGAAGAGCCTGTCAAGGGCATGCCAACCTCAGCAGTCGTCGTCTCCTGGCCCCCGGGCTGCTCGGTGGCCGTCGAAGTGGGGACATCCGTCGGCTGCATTCCGGCACTCAGATCGACCGTGATGCTGTTCTGGCCGGTCAAGTCGACCGTCTTGGCCGTGGTTGCCTCCCCACCCGGTAGAAAAGCTTGCAGTGTGGTCAAGCCCGCACAGAGGCCGGCGAAGCCAAACTCGCCCTGGTCGTCGGTAGCAATGGCCCCCGACCACCCCTCTGCTTCCGCCATTACCGTAGCGCCCTGAGCCCTCTGTCCCGAACCGTCGACTACGTAGCCCTCGATGACCGACTGGCAGTTGGTGGCGTTTGCCACTGGCATGGCGGTCCCTTCCGGTTTGGGCGTCGCAGTAGGTTCAACCACTGGCGGCACTTCTGAGGTCGGCGTTGCAGCCGGAGCCTGCGTCTCTGTTGGTCGTGGCGTAGCCGTGCTCTCAGTTGTCGGAATGGCAGTATCCGTCGGCATAGGCGTATTTGTGGGCGCCAGCGTCTCTGTAGGGACGGGCGTATCCGTTGGCTCGCTTGTCGCTGTCGGCATCGGGGTCGACGTCGGCGTATTGGGTGGGGGCGGTGGCTGAAAGGCCAGGACGCCTCTAGGTTCAAGCAGGAACCAAGTGATTGTGACGATACAGCCCAGGCATACCAGGTGAGTTATGCGCAGCAGGATCTGTCTCCTATCGTTCATGGTAATCGTCTCCTGCTGACCTGGCACCTGATTACCTGGCAGTGCATTCCATTTTACCAGAAAATCGCCTGAATCGCAACTCTGTCCGACCCTGCTCACGCGATGCTCCGGTCATTGGCGATTGCCTGCCAGGAAGGTCCAGGCCAGCCTTCTCAAGGGCTTTTCCGGCTTACGATCGGCAGGAAGACCCGTGGTGGGCCATCCTGGCCAATGCAGAGTGTCTGGTGCAAGATGTTGTTTGTCTCATAGTCCTCCGGATAGAGCCCCCAGTAATAGTTAAAGTCTGGGGTGTCAAAGGCCACGTCTGCTTGGACATAGATGTCGTAGCAGCCCAGCGACGGAAACTCGGGATCAGGCTCCAGGCTCTCAAAGGTCAGAAGCGTGCTGGCTCCTGCATCGAGCCGCCACACGTAGGCCACATAGTGGTCGCGCAGCGTCGTGCAGTCGTACAGGCAGTAGCCGCGGTCATGATCCGCTGGTGACTCGGGTGTCTCGGAGGGCTGGGGCTTGATGTACAGTGCCACCCAGAACGGCTCCGCTGCGTCTACCGTCCCCTGGTTGGTCAGGGTGGCGGTGAATCTGCTGTCGGACATCACCCTGGGTTGGGCCGGCTCCCAGCCGATGCGCTCCACCACAAAGTCGACCATGCCTGTGCCTTCGGGGTTCATGACGGTGTGGGTCAGCACAGGCGTGTCCCGAAGGCCACCCTCCAGGGTGGACATGCTCGCTTCGTTGGTGACCGGCCAGTGGTTGGGCATCGGATCGTCGAGCTGAACGACGATCTGGATCTCGCCCGTCAGGCCGCCAGACAACACATCCAAGTTCCAGACATGGCTGTCCAGGTCGGGTGGCGGGTCGGAGGCCTGGATAGTGTAGTCACCCTCCGGGTCAAAGGTGTCGGTGATCACCACCTGGTTGACCGCACGCAGGCCGGTGTTGGTGTAGACGATGGTGTAGGTGATGAACGAGCCGGGCGCCACCACCGTATTCGCCGGCGGATCTGCACGCTTGGTGAATTGCAGCGCGTAGATGTTGAGCGGCGTGCGCAGCTCGTAGAGATTGTCCTCGGTGGCAGGATCCACGATGGTCTGGTTGAAGGCGTCGATCATGGGCGGATAGTCAGCCTCAACCGTGTTGTTGATCCAGGTAGTCCCCGCGGGCACTTGTTGGTCGACGCGGACCCTGAAAGGCACGCTGCCGGTATCTCCGGCAGGCACCGTGCCCAGCGAATAGGTATAGACGTTGCTGCTGCCGACCTGGTGCCAGCTGGCGTCCCCCGAGTAGGTGGTGTATTCGGGGAGGATCTCGGTGAGGTAGGCCTTGTCTGCCTGCCAGGCTCCGGTGTTGGTGTAGTTGACATTGTACTGAAGGTCGCTGCCCAGCGTGGCACTGATGACGGCCCCGGTGTCTTTGTTCACTGCCAGGTCGGGATCCGCTACCTCGTAAAAGACTTCGACTTCGTTGAGCAGCGGGGAAGCGATACTGATGGCAGTGGAGAAACTGGCCTGGTATTGCACGTAGCGGAATCCAGATGGGGGTGGTTCCGGCTCGTGCTGGTTGCCGCCTTGGTTCGAGGGGATGGTCTCGGACCAGGCTGTCCAGTGATCGCCGTCCCAGCTGGTACGGTACCTCATGCTGATACTCATGTCGCCTGGATAGCCGTAGGTTACCTCCCATGTCAATTTGCGCAGCGTAGCCGGGTACGATCCCAGATACATCTCTTTGGAGCGGTAGATGCCGTCGGGGGAGTAGAGGGCTCCCTGACCTGTAACAGAGCCAAAGTACACGGTGTCCCGGGGATTGATAGATGCGTCCTGCCCGCCCAGTACATAGATGTGAGTCGAACCGGCCACCGTGCCATGCAAGGCGCGGACTTCGGGGAGGAGCTTGCCTGTCTGCCAGGCGCCAATCGTGCAGTCGGGTGGACCCATCCCAAGACACCAGTCATAGAGGCGGAAGGTGGGGTTATCGACATCGACGAGGGCAGACTTGACCGTACTAGAGATGCCGGTGATGGGGTCGACTGAGTCGGCGATCCCGCCTGTCACCAGAATCTCTGTCCCGTGGACCAGCGCACCGCCATGACCCCACAGGGGAACAGGCAGGCTACCTTGGGACGCTGTCCACCCGGTCAGTTCTCCGCCTTCCAAAAAGTCGGCGAAGTAGACCTGAATGCTCGCTGTCTGCCCATTCCAGCCGCCGATGACGTACAGGGTGTCGGCAGACTCGCCGTGGTACACGACGGCCTGGCTGTTGAAGAGAGCCTGCGGCAGCGCCTCGGTTTGGGAAAAGGCACCAAGCGACCCGTCCTGGTTGATGGAAGCATAATACACGGTGTTGCGTGCCTCTGGAGTGCTCTGGCTGCTGTACCCTCCTATGATATAGATGCTGCCCTCGTGTTGGACTGCTGACACGTAGTGCAAGGGTACCGGAAGGGTTTGGCCGAGCTCGGTCCAAGTGCCAACCTCTCCGGTGTCGTTCTGGACTGCTGCGTGGTAGATTGTATCCAAAGAAGAGAAATCGTCATCATACCCACCAATGACGTACAGAGCGGACGTATCGCTGCTTCCGGCACGGAAGACCGCGGCGGCACCTGCCAGGGGGACAGGCAGAGGACTCTCTGCGCGCCAGGGGCTAGTGTCGCCCTCTGGGTTCATCTGGGCTGAGTACACCTGCTGAGTAGTATACGTGGACTCGTTCGTGCCCCCGATGACATAGATCCGATCATTGCCACCGACTGCTGCCAGGTCGACCAACGCTTGAGGTAGCTGATTGGCAGACAGCTGCCAGTTACCGGTAAGCCCGATCGGCATGAGCTGGACGCTGTCGATGCCCTCGCCTGGGATGTCGAGTAAGCCGGTGTAAAGGAAGGTCCCGGTGTAAAAGTCGTCCAGGGTAGTCTCGATCCGCCTCACCACATAGGCGTGAGCTGCGACGGACACAATGCACACGCCGAGCAGCCCCAGGACCAGAGACAAGGCCAGCTGTCGGGATGCTGGCCAGCGGCTGGATCCACCTTTGCTGCACTTCTGAGATCTCTTCACGCTGTCTGTCACTCGCCTTCGCTTGAACAAGCGAGGGTAAGCCGGCGGGGGCTGCTCATTATCCTGCCTGAATGGCCCCTGAGCGAGGCTTGGAGATTCCACCAACCCTCGCTCAGTCTTTGCCCAGACAGCCTCGCACTGGCCATCTTTTCGATCTCCCAACACCTTACGGGCATTTCCTGGACCGCGTCTCAGCGGTTGTTTCGCCATACTCGCCATATCCTGTTTCGTGCTCTCCGATGCAGCCGGCTAACAGATTCTCTGTGTGTCTGGTGGCTCTATCCAGGCACACCTTATGGTAACGGGGTTCCTAAGGTGCCGCCGACTTTGGCCGGCGGAAGGTAACAAAGCTAAGCCCGGTGTCCGTGCATCCGTCTTGCCCAGGTACGCTGGTGACCGCATTCAGGAACTCTCCGCGTATGCACTTGTCGTCGGAGCTACCCGTATTGCACTCAGCACAATCGCCCGTCTCGCGCTCGATATAATGGCTCTGGCTGCTATACGCACAGACCAGCCGGAAGGCGGCAAAACTGGTGATGTGGTATGTGGCTGTGTTGCCAGTACCTGTGGCAGAATCGTACAAGGGAATGTAGACTATGTCCTCATCCTCCCTGGGTGGATCCTCCCAGGTGACGTAAGGCTCCAATTCGTCAAGAACAGGCTGAAAATTCACCCCAACGGCACCATGGACCTCCTGCGTCACAGTCCACTCCCCGCTGCGGCTAACGTTGAAGATATTCGGCCCCAGCACGGTGGTCTGCGGACCCTGGGGGCAGTCATCCGGGCAGTGATTCACACCTTCGCCGTCGACCCAGTATAGCCAGCCGAAGTTGCCAGGAAGGTTTTTATCGTCGTGGTCCCACAGTGTATAGACTTTGCCTATGATGGGAGCACCTCCGGTAGTTTCGGTGAATGTGCTGGTCGACACGACGACCGGGAACAGACCTGCATCGCTGCAGAGACCTTTCAGGACCCACACCATGGCATTGGTGCTGGCCTGCATGGTGTCAAACCCCAGCAGGTGGGCAAAATAGGTGCTGAAGGGCAGATCGCCAGCTACCTCCACGCCCTGCGCATCGTGGGGAACGCGGCTGTTTACGTCGTACACTACACTCACGCGTTCCCCGACAGCATCAATGAACCAGGCGTCAACGGTGGCCGGGTCCAGGCCGTTCCGCTCAGCGTATTCGTTGATCTCCCGCAGTACCATCTTATGGGTGACTTTGTTGTGTACCCTGTCATCCGCCAACTTCCGGGCTCCCGCTAGAGCGGATGCGTCGCAGGCATTCTGTACGAGACGCCGGTGGGCATAGGCATTTCCAATGTCTACCACCAGCGCGACCAGCGCCAGGAGGACCATGACGGCAAAGGCAATGATTACGGCTGATTGTCCTCGTTCGTTGTCTTCTTGGAACATCTTACCCCTCCCTCCTCTCACTTATCCAGGCTGGGCGTATGTCATCTACCACCCGACACCTGTTCTGCACACAGTTAGCTGTACCAACGGGCAGCCTCACGCCTGGCTCCCTCAGTCCAGGCGCATACGCGAGGTGGCCCGCAGCTCAATGGGCCCCAGCAGGACCATGGAGCCCTCGCTCAGGATCAACGGGATCTTGATCGTCGGCAAATCGACAGGATAGGTAATCTGTACCCAGAGGTAGGTCGGATTACTGAGGCTGACGACCCGCTGCGCGGGTTCTGGGCCAATGGTGATCTGGGCTTTTCGCCAATCCAGAAAGGGCATTGTACTGGTGACCATATGCGTGATTTCTTCATCTTCCGTCGAAAACCTGCTGGCATCTATCGGACCCTCTGGAGGGGATGGGTAGGTGACCATAAACCGTGTACCCATGCGCGCGGCGCTGGTGATGCTCACGTAGGAAAAGCCCACCCAGGCCAGACCGATGATCCCGGCCAGCAGCCCGATCAGGAGCGGCATGGTCAGCGCAAATTCGGTCAGGCTCTGGCCCTCTGCACCGGAACGAGACCCCGCCGAAAGGCTCTGTTTGTTCTTCCTTGCGGTCAACATTCGTCCTCTCACTCCTGCCACCGTCAGCGGATCGGCATCCTGGTGGCGGCTGACATCCACGCGCTCTGGAAGAGCCCCATCCGCCCCAGGACCGGCAGAATGATGCCCTGGGTCGGGTTGATCAGTTGGTAGTGCACTGTCACCATGATCGGGTCCAGCGGTTCTGCGCTGCCCTCCAACAACTCGGGCCGGTCGATCACCAGGAAGGTCTCATCGGCGACCAAACCGGCGGCGTTGGCCTCGGCACGGGTGATCTCCAGATAGGTGGCGTAGTAGGGGCTGCTTACATCACTGGCAAGCTCCGGATGGCTGGATGCAAAGAGGGCGCCCTCGCGTGACGCGTTCAGGACGGCGATGTAGGAATAGAATAGCATGGCCATCTCGAAGAGGATGAGTACGATCAGCAGCAAAAAGACCGTGCCCACGGTCATCTCCAGCATGCTCTGGCCGTCCTCCGCCTCCCATTTGATGCCTGCTCTATCCACTTTGTGCCTCCTGCCTGCCTGGCCAGGCCACAACCTTTGCTGCATATTCCGCTCTCGTCTGCTCATCTCCCCATCATTCCTGCTCGATTGTCACGTTGAGGTGAGTTGCACGGCACCATCCTGCACTGTGCCCCTGAAGGCTGGTCCAATTGTACTCCCGATCGAAGGGCGGGACAATAGGCTAATGGTACTAACATGTTCTAGGCGGATTCTGGGGCGGTCCTGGCCCAGAAAACAGAAGAGCCCCACCGAAGTGGGGCTCCGCTGCGACGATGATTAGGTTGGTCGCTGGGCGCTAGATGGCGTTCACGATGGTGCTGAACACATTGCCCACGGCCGGGCCAACCAGGACCAGGATTGCAATAACGACGATCGCAATCAAAACTAGGATTAAAGCATACTCGACCAATCCCTGTCCTTCCTCACGCGGTAGAAAAAGCATTCCTTTCACCTCCCTTCTCTTCAGTGTTGTGCAACTCAACTACGCTCGCATTATAGCCGATAGCCTCGGCTTTGGCAATAGTACCTATGTCCTAACTTTGGCCAACCGGAATCTCGATCCTGACCTTGGTACCGCGCCCAATGCGGCTCTCGACGTGTAAAGCGCCGCCCAGCATCTCTGCCCGTTCCTGGATCGTCGCCAGGCCGAGGCCCTTGCGCTGCTGGGCCGGTCCCTGGATCTCGCTGACGTCAAATCCACTGCCATCATCTTCGACGCTGGCCAGCAGCCGCCGGTCCTGGAAGTCGAGCGTCACCTGCACGTGGGAGGCGTGGGCGTGGGACTGCACGTTGGTCAGTAGCTCCTGGATCATGCGAAAGACGATGACCTCTGTGTGGGACGGCAGCTGGATCTCACGCCCCATCACCGTAAAGTTGGCCGAGAGTTTGCTCTTCTCCTCGAAATCCTGGACGTATTGCTTCAGCGTCGGCATCAACCCGAGGTCGTCCAGCATCATCGGTCGCAGGGTCAAGATGAACTCCCGGACCTTCTGGAACGTCGCGTTGGTGGCATTCTTCAGGTTCCCAAGTTCCACCCTGGCCTGGACCGGGTCGTTGTCAAAGAGACGCTCACAGATCTCGGCCTGGAGGATCAGGTTGGTCAAGGATTGGGCAGGACCATCGTGCATCTGCCTGGCCAGCCGCTGGCGTTCATTCTCCTGGGCTTCGATGACCCGCACTACATCGCTTTGGCTGCCGTAGGCTGCTCCTCCCGGGCGGACACTGATATCCGCCGGCGCAATCTGGCTGGCGAGCTCGACGACGCGCCCCAGGCGTTTGCTCTGTTGCTCCAGGCTCTGCTGGCGGTTCTGGAGCTGCTCGAGCTGCCCGCGCATCATGAATAACCGCATCTGCGCCTCGTGCCCGGCGGTATAGATCTCTTTGATGTCCTCGCGGGGATAACTCTCCAGGCTCATCTCCATCTGGCGCACGCGGTTGGCGAGCTGCGCGTTGCGCTGGGCCAGCTTCTCCACCTCCGCGGTGCTCTGGCGGATGAGCACGTCGATCTCTTTCAGATCTTTTTGGATCTGGTCGTGCTCTTTCCGGCTCTCTTGAACCAGGGCCTGAAGCTGTTCCGCGCCAGAGAGCTCGTTTTCTTCCCTAGGCATTGGGTCTATCCTCTCACTCTTTATAACGCCATCGTGCTCCGCCGATTTCCCCCACCGGGGCACGCCTGCACGTGCCTCGCCCCGGACGGAGGGCCCAGGCTTTCGCTACGACGCTAACTGATATCTTGAAGCCGGATCCAACCTCGCCGCAGGGCATAGATGGCTGCCTGGGTGCGATCGTTGACCGCCAGCTTGCGCAGGATGCTGGTCATGTGGTTCTTGACTGTCTGGCGGCTGATGCCCAGCTCGTAGGCGATCTCCTTGTTGCTCTTGCCCTGAGCGATGTGCTGCAGGATCTCCATCTCGCGCGGTGACAGGGGCACGAGCAGGGAACTCAGATCGTCTCCATAGTCGCTGTCAGTCCCTTCGAACTGCTCCAGGAGCCAGGCACCCACCTGGGCCTTTTCCAGCACACGGTCTTCTACGACATAACTGCCCTGGTATACCAGGCGGATGGCCTCGATCAGCCGGCGCGGGCTGACATCCTTGGGGAAGTAGGCCGCCGCACCGGCACGGATGGCGTGAAAGACCTGCTGGTCGTCGTGGTAGGCGGTCAACATGATGATGTTGACGTCCAGCACCGTGTCCTTGAGGGCGCGAGCGACTTGCAGTCCATTCATCCGGGGCAGGTTGATGTCCAGGAGCATCACGTCTGGACCCAGTTGTTTCGCCAGCTCAAGCGCCTCAATGCCGTCTTCCACTTCCGCGATCACGTCTAAATCGTCTTCACTCTCCAGGACCCGGCGCAGACCCTGGCGGAAGACAGGATGGTCGTCAATGAGCATGACGCTGATCTTGTGCATGGTGTTCTCTTTCCTCCGCCGCTCCGTCCGCCGTGCTTGTTGCCAGGAAACATGCTTGCCTGGTCTGGGGCCCGGCTCGCCAACTGTCGTAAGTATACCATACTATGCGCGTTTTTACAACTTCACGTACCAATTGATTGTTCGCAAGCTATATGGACGGTTGGCAGGGGATCGAGATGAATCATTGGGAGCCGGGGCACACCTGGGGCCTGGCCTGGCTCTGCTGGCGGGTGGTCCGGTCCGATCAGGGCGTGTCGCGATGCAGGACCCGGTAAACACACATGTTCTCGTGTCCTGTTGAGCGGGTCCAGGCATAGCCTGTGCAGTGGACCTGCTGCAGCTGGGCATGGGCCGCCAACCTGGCGTAGGCCGGCGAAAAGTCGGGGAAAAAGACGGCATAATCTGCACCCTGCTCGATCATCCACGCCATCAGGAGCTCAGCATCCGTCATGAAGGGGATTACCTCTGGCGTGATCAGCCCCGCCAGGTCGAGCAGGGGACGGTCGGTATAGTAGCCAACGGCGCCGATGTCATGCACGGCCAGCAGATCCTCGGGGGAGGTATTGTCATTCAGCCAAGAGG
>JAMJFU010000100.1 GCA_023544525.1 Anaerolineae bacterium | reverse complement strand
CGATCCGGACGAGCTACACAACCTGGCCGCCGAGCCTGGCTTTGAGGAGACGCGGCGTGCCTTCTTTGATGAAGTCATGGCCCTCTGGGACCCGGAGGCCGTCCGCCGGGAGGTCGTTGCCAGCCAACGCCGGCGGCTCGTTGTCGACCGGGCCCTGATGAGCGGCCAGAGAACAGACTGGGACTTTCAGCCATCACGGGACGCTTCGGAGCAGTATATGCGCAACCATATGGACCTGGATGACCTGGAGCGGCGGGCGCGTTTTCCCGCACCCACGGCTCCCAGGCCTGATTGTGTGAATTAGAGGGTCTCGGCAGAGAGCCCTTTGGATGCTGGTCAGGGCTCGGCCCTGGACGGCGAGGGAGAGATCCAGTATCTCTCCCTGACTTGGAAAGGAGGTGAGCAACGACCCATAGGCTTCCAGGTGCTTCATTTCCAGTGAAGGAAAGTACAAAATTTGGGACGACTAGAAAAAGGAGGAAGAGTAATGAGAGGTAAGTGGTTTGGCGTATTCGCCATTCTCGTGGTGCTCAGCCTGCTGGTGGCCTGCGGTCCCACACCGGAACCCCAGACCGTCGTACAGACGGTCGAGGTCGAAAAGACCGTGGTCGAGACGGTCGAAGTCGAAAAGGAAGTCGTTCAGACTGTAGAGGTTGAGAAAGAGGTTGTCAAAGAGGTCACCGCGGTGCCCGCACCGGCAGGGCCCGAAGGTACGCTGACCATGGCCCTGTCCACTTTCCCCAACTCCATCGACCGCATTCAGGCCGCCGAGCGCCAGGCTGCCAACGCCTCGACGCAGCTGTGGGACTCTCTGTTGTGGATCAACGACGACGGCGAGCTCGAACCGGCCCTGGCCTACGACTTTGATGTCTCGGAGGATGGCAGGGAATACACCTTCTACCTCCGCGACGATGTCGTCTTTCACAACGGCGAGCCCTTCAACGCCGACTCTGTTGTGCTCACCTGGGAGCGGGGAGCAAATGCCGGCTATGAATACAGCTACTACCTGGAGAGGGCAGACTCGGTGGAAAAGATCGACAACTACACGGTCAAGATCACCACGCCCGAGCCCGATGCCCTGTTCCTGCGGTTGATGGCCGAGTATTGGGTTGTCCTCCCACCCCAGTACTACGAGGAGGTCGGGGAAGAGGCCTTCTTGGAGCACCCCATCGGCACCGGTCCTTTCATGTTTGTGGAATGGGTCAAGGGCGACCACATAACCATGGAGGCCAATCCCAACTACTGGCGCGAGGGCATGCCCAAGGTCCAGAACCTGATCTTCCGGCCCATTCCCGAGTCCGCCACCCGCGCGGCGGCCATCCAGACCGGCGAGGTGGACGTCGTGGGGCGGCTGAGCTCGGAGGAGGCGCAGAGCCTGCTCGGCGCGCCCAACGTCCGAGTGATCAGCTACCCATCCACCCGCGTCTACTATATCGCTTTCAATAACCTGACCACCGGGGTGGGCCAGCCGACGGAGGACCCCCTCGTCCGGCAGGCGATGAACTATGCCGTCGACGTCGATGCCATCATCGACGCGCTCCACTCGGGCTTTGGCCAGCGTGCGCCCGGCTTTGTCGCCGAAGGCGAGATGGGCTACGGTGCCGTAGAGCCCTTCCCCTACGATCCCGACAGGGCCAAGGAGCTGCTCGCCGAGGCCGGCTACCCGGATGGCTTTGAGATGGACTTTGCCTGCCCGGCCGGCGCCTACATCTTCTTCGAGCAGGTGTGCGAGGCGATCCAGGGCTATCTGTCCGGCGTGGGCATCGAGACCAATCTTGAAATCATGGAGTCGGGCCAGTACTGGGACCTGGAGGCCGAAAAGCAGCTGCCGCCGCTGTTTGGGGATAGCTGGTCCTCTCCTCAGGGCGAGGCCTACAACCGCCTCGTTGGGGCGCTGGGTGGCTGGGACGCCAGTTACTCCGCGTGGTCGGACCCGACGATCGACGAGTACCTGGAGAACATCGCCCAGGCCATCGACTTTGATGAGCGCAAGCAGCTTTACGAGGATCTTCAGGTTTACATGCAGGAGAACCCGCCCTTCATCTACCTCTACCAGTTGATGACTTTCGAGGCAGCCAACACCCGCGTGCAGAACTACCATCCTCGCGGCGCGGAGGATTACTGGTTGATGAATACCTGGGTCGCCATCGAGGACTAGGAGCCAACCTATCCTAGCCTCAACAGGACGGTGGGGGGATGGGCAAAGATCCATCCTCCCACTCTCCCTGCAGTTGCTTGTGAATTATCTGGAGGTCTACGGGTGTGAAAGGGGGCGCGTGACCACCTGGACACAGCGCAGGAGGAGGTGTGAATGCAACGTTACTTTCTGACGCGAGTGGGGCAGTCCCTCTTGTTGCTCATAGGGGTCCTGGTGCTGGTCTTTTTTTTGGTCCGCATCACCGGTGACCCGGCACGCCTGATGATGCCCCGCGAAGCAAGTGCTGCGGCGGTGGAAGCCTTCCGTGAGGAGATGGGCTTCAACCGGCCGTTGCTCGTGCAGTTCGGCGACTACTTTCTGGGCGTCCTCCAGGGCGACTTTGGTAGATCGCTGCATTTCAAGTCGCCGGCCCTGGACCTGGTGTTGCAGCGCCTGCCAGCCACGGTCCATCTGGCCGCTACGGCCATTCTGTTTGCGATGCTTGTCGGCGTCCCGCTGGGCCTGGTGGGTGGCTTCAATCCCGGGAGTGCGGTGGATTCGGTGGGGCGTTTGCTGGCTCTGCTGGGCCAGAGCATCCCCAACTTTTGGCTGGGGCTGCTCCTGATGCTGCTTTTCGCGGTCCGGTTGGGATTACTGCCCTCGTTTGGCCGGGATGAGTGGAGGTCGGTGATCCTGCCCGCCTTTGTGCTGGGACTGCCGACCATGGGCCAGTTGGTGCGCTTGACGCGCTCGGCTGTCCTCGAGGTGCGGGGTGAGGACTTTATCAGGACTGCCCACAGCAAGGGGCTGGAGCCGGGCATCATCTATACCAAGCATGTGTTGCGAAACGTCGCCATCCCCCTGGTGAGCGTGATCGGGGTGCAGTTCGGTTATATGCTGGGCGGCTCGATCATCATCGAGACGGTCTTTGCCTGGCCCGGCATCGGCCAGTTGCTGGAGCAAGCCATCGGCTGGCGCGATTATCCGTTGGTGATGGCCATCGCCGTATTCACCAGCCTGGCCGTGCTGACCATCAACCTGCTGACCGATGTCGCCTATGCCGTCATCGATCCGAGGATCCGCTATGGCCACTAGACAGATCGCAGCCGATAGCATGTTGGATGTCGAGCGCACCCTGTGGGATCGCATCGTGTACGCAGGCCGGTTCTTGTGGCGCGACCGCAGCGGAACCGTCGGGTTGGTGATGTTTTTGGTAGTGGTCTTTGCCGCAGTTTTCGCCCCGCTTATTGCGCCCTACGACCCCTTGGGCCAGGACCTGCGCGCGGCCAAGATGCCGCCCGCCTGGAGCGCGGAAGGCAGTTGGGCGCACCCATTGGGCACGGACAATCTGGGCCGCGATCTGTTCAGCCGCCTCATCTATGGGGCCCGGGTCTCGCTGACAGTCGGCTTTGTAGGGGTGCTGATTGCGGCTGGTCTGGGCATGGTCTTTGGCGCCATTGCCGGCTATGGCGGTGGGCGGGTGGATACGTTCATCATGGCCGTGGTCAATCTGGTCTTGTCGTTACCCTACCTCCTTTTCGTGGTCGTCATTGCTTCGATGCTGGGCCGGAGCTTGATCAATGTCATCCTCATCTTTGGCATCACCGATGCGCCGATCTTTGCCCGTGTCACCCGGGGTGAGGTCCTGCGCATGCGCGAGTCGGGCTACGTCGAGTCCGCGATCAGTGCTGGAGCGGGGACGGGGCGCATCATCTTTGATCACATCATGCCCAATCTCATCGGTCCCCTGCTCACCCTGGCCACCTTTGAGATGTCGAGGATGATCTTTTACGAGGCCGGATTGGGGTTCCTGGGCCTGAGCGTGCCCCCCAGCGTGCCCAGTTGGGGCAACATGTTGGACGCCGGTCGCAAATACCTGACCAGCTATCCCTGGATCGCCCTGTGGCCCGGCCTGGCCATCATGTGGACCTCGCTCGGGATGAACCTGTTGGGTGACTGGCTCCGGGACGTGCTGGATCCGCGCCTGCGGCGCTCCAGAAAGTAGGAGGAGGTACCAGATGTCTGTTCTGGAAGTCAAGGACCTGGTGACCAAGTTCTACACCCTGGACGGGGTTGTGCACGCTGTGAACGGCGTCAGCTTTGACCTCGAAGAGGGGGAGACCCTGGCCATCGTGGGCGAGAGCGGGAGCGGCAAGAGTGTGACCATGATGTCCCTGCTGGGCCTGATTCCCACCCCGCCCGGCAAGATTGAGAGCGGTGAGGCGATCTTTACCACGCCCGAGGGCAGCCGCGATCTGCTCCAGATGTCGGTCCATGATCTGCGGGACGTGCGAGGGGGCCAGATCGGCTTTGTCTTCCAGGACCCCATCTCTACGCTCAACCCGATCTTGACCATCGGCGAACAGATCGCCGAGACGCTGACAAAACATCTGTCGATCACGCGCGAGCAGGCCAGGCAGCGGACCATCAAGCTGCTGTCCAGCGTCGGCATCCCCGACCCGGAACTGCGCTACAAGTCCTATCCCTTCCAGTTCTCCGGCGGGATGCGCCAGCGAGTCGTGATCGCCATCGCCATCTCTTGCACGCCCAAGATCATCATCGCCGACGAACCCACCACCGCCCTCGACGTGACGGTCCAGGCCCAGATCGTGGAACTATTTCGGCGGCTTCGAGAGGACCTGGGGGTGGCGGTGATCTGGATCACTCACGACTTGGGCGTCGTGGCCGGGCTGGCCGACCGCGTGCTGGTGATGTATGGCGGCCGTGTGGCCGAGATCGCCCAAGTGGATGATCTGTACGAGAGCCCACAGCATCCCTATACCGTCGGGCTATTGGGTGCGTTACCCCGGATCGATGCCAGAGAATCGAGGCGATTGGTCAGTATTCAGGGCTCGCCGCCCGATCTGTTGATCCCGTTGGAACATTGCCCCTTTGCCTGGCGGTGTGAGTATGCCTTTGAGCGTTGCTGGGAGGAGATCCCGCCTCTCATCCCGGTGGCTGTCCGGCACCAGGCGGCTTGCTTCTACAACCTCGAGGAAGGGAGGCCACGGGATGTCCAGTAATGGGTCACTCGTGCGGGTAGTAAATCTCAAGAAGCACTTTCCCGTCGCCGGTGGATTTCTCGGCCGCCAGGTGCGGCTGGTCAAGGCTGTGGATGGCATCGACTTTGACATCCAGCAGCATGAGACGCTGGGCCTCGTCGGCGAGAGTGGTTGTGGCAAATCGACGGCCGGCAGGGCTATCCTACAACTCTATGCGCCTACGTCGGGCCAGGTGTTTCTCAGGGGCAGGGAGCTCACTCAGCTGAACGCCGATGAGCTGCGCAGCCTGCGGCCCAAGATGCAGATGATCTTTCAGGACCCGTATGCCTCGCTCAATCCTCGCCATCCGGTGGGCAAGATCATCGGTGAGCCGCTGGTGATCCACCGGGTCATGAAGAGAGGCAGCCGCGAACTCAAGGACAGGGTGGCCGAGCTGCTTGATCTGGTCGGCATGGATCCCGCCTACGTGCGTCGCTTTCCACACGAGTTCTCGGGTGGACAGAGACAGAGGATCATGATCGCACGGGCGCTCTCCTTGAATCCCGATTTCATTGTCTGCGATGAGCCAATCTCGGCGCTGGACGTGTCGATCCAGGCCCAGGTGGTTAACTTGATGCAAGATCTCCAGGAGCGGCTGGGTGTGGCTTACCTCTTTATAGCCCACGACCTGAGCATGGTCAAGCACATCTCCCACCGGATCGCCGTGATGTACCTGGGCAAGCTTATGGAGCTGACAGGTCGCAACGAGCTGTTCGACGACCCTCTTCATCCGTACACGCAGTCGCTGAACTCGGCGGTTCCGGTGCCCAATCCGAAGCTGGAACGAAGGCGAAGGCGCTTCATCCTGAAGGGAGAACCGCCCAGCCCGGCCAATCCACCCTCAGGGTGCGTGTTCCACCCGCGCTGCCCACTGGCCGTTGAGGAGTGCATCAAGCTGGTGCCCGAGTTTCGGGCGGTGCGCCCGGGCCATTACGTAGCCTGCCACCTCGCGGACGAAGCAAGCGGCAGCAAGATCAGCGTGGACACCGTCCTGGCATCCGTAGTAGACTGAGGAGGCGCTGCATGGAGATCCCCCTGGGCGTGGACGTGCACTGCACCGACGGCCGCTGTGGCCGGTCAAGTTACATCGTCCTCGATCCGATAACCGAGAAGGTCACCCACCTTGTCGTGCGTGAGCCTTCGCCTACGCGCATCGAACGCCTGGTACCCGTGCAGCTCGTCGATCAGACTGCTGCGGAGGTGATCCTGCTCAGGGCAACCAAAGAGGAGTTTGGCCAGCTCGAGCCTTTTGAGCAGACACAGTTTGTCTACAAGGATTTGCCGCACCACACCACTGACCCCCAACTCACGGCACTCTGGCCGTACGTCAGCCCAGCGATGCGTGTTGTCGACAAGAAGATCCGTGCCATTCCACCTGGCGAACTGGCCGTTCGGCGGGGCGCCTGGGTCCGGGCCACCGACGGACGCGTGGGCAAGGTTGATCAGTTCCTCATCGATCCCACTAGCGGACATATCAGCCATCTCTGTCTGCGTGAAGGTCACCCATGGGGGGACGCGGTGATCTGTATTCCCGTGGCCGAGATCGACGAGATTCAAGAACGCCTGGTTCAACTCAAGATCGACAAACAGACCATCGAGGCGCTGCCTCGCATCCCTATCGCGGGGTAGCGGACATGGTCGTCTTGGGCATCGGTTGTCCTGAGCGTGCGGCTGCCCGCCGAAGTGGGGGGCAAGGAAGCAGCGCTGTGTCCCAGCTGATCTCTGCCTCCGTTGGCGACGGTGTCACACGGATCAAGAATGTACGGATCCCGACCCGTGAGGGCGTGCACCTGGCCGCCGATCTATACATGCCGCAACATCAAGGCGACGGTGAGCTCTTTCCTGTCGTCATGGAGTATTCCCCCTATCGCAAAGATGACGTCAATCTGGACAGCCGGCGCTTCTATTTGACCTTGCCGCAGCAGGGCTACGTGGTCGCCCGTGTCGACGTACGGGGCACGGGTGCATCGGAGGGTGCCAGCAGCGACGAGTACACCCGGCAAGAACAGCAGGATGGCTACGATGCCGTCGAATGGCTGGCCCAGCAGCCCTGGTGCGACGGCCACGTGAACATGATGGGCATCTCATACAGCGGCTTCACGGCCCTCCAAGTCGCGGCCCTAGCTCCGCCCCATCTGACCAGTATCATCCCCATCGATTTCACCGACGACCGCTATACTGACGATTGCCACTATCGGGGTGGCCTGTTGCGCATGTACTACGACATCGCCCACTATGGCGGCCAGATGGTAGCCCGGAATGCGCTTCCGCCGCACCCTGAGTGGTCCGGCAGTGACTGGGCACGCCTATGGGAGAAACATCTCCATGAGAGTGACCCTTACCTTTTGAGGTGGTACCGGCATCAGACCGACGGCCCGTACTGGAGGCAGGGATCTGTCCGGGACACGCCCCACCTGATCCGCTGCCCCGCCTTCTTGATCGGTGGCTGGCGTGATGGCTATCCCAATCCGCCGTTGCGGCTCTATCAGGCTTTGGAAGTTCCCCGCAAGGTGCTCGTTGGGCCGTGGAACCATGCTTTGCCCGATGCGGCCGTCCCTGGGCCCCGCATCGACTATGTGCGGGAGGTCGTACGCTGGTTGGATCACTGGTGCAAAGGTGTGGATACCGGGATCATGGACGAGCCGCCCATTGTGGTCTATATGCAGCACTACCAACCGCCGGTGGTGGATCGTCTCGATACGCTGGGCACATGGCGGGCGGAACGTGAGTGGCCGCCGCCGGGGGGCACCGAGAAGGTCCTCTATCTCGGCAGAGACGGTGCCCTGGCGGAGGATGTGGCGAGCCAGGACGGGGCTGACAGTTTTGAGTATGACCCTACTGTCGGCGTGGCAGGTGGTTTGTGGTCTGGCGGAATACCCTTCGGCCTGCCTGGCGACCAGAGGCCGGACGAAGCCCTTTCGCTAGTCTATACTACGCCGCCGCTGGAGCAAGATCTTTGCATGCTGGGTTGGCCACGAGCGGTGCTCCACGTTTCGTCCTCTGCATCGGTGATCGGTTTTGCGGTGAGCCTCAGCGACGTGGCACCTGACGGGGTGTCGCACCTGGTTGCGAAGGGGATGTTGAACGCGACCCGCCGCGAGTCTCTCCGTGATCCACAGCTGCTGGTACCGGGAGAGCTCTATGCGCTGGACATCCCCATCGATTGCACGGGCTGGGTATTCGCCCAGGGCCACCGGGTCCGACTGAGCATTGCCAGTGCGGATTGGCCCAATGTATGGCCGACGCCGCAGCCCGCAAAGAACCGTGTCTACCGGGGTGCCCAGCGACCTTCCCGGCTGGTCCTGCCCGTCGTCCCGGTGCTGGGCAGTGCGCCGCCACCCGAGTTCCAGCCCTCGCCGAAGTCAGTGAGCCGTCATTCCGACGCGACCCTTCGGTCGAAATGGCATGTTGGCCGGGACCAGCTCACCGGCCGCACAACGGTCGACCTGCGATTCGGGGCGGACTGGCGCATCAGCGACACAGCCGTCATCGAGCGCCAGTCCTCATCTACGTTCGAGTTAGACCCTGCTCAGCCGGCTGACGCTGCAGCGCGGGCACGTCACGTCTTTCGCCTTGTTCGCCCCCTTCACGAGACAGAGGCCTGTGCCGATGTGGCGATCCAGGCCACCGCCACAGACTTTCACATAACGATTGAGCTGGCCGTAAGGGTCAATGGCGCCCTGCACTTTACAAAGTACTGGGCGGAATCGCTGCCCAGGCACCTCCTCTGAGATAACAGGCTTTCTGTCCATGGCGAATTCCCTGGAGCTTTGCTTCAAGGCGGCCACGGAAGTGGCAAGATTGATCCGCTGGCGATAGGTGGGTGGATGCGAGGCACCGTGAGTATGCGGTCCAGGCCAAAGCTAGCGGCGGGAATCCCGGCCGGCGGTGCGGTGTATGACATCGTTGTAGCCAGGGGTGGACCGGTGGGTCTGGGCGCCGTCCTGGCTGCGGCGCCGGAGACCGTACGTTGCTCCTGGATGCCAGGAGCTTTTTCGGGGGCGCGACAGCGCTGGCGCTGTGGATGCCGGTAAACAGGCTGCCGGCGTGGCACCTGCAATGTGCAGCTGGCAGGGCGTGATACCAGGGGAGAGGAGGGCAGAAGGCACATGCCAATGAAGCAGATCAGGGAGGCGGCTCGAACCGTTCCTGTTGTGGCAGAAGCAGAGGTCCTGGTCGTGGGAAGTGGGCCCGGTGGCCTGGCAGCAGCGCTCGGCGCTGCCCGTGCCGGCGCGGAGACGGTGTTGGTGGATCGCTATGGCTGTTTCGGGGGCGTCATCACCCAGGTCGGCGTGGAGGGCATCGCCTGGTACCGCCATGAGGACACGGTCGAGGCAGGAGGCATTGGCGCCGAGTTCGAGCGCCGGGCCAGGGAGTTGGGCGCGTCCCACAAAGCTCGCCGGGCTCGGGGTGAAGCCCTAGACGCAGAACTGTTCAAGGTGGTAGCGGACAAGTTAGTGCAGGAAGCAGGAATCGTGCCGCTCCTTCACAGCCTGGCCGTGGACGTGGTCATGGAGGACGACACCATCCGGGCCGTTGTCACCGAAAGCAAATCGGGCCGGCAGGCCATCCTCGCTGAGCGGGTGGTCGATGCGACCGGTGATGCGGACATTGCCTACCGCGCCGGGGCTCCCTGTCGACAGACACCCAAGGATGACATGATGGGCGTGACAGTCATGTTTTCCTGCGCGGGGGTGGATAGGGATCGGTTCCTTGAATATGTGCGGGAACACCCTTCCACCTTCTCCGACTGGGGCAAGGACTGGCGGATAAAGACGACGGGCAAGGAAGACCATCTGTTCACTCCCTATCTGCAGGAGCCGTTTGACCGGGCCCGATCAGAGGGTGTGATCCCAGAGCATCTCACCAGCATCGCGGGTACCTGGAGCACGCTTACCGAGGCTGGGGAGGCCACGAGCCTCAACATGGTCTATATGTTGGGTTATGATTGCACTGACGTCTGGGATCTCACCCGGGCGGAGATGGACGGCCGGCAACAAGTCCTCCTGGCCCTGGAAGCGCTGAGATGTTATGCGCCCGGATTCGAGAACGCCAAGCTCAGGAACTTTGGCATGACCCTGGGCACCCGCGATTCCAGGAAGATCGTGGGCCGATACTCTATGACCGAACGGGACGTCCTAGAGCAGGCTCGTTTCAAGGACTCGATCGGGATCTTTCCGGAATTCCTGGATGGCTATGGCCTGCTGATCCTGCCGACTACGGGCAGATACTTTCAGATCCCGTACGGCTGCCTAGTGCCACAGGGGGTGGAGAACCTTCTGGTCGCAGGCCGCTGTGTTGCGGGGGACAGAATTTCGCACGCGGCGATGCGAAACATGATGTGCTGTGCGGTGACAGGCCAGGGAGCCGGCGTGGCCGCCGCTGTCTCAGTGCGGGACGGCGTGAAGTGTGGCCAAGTCTCCGTCGGGCGGGTCCAGGACACACTCCGCAAACAAGGTGTCCGCGTAGACTAGCGCGGCGCGTAGGCAAAGATTACTGGCAACATGAGGATCGGTCGAGACAAGCCAGCGCGGCTATCGAGCCAGATTGTGTCAAGTGCTCCCCTTCAAGGCATCTGAACGCCAGACTTGCTGAGTCTTGGGCGCGTGAGCTAGCTAGACGATCTCCCAAATGTGGGGAGGAGTCCCTGTGACAAGGATAGCCGACTTCCGGACCGTGTTGTTTAGCTATGCGCTGTTGACCGGCGGAGCCCTTCTGTCGGCAGTCAACCTTAACCTCTTCCTGGTGCCATCTCGAATCGCACCGGGAGGGGTGTCCGGCACAGCCATCATCATCAATGAGCTTACCGGCTGGCCAATTGGACTGACCATGCTGGCCCTGAACGTCCCCCTGGCAAGCTTGGGCTTCCGATACCTGGGGCGTCTGCGCTTCCTTGGCTCAGTCCTCTACACCACGCTCCTGTACAGCGTGGCTGTCGATGTCCTGGCGCTGTGGATGCCTGCCGCTGGTCTCACCTCGGACCTGCTGCTCAACGCGCTCTATGGCGGCGTACTGGGTGGCATCGCGACGGGCCTGATCTACCGCGGCGGCGGTTCTCCTGCTGGCACCAGCATCCTGGGCCGCGTTCTGCAGATGAGGACAGGCATCCCGGTCAGCCAGATTTACCTGTTCACGGATGGGGGTGTGGTCCTGGTCGCGGCGCTCGTCTTTGGCTGGGAACGGGCGCTCTACGCGTTGATCACTATCTTTGTCTGGGGACTCGCTGCGGATTACGTGCTGGAAGGTCCCAGTGTTGTGCGCACTGCCTTTATTGTCACAGATGTCCCAGATGCCGTGGCGCGGGCCGTCCTGGTGCAGATGCACCTGGGCGTCACCGCCTGGGATGCACAGGGAATGTACAGCAGGGCGCGGCATGCCATTCTCTTCTGCACGGTGAGCCGGCCGCACGCACGTGAGCTGAAGCGTGTGGTGACCCAGGCGGATCCGCGGGCGTTTCTCGTGCTGGGCCACGGCCACCAGGCCTATGGCGGCCGGTTCGGCCAGCCGGTGTCCCATCGCGAGGACGCGGAAGCCGGAAGATCCTTCCTGGAACGTGTCTTCCGGCGCCGTGGGGGGTAGGGCGACTGCCAATGGACGATCGGAATCCCTTCGCCCAACCCGGTGAATGGTACAAGGGCTGCTTGCACGTCCACAGTACCGCCTCGGATGGCTGTCTCTCTCCTGACGAGGTCCTGGATTGGTATCACAGCCGTGGCTACAGCTTTGTGGCGCTGACGGATCACGACGTTCCTTCTGAAGCCGAGATCCTGGCTGAGGACTGGATCACATTGGCCGGCGTCGAGGTGGATGGTTTGGATCCGGCAGCCGGCCTGTACCACCTGGTCGGGCTGGGCGTTGAGCT